>JAKPXO010000203.1 GCA_029567505.1 Acidobacteriota bacterium
CGCCGCGCTCCAGCGCGAGCACGTCGAGCTTCCGGCCGGCCGGCTGGAGACCGAGGGGCGCGAGATCAGCGTCCGCGTCATGGGCGAGGCGGTCGACCTGACGACCCTCCGCAAGATCTCCCTCCGTGACCTGAACGGCGCGCCGGTCTACCTCGAGGACGTCGCCCTCGTCGAGGACGGGTTCGAGGACGAGCGGCGGATCGCCCGCGTGAACGGCGCCCCGGCCATCGGTCTCGGGATCCGCAAGCAACGCGGCTCGAACGCCGTCGCCGTGGCGCAGGGCGTCAAGGCCGCGATGGCCGAGATCCAGAAGACCTTGCCGCCCGGCATGGAGGCGGGCGTCAACTTCGACTCCACCACGTTCATCGAGGACTCCGTCCACGAGATCCAGTTCGAGATCCTCCTCTCCGTCGTCCTCACGGGGCTCGTCTGCTGGATGTTCCTCGGGTCGCTCTCGTCGACGCTGAACGTCGTCCTCGCGATCCCGATGTCGCTCCTCGGGACGGTCGCGTTCATCTACTTCGCCGGCTTCACGCTGAACACGTTCACTCTCCTCGCCCTGGGCCTCGCCGTCGGGATCGTCGTCGACGACGCGATCATGGTCATGGAGAACATCTTCCGGCACTTCGAGGAGGGGAAGGACCGCGCGACGGCCGCGCGCGAGGGGACGGGCGAGATCACGTTCGCGGCGCTCTCGGCGACGATCGCGATCATCGCGATCTTCATCCCGGTCGTCTTCATGAAGGGGGTCATCGGGAAGTTCTTCCTCCAGTTCGGCGTGACGCTCTGCGTCGCCGTCGCCCTCTCCTACCTCGAGGCGATCACGCTCGCGCCGGCCCGCTGCGCGCAGATCCTGAAGGCGAGCGAGGTGAACCGGGGCGGGATCGGCGGTGCCGTCGACCGCGGCTTCGACGCCCTCGCCCGCGTCTACGCCCGCCTCCTCGCGAAGGGGCTCCGCTACCCCGTCGCCGTCCTCGTCTCGGCCGTGGCGCTCCTCGCCGTCGCGGTCCTCGTCTTCCGCGCGCTCCCGTCGGAGTTCGTCCCGTCGCAGGACCAGGGCCGCCTCATGCTCCGGGTCCAGACCGCCGTAGGCGCCGACCTCAAGGAGACCGACGCGCTCTTCCGGAGGGTCGAATCCTTCCTCCTGTCCCGCCCGGAGGTGACGCGCGTCTTCGGGAACGTCGGCGGCTTCGGCGGGGCCGTCAACAGCGGGATGATCTTCGTCTCGATGGTCGACAAGCGGGACCGGAAGATGTCGCAGGCGGAGTTCTCGGCCCTCCTCCGGAAGGAGCTGAACTCCTATCCGGGCGTCCGGGTCGTCGTGCAGGACCCCTCGCAGTCCGGCTTCACGGCCCAGCGCGGATTCCCCGTCGAGTTTTCCGTCCGCGGTCCCGACTGGGACGTCCTCGTCGAGAAGGCAACCGAGATCCGCGACACGCTCTCGACGAGCGGTCAGGTCGTCGACCTCGACATGGACTACCGGATCGGGATGCCGGAGCTCCGGATCGTCCCGGACCGCGCCCGCGCCGCAGACCTCGGCATCAGCGTCGAGAGCGTCGCGACGGCGCTCAACGCGACGGTCGGAGGGCTCCGGGTCGGGAAGTACTCCTCCGAAGGGCGCCGGATCGACGTCCGCCTGAGGCTCCTCGCCGGGCAGCGGACGCGCCCCGAGGACCTCTCGCGCCTGCGCCTGAGGAGCGCCTCGGGCGACATGATCCCGCTCTCCTCCCTCGTCAGGACCGAAGAGGTCCCGGCGCTTCAGGCGATCACCCGGCGTGAGCGCGAGAGGGCGATCACCCTCTATGCCAACGTCGCCCCCGGCGTCTCGCAGGCCGACGCGCTGAAGTACGTCGAAGGGCTCGGGAAGGACATGCCGACCGGCTACCGCGTCGTCCTCGGCGGGGCGAGCATCGCCTTCCGCGAGTCGATGGGCGACCTCCTCTTCGCCCTCGTCCTCGGGATCGGCGTCGCCTACATGGTCCTCGCCTCGCAGTTGAACTCGTTCCTCCACCCCGTGACGATCCTGTCGATCCTTCCGCTCTCGATCGCCGGAGCCGCCTTCGCGCTCCTGCTGACCGGGCGGAGCCTGAACATCTTCTCGATGATCGGGCTCCTCCTGCTGATGGGGATCGTCAAGAAGAACTCCATCGTCCTCGTCGACTACACGAACCAGCTCCGCGAGCGCGGCATGGACACGCTGAGCGCGCTCCTGAAAGCGGGTCCGATCCGCCTCAGGCCCATCTTGATGACCTCCATCGCGACGATGATGGCCGCCCTGCCGCCCGCGATCGGCATCGGCTCCGGCTCCGAGATCCGGGCGCCGATGGGCGTGGCCGTGATCGGCGGACTCATCGTGGCGACGGTCCTCTCGCTCGTCGTCGTCCCCTCGTTCTACCTCGTCGCCGACCGGATCCGGGAGCGGGTCCGCGGCGGCCACGCGGACGCGGAGGCAAAGCCGTCGGAGCCCGCGCCGACGCCGACCTGACCGCCGTCCTGCCCGGGCGAGATCCGAGAGGTCCGGCGCGCTCCTCGCGAGCGTGCCGGACCGACTCCCGTCCCGCACGCCAACCGGGCCGAGCGCCCTTCCGGGCGTCTGCTATGGTCCCCGCCCCATGATCGCCGTCTCGGATCTCGGAAAGGCCTTCGGCGCGCAGACCCTCTTCGAGGGCGTCTCGATCCAGTTCAACCCCGGAAACCGTTACGGCCTCGTCGGGGCGAACGGCTCGGGGAAGTCGACGCTCCTGCGCATCCTCTCGGGAGAGGAGGCCCCGTCGAACGGCGTCGTCTCGATCCCCCGGAAGCTGACGCTCGGCGTCCTTTCCCAGGACCACTACCGCTACGAGGAGATGCCGATCCTCGACGTCGCGATGATGGGGAACCGGGAGGTCTGGGAGGCGATGGCGGAGAAGGAGCGGCTCCTCCACGAGGACGCCGCCTTCGAGAGCGACCGCTACGCCGAGCTCGAGGACGTCATCCTCCGGCACCAGGGGTACGCGCTCGAGGCGCGGGCGGGCGAGATCCTGGAGGGCCTCGGGATCCCGACGGAGGTCCACCGCTCCCCTCTCTCGACGCTCTCCGGCGGGTTCAAGCTGCGCGTCCTCCTCGGGCAGGTGCTCGCGGCCGACCCGGGCGCGCTCCTCCTCGACGAGCCGACGAACCACCTCGACATCGTCTCGATACGCTGGCTCGAGAAGTTCCTCGTCTCCTACAAGGGCCTCGCGATCGTCATCTCCCACGACCTCCGATTCCTCGACAACGTCTGCACCCACATCGCCGACGTCGACTACGAGACGGTGACGCTCTACACCGGCAACTACACGGCGTTCGAGGCCGCCAAGGAGGCGGAACGGGAGCGGAAAGAGGCCGAGATCGAGAAGCGCGAGAAACAGATCGCCGGGCATCAGGCCTTCGTCGACCGCTTCCGCGCGAAGGCCACGAAGGCGCGACAGGCGCAGAGCAAGATCAAGCTCATCGAGAAGATCGTCATCGAGAAGCTCCCCGAGAGCTCCCGCCGACACCCGCGGTTCCGCTTCCGCCAGCGGCGCCCGAGCGGGCGGACCGCCCTCGAGATCGACTCCGTCGGCAAGGCCTACGGAGACAACGTCGTCCTGAAAGACGTCTCGCTCCGGGTCGAGCGGGGAGACCGGCTCGCGATCATCGGGCCGAACGGCATCGGCAAGTCGACGCTCCTGAAGATCGCGGTGGGCGACCTCGCCCCCGATACCGGCAAGGTCACGTGGGGCTACGAGGCGAACCCCGGCTACTTCTCCCAGGACCACGGCGAGCTCGCAGCCGCGGGCCGGCAGTCGATCGAGGCCTGGCTCTGGGAGGCGGCGCCGGGCGAGCCGATCGGCTTCGTGAGGGGGCACCTCGGGCACGTCCTCTTCACGGGCGACGACGCGGACAAGCCCGTCCGGGCCCTGTCCGGAGGGGAGAGCGCGCGGCTCGTCTTCGCCCGCCTCTCGGTCCTCGGACCGAACGTCCTGGTTCTCGACGAGCCGACGAACCACCTCGACATCGAGGCGATCGAGGCGCTCGTCACCGCCTTGAACGAGTACGACGGGACCCTCATCTTCGTCTCCCACGACCGCTGGTTCGTCTCGCGCCTCGCGAACCGGATCCTCGAGATCTCGCCGAAGGGACTCAACGACTTCCGGGGGACGTACGACGAGTACCTCGAGAGATGCGGCGACGACCACCTCGACGCGGAGGCCGTCCTCCAGAGCCTCCGGAAGGCCCGGAAGAGCCAGGACGTGAGGAAGAAGGAGCCCGAGCCGAAGCGCCAGAACCGCGTGAAGGCCCTCGAGAAGAAACGCGACGAGCTGACGAGCCTCATCGAGGCCGCGGAGTCGCGGGTCCACGAGATCAGCGAGCGGTTCCTCGACCCGGCGCTCTTCGGAAAGGGCGCCCAGGCCGAGACGCGCCGGCTCGAGGACGAGCAGAAGCAGCTGCGAAAGAGGATCGAGGCCTTGATGGTCGAGTGGGAGCAGGCCGAGAGGGAGCTCGAGGCGGAGCGCCCGGGCGCGTAGGCTTCAGCTCCGGTAGTCCGCGTTCTCCGCCACGTACTCGTGGCCGAGGTCCGAGGCGAGGAGGCGCGCCCGCGCCTTCCCCACGCCCAGGTCCGCGACGAGAGGGACCCGCTCGCGGGCGAACTCCTTCGCCGCCGTGGCCTCCCGGTAGCCGGTCGGGGCGCCGTCCTCGACGACGGAGAGACGACCGATCTTCAGCGAGACACGACGCGTCGAGACGCGCGCGCCGCTTCGGCCGATCGCGGCGAGGATGCGGCCCCAGTTCGCATCGCCGCCGTACAGGGCCGTCTTCACGAGCTGAGAGGTCGCCACGGCGTGCGCCGCGAGCTTCGCCTCGCGTTCGGTGGCGGCTCCCTCGATCGTGATCTCCATGACCCGCCGCGCCCCTTCGCCGTCGCGGACGATCCGCCACGCGAGCTCGTTGCAGACCTTCGCCAGGGCTGCGCGGAAGGGTGCGGCCCCGTCGAGGGACCGGAGCTCCGGCCCGCCCGCGGCGCCCGACGCGAGGAGGAGGACCGTGTCGTTCGTCGAGGTGTCGCCGTC
>JAKPXO010000204.1 GCA_029567505.1 Acidobacteriota bacterium
GCTTCGCTTTCCCACCGGCGCTTGGAAAACGCGGTGCGTTTCCCACACGAATCAACCCCGCTCACCCCCCCCGGCAGGCCCCCGACCCCCTGCGAAACGGACATTTCTATCGAGTTCCAGGGGGTGACATTTCTAAGGAGCTATGACAGGATGACGTGCCGGCCCGCGCCCGGCGGCGCGCCGCGCGCGAGCTCGGCCCTCTCCCGCCTCCGGCACGCCACGTGCTACCGTCCGCCGCGGAGGCCTTCGTGACGCCGAACCCGCTCCGCTCCCGCGCCCTGAAGCTGCTCGCCGCCCCACTCGTCCTCGCCGCGACGACGCTCCTCGGCGGGACCTTCGGCCCCCGCCTCCTCGCCGTCTCCGACGCGACGAACCCGGTCCTCAAGGAGTACTCCGACCTCCTCGCGACCGCGCAGGCCTGGTACGCCGACGACCTCGGCTCCGAGCGCCTCGTCTACTCCTCGATCTCCGGAATGCTCGACACGCTCGACCCGCACTCCAGCTTCCTCGAGCCGGAGGAGTACGGAGCGATGCAGGAGAAGCAGCGCGGGTCGTTCTACGGGCTCGGGATCATCATCGCGAAGCGGAACGGCCGCGTCACGGTGATCACGCCCGTCGAGGGCTCGCCGGCGCAGCGCCTCGGGATCCGCGCGGGCGACATCATCGACCTCGTCGAGGGACAGCCGATCGACGACCTCCCGATCGACGCCGTCGTGAAGAAGCTGAAGGGACCGAAGGGGACGAAGGTGAACATCACCATCGTCCGGCCCGGCCTCGGCGAGCCTCTCCAGATGACCGTCACGCGCGCCGAGATCCCGACGAACTCCGTCTCGTTCGCCTTCATGGTCGAGCCGGAGGTCGGGTACATCCGACTGAAGGACTTCACGCACACCTCCGCCCCCGAGGTCGCCGAGGCGTGGGCGAAGCTCGAGAAGCAGGGGATGAAGAAGCTCGTCTTCGACCTGCGCGCCAACCCGGGCGGCCTCCTCGACCAGGCGATCGCGGTTTCCGACTTCTTCCTCCGCAAGGGGGAGAAGGTCGTCATCACGCGCGGCCGCGCCGCGGGCTCCGAGCAGACCTTCACGGCGCCCGGCCGGAACTCCCGCGCCCGGATCCCGGTCGTCGTCCTGATCAACAAGGGCTCCGCGTCGGCCGCCGAGATCGTCGCCGGCGCGATCCAGGACCAGGACCGCGGCATCGTCGCCGGCCAGACGAGCTGGGGGAAGGGCCTCGTCCAGTCGGTCTACACGCTCTCCGAGGGGGCCGGCCTCGCGCTGACCACGGCCAAGTACTACACGCCGTCGGGTCGCTGCATCCAGCGGGATTACCGGGAATTCATCGAGTACGTCGCCCCGGACGACGAGGAGGAATCGGACCCGCTCCTCGCCGAGGACGGCGTGAAGAGGGAGTCCTACCGGACGGCGAGCGGCCGGGTCGTCTACGGCGGCGGAGGCATCACGCCCGACGTCGTCGTGAAGGCCGACAGGCTCTCGCGGTGGATGGCGACCCTTTACGCGCGCGGCGTCTTCTTCGAGTGGGCCGTCCAGTACCGGGCGAGCCATCCGGAGGTCCCCCGGGACTTCGCGGTGACCGACGCGGTGCGCGAGGACTTCTTCGCCCACCTCGACGGCCGCCCCAACGCCCCGGACGTGCCGGCGCGGGCGTCGTGGGCCGCCGAGAAGGACAAGGCCGTCCTCGACCGCGCCCTCGCCGAGGAGCTCGTCGGGGCGGTCCACGGACCCGAGGCGGCCTACCGCCTCTCGATCGGCGGCGACGTCCAGCTGAAGAAGGCGCTGACGCTCTTCCCGGAGGCCGAGAAGCTGGCCGGGATCGGCACGACCCCCGAGGCGATCGCGAAGAGGTAGCCGGACGGGCGGCCGCGGGACGTTCTGCTACGCTCCCGCGGCCATGAAGCTCGGGATCGTCGGCCGGCCGAAGACCGGAAAGACCACTCTCTTCAACCTCCTGACCCGCTCCCACCAGTCGGTCGACAAGTTCGGCGCCGTCCGCGAGACGCACGTCGGCACGGCGCACGTCCCCGACCCGCGACTCGACCGGCTCTCGGCGATGTTCAAGCCGAAGAAGCACACGCCGGCCACGGTCGACTTCGTCGACGTCCCGGGGATCGCGAAGGGCGAGCAGGAGAAGATCGACCTGGCGGCGCTGAAGAACGTCGAGGCGCTCGTCCACGTCGTCCGTGCGTTCGAGGACGCCGACATCCCGCACGAGGGGGGTCTCGACCCCGCGCGCGACGCGAAGGCGCTCGACGAGGAGCTCGTCCTCTCGGACTACGTCCTCCTCGAGAAGCGGCGCGAGAAGCTCGAGAAGGACCGGAAGAAGACGAAGTCGGCCGAGCTCGACGCCGAGTGGGCGGCGATCGAGAGGTGCCTCCCCTCCCTCGAATCGGGGACTCCGCTCCGGGCGGCAGGCCTGACCGCCGAGGAGGAAAAGCGGCTCCGCGGCTTCACGCTCCTCTCGCTCAAGCCGCTGCTGATCGTCGTGAACGTCTCGGACGCCGACGCCTCGGCGGAGCCGGTCGCGCGCTTCTCTCTCGAGGCCTTCGCCGCTCAGCCGCACGTCGCCGTGGCTCGCGCCGCCGCGAAGATCGAAATGGAGCTGAACGACCTCCCGGACGAGGACGTGCCGGTCTTCCTGGCGGACCTCGGCCTGACCGAGCGGGGCGTCGACCGGATCCTCCGCGCTTCCTACCGCCTCCTCGGCGTCCAGTCGTTCTTCACGGCCGGGGAGGACGAGTGCCGCGCCTGGACCGTCCCCGTCGGCGCCACCGCCGTCGAGTGCGCCGGGACGATCCACTCCGACCTCGCCCGCGGCTTCATCCGCGCGGAGGTCGTCCCCGTCGAGGAGCTGCTCGACCTCGGCTCGCTCGCCGAGTGCCGGACGAAGGGGAAGCTGCGCCTGGAGGGGAAGGAGTACGTCGTCCGCGACGGCGACGTCGTCCACGTCCGCTTCAACGTCTGACGACGTCAAGAGGGAAGAAGGCCCTCAGCCGCAAGGGTTTTCCCGGCGTCGGGGTGGCGACGAGGTGTCCCGACCCCCCCTTTTTCCATCTCCGGGATGACGTCGACGGCGTCCGAGACGGCCTCCGGCGAGAGGTGAGCGTACCGGAACGTCATCGCCAGCTGCGAGTGACCGAGGATGGCGGCGATCGTCCGGAGCGGAACCCCCGCGATCGCGAGCCAGGACGCGGCCGTGTGTCTGATCGAATGGACACTGAGCTCCGGCCGCGGCCGCGCCATCCGGAAGGCCCTCCCGACGCTGTGCGGCTCCCAGGGCGACCCATCGGCCCGAGTGAAGACGTATGCCATCGGGGTTCCCTTCGGGAGCGCGGACAGGACGTCGTAGAGGGCCCTCGAGATCATGAGAACCTTCGTCCTCCGGACCTTCGGCATCTCGACGCGGATTCTCCGGCCTTCAAGGTCGACCTGACCCCAGCGGAGCGCGCAAAGCTCGCCGATGCGGTTCGCCGTGTGGTGCGCAAGACGGGTAGTAAAACCAAGAATGCAGCGTTTGCATTGCCAGCATCGTCTGTCATCACAAAAAAAATAGTGTTACCCGGCGGTTTGAGCGAGGCTGAGCTCGAAATTCAGGTGGAGTCTGAAGCCAATCAGTACATTCCATTCTCACTGGACGAGG
>JAKPXO010000205.1 GCA_029567505.1 Acidobacteriota bacterium
GTGAAGAAGCACCTCGTCTCGCCGCCGGCGATCGAGGTCGAGGCCGTCTGAGGGCCGGGGCCTAGGAGAGCGTCTCGAAGACCCCGAGCCCCCGGTTCTTCCGGACGTCGTTCCAGGGGAAGTAGGTGCCGTTCATGGCGACGTAGACGCCGTGCGGGAGGACCTGGACGAACGAGAGGGCGCTCCCGAGGTTGAAGAGGCCGTCGGAGCTCCCGAAGGCGTACGGGATCATCGCGCCGGTCAGGACGATCGTCTTCGGCAGGCCGACCGCGCCGAGGACGCGCGCGGTCTCTTCCATCGTGTCGGTCCCGTGAGTGATCACGATCTGCTCTTCCTCGGACTTGCGGCAGATCTCCTCGATGATCTTCCGGTCCGACTCGGTCATCTCGAGGCTGTCGACCATCATGACCGTCCGGACGCGCGTCTGGAGCCGGCAACGGCCCAGCTTCAGCATTTCGTGGATGTGGGTGTCCCGGAAGTAGAGCTTCCCGGTCAGCTCGTCGTAGTCCTTGTCGAACGTGCCGCCGGTGATGAGGAGCTTGATCGCCATCGGTTCCCCCGGACCTCGATGATAGTGCGGACGCGAGACGCCCTCCGGATTCTCCTTGTACGGACCCGCGATCTCCGCTACGTTCCGCCCACCGCCCGGATGAAAGCGCGATCGGAGAGGGACCGGCCTCTTCGCGGAGGAGAAGTATGAAGGTCAGGCTGGGTACGGCGATCCTCGTCGGAGCTCTCGGGCTGGCGCACGGGACGGTGTCCGCCCAGGGGAAACCGGCGTCTTCCGTCAAGAAGTTCCGCTTCAAGGCGGGGAAGATCGAAACGGGGCGTCTCTATGCCTACGATCGGTTCGACCCCCGGGGAGGCCGGGCGGGGAGCGTCCTCGTCTTCGTCCCCGACCGCAAGAGGGTCGAGGTCTTCCGCGTGAAGGCGGGGGCGACCGACGGGCAGCTCTTCTCCGGCGAGATGAACTGGGAGACGTTCACGCTTCGGACATTCGAGCTCTCGAAGCTCTCCCGCGACGGGACGGCGACCCGCCAGGCCACCGGGACGTTCGGCGCGGATTCCCTGGCCGTGTCGGTCGAGGACCCCGCTCTCTACCGTGGAGCGGAGGGGGCGACCGCTTTCACGGTCCCCCTTCCGGCGATCCCGGCCCACGTCTACAGCCTCGACCTGATCACGCTCGGGCTCGCCCTGCGGCACGTGGCCGACCCGACCGGGGCCGTGGAGTTCGGCGTCCTGACGGAGAACCCGAAGGTCGGGCCGGAGAGCCCGGGCCTCTTCGTCGCCTCGGGGACGGCCACGGTGGAGTTCGTCGAGGACGTGACGCGCGACGGCGTCCCCTGCTCCAAGTACCGGGTCTCGGGCCCGGCGCTCGGCGGCCAGGAAGGCTTCGTCTGGCTCCACAAGGACGAGGGTTACCTCCAGGACGCGGAGATTCCCGTCTCCCCGACGCCCGACCTCCCGGACGTGAGGATCACGCTGCGGTCGGTCGACAAGCTGTCGGAGAAGGACTGGCCGGCGCGCCGCCTCCTCGAGCTCTCCGGCGGGCCGAAGTAGAGCCGCGGCCCCGATCCGTCAGGAGACCATCGGCAGGAGGAGAGGCGCCTCCACGAGGAACGGCAGGCTCGCGATCTCGTCGAGAGCCCGGGCGACGCGGTCCTCCGGCGTCGGCTCGAGCGTCACGACGAACGGAAGGGCGCGCTTCTCCGTCCAGGGGACCTGGAGGACGGCGTCGACGTTCACCTCGGCGCGGGCGAACGCCGCGGTGAGGGCGGCGAGGACTCCCGGGCGGTCGTCCACGACGAATCGGACGTAGAACGGCGCGACGGAATCGGCGGGCCCCCCGGCGACGCAGGGACGCGGCGCGTCCGTCCCGAACGGCGGGACGAGGAACGGGGCGCCGCGCCGGGCGATCTCGACGACGTCGGCGAGGACGGCGGCCGCGGTTGGCGCGCCCCCGGCTCCGGGCCCCGAAAGGACGTACTCGCCGGCGTGCGCCGTCGTGACGCGGACGGCGTTGAGCGGCCCGTCGACCCGGGCGAGGAGCGAGGAGGCCGGAACGAGAGCGGTCCGGACGGCGAGGAGGAGGCGGCCGTCCGGGAGGCGCCGCGCGAGGCCGAGCTGGCGCGGTACCTGCCCGAGGAGCCGCGCGTAGACGAAGTCGACCGGCCGGAGCCGGGTCACGCCCTCGGTCCGGACCACCTCGAGCGGGACGTCGGCGCCGAACGCCATCCGGGCCAGGAGCGCGACCTTGCAGGCGGCGTCCGCCCCCTCGACGTCCGCGGTCGGGTCGGCCTCCGCGTAGCCGAGGGTCCGCGCCTCGGCGAGGACTTCGGCGTAAGGCCGGCCGGTCCGCGCCATCTCCGTGAGGAGGTAGTTGCAGGTGCCGTTGAGGATCCCGCCGATCTCCTCAATGCGATCGGAGACGAAGCTCTCGCGGAGAGCCCGGAGGATCGGGATGCCGCCCGCGACCGCGGCCTCGAAGGCGAGGGCCGCTCCCGTCCGGCTCGCGAGGCGGGCGAGCTCGGCGCCGCGGGTGGCCAGGAGGAGCTTGTTGGCGGTGACGACGGATCGGCCCGCCCGGAGCGCCGACTCGACGAG
>JAKPXO010000243.1 GCA_029567505.1 Acidobacteriota bacterium
AGGGCCGACCAGATCCTCGTCGTCGACGGGGGAGCGATCGTGGAGCGAGGGCGTCACGACGCGCTGATGGCCGCCGGAGGCCGCTACGCGGAGATGGTCACGCGGCAGGCCGGGATCGGGGTGGAGCTCTTCGGCGGTCCGGCGGAGGCGCCGAGGGACGAGGAGGACGGCTCGTCGAGACCGTCGCCGGCCGGCCCGTTCTCGATCCTGGGCCCCGGTCGGGAGTGAGAGGCGAGGCCGATCAGCCCTTCGCCCGGGCCTCGTTCACCCAGATCGTCCGGCCGTCGAGCTGGGTCCGGTTGAGGGCGAGGATCGCCTTCCGGGCGTCGTCGTCGGCCATCTCGACGAAACCGTAGCCCTTGGAGCGACCGGTCGTCCGATCGACGACGACCGTCGTGGAGACCGTCTCGCCGAAGGCTCTGAAGATCTCGCCGAGGCGAGACTCGTCGACCTCGTAGGGCAGGTTCCCGACATAGAGCTTCATCCGGCCGGATTCTCCTACACCGCCCCGCGGAGCGGGGAGGGAAGGACGGGATGGCTCCTGCTAAGCTCGTCCCGACATGGCGAAAATCCGCCCCTTCCCCGCCTCCCGCCCCGCTCCCTCCCGCGCCCGAGAGGTCGCGTCCGTCCCCTACGACGTCATCGACACGAAGGAGGCCCGGGCCCTCGCCGAGGGCAACCCCGGCTCCTTCCTGCACGTCTGCCGGCCCGAGATCGACCTCCCCGAAGGGACCTCCCTCTACTCCGAGGAGGTCTACGCGAAGGGCCGCGAGAACCTCGACCGCTTCGAGTCGGACGGGACGCTCGTCCCCGACCCGACGCCCCGTCTCCTCGTCTACCGCCAGACCTGGCGGGGCCAGAAGCAGGACGGACTCGTCGCCGCCTGCTCGGTCGAGGACTACGACGCCGACGTCATCAAGAAGCACGAGAAGACCCGCAAGGACAAGGAGGACGACCGGACGAATCACCTCGTCGTCCAGGCCGCCCACGCCGAGCCCGTCTTCCTGACCTACCGGGCCACGGACGCCGTCGACGCCCGCGTCGCGAAGGTGACTTCGGCGCCGCCGGAGATCGACTTCGAGGCGGTGGACGGCGTGCGCCACTCGCTCTGGCTCGTCCCGGAGGAGGACGCCGCCTTCTTCGTCGACGCGTTCGACGCCATCCCGGTCCTCTACGTCGCCGACGGGCACCACCGCTCGAAGTCGGCCTCTCGCGCCTGCGCGGCGCTCGTGGAGAAGGGGCCGGTCCCGGCCGACCACCCGGTCCGCTGGTTCCCCGCGGCGATCTTCCCGGACCGCGAGCTCCGGATCCTCCCGTACAACCGGCTCGTGAAGGACCTCCTCGGGCGGACCCCGGAGGCCTTCCTCGCCGAGGTGAAGAAGGCGTTCCACGCGTCTCCCGCCGACTCGGCCGAGCCGGAGCGGAAGGGCGAGGTCCGGATGTACCTCGACGGGCGCTGGTACACGCTGACGCCGAAGGAGCCGGTCCCGGCCGACGACCCGATCCGCTCGCTCGACGTCTCGATTCTCCAGGACCGGCTCCTCGAGCCGCTCCTCGGGATCGCGGACCCGCGCACCGACAAGCGGATCGACTTCGTCGGCGGGATCCGCGGGACGGGCGAGCTCGAAAAGCGCGTCGCGTCGGGGGAGTACGCGG
>JAKPXO010000254.1 GCA_029567505.1 Acidobacteriota bacterium
CTACGGGGGGGGTGACAACTCCCATGTTCGCGGTTCGCGGGAGCACCCCCAGGGTGGGATCTGGAGAACCGAGGACGAATCCGGCTCCCAGGTTCGGAGGGCTGCCTGATGGCGTGGCCTCTCCACCTGAAGTGCGGAACATGGCGCCTCAGCCTCGGCAGGCGAGCCGTCGAGATCACGCCCGCCGAGGTGCGCGTCTACAGGTCCTACCTGTGCCTCGGCTGCATGAAGGTCCTCTGGACCGTCGAAACGGTCTTCTGCGAGGACGCCCCGACGATTCACCTCGGCCGGAAGTTTGGTACCGACGATGAGCAGATCGCCCCGTCGTCACGAACGGCGCCCGCCAGCGGCGATTTTGTGGAGGGGGCCGGTACCTCCGGACCCCGAAACGCTCCTGACCCCCTTCCCGTCGAAATGCGGGGCATTCGGAGGACGGCATGAAGCGGGCGAAGGTGGACACAAAGGAGGCCGCTCGCCGGCTGGGGAAGAAGAGGGGCCCGGCCCCGAAGCTGGACAACCGGCCCGACGCCGCCGACATCCTCGACGAGCTGCGCGCACCCGGCGCGAATCTCTGCGCAATTGCTGCGCGGCTCTCGGTGGCTCCGAACACGCTCAGGAAGTTCCGCGACACCTACCAGCCGAAGTCCATTCGCGAGGCCGTCGCGCGAGCCTCTCGTCTCCCCCGCCAAGAGCTTCAAGTCTCTCAGTTAGAGCGACTTGACGCGCTTGCGTCGAAGCTCGACAAGATGGCCGAAGCGATCGACCGCGCCCTGACCGACCCGGACGATCCAACCCGCTACAACCTCGACCCGAGGGCGCGGGAAGTGACGGTCGTCTTCGAGGAAACCCTCGACACGACACCGCCGCGCAAGGTGCAGAAAGTCCGTAAGCTCGACGACCTCCTCGAGCGGGTAGAGGAGGGCCTCGGCGTCTCGGTCGTCCGGTGGGAGGTGAAGTCGGCCGACATCAGGGTGCTGCTCAAGGATCTGGCCGTCGCCATCAAGCCGATCGCCGAGCTGCTCGGGAAGACGAGGGGCGAGATCAAGGCCGACCCGGTCGCCTCGCTGAACGTCTTCCTCGCCGGGCCGTCTTGGGCCGCTGTAGAGGCCGTTCTCGCGGCCGCTCTGGCACCTCACCCGGCCGCGGCTGAGGATGTCGGGCGGGCGCTGGCCAGGCTGGCGGAGGGACGCGATGCCGGCTGACGCGGGCGCCGCCGCCATCGCGCGCCGCCTCTCCGAGCGCGTTCTTGGGCTCGCCGCGGCCGAGAAGAGGCGCCCCGTCTTCCGCGGCGCGAACCTCGAAGCCCAGACGACGACGATGCCCGAGTTCGTTCTCTCGGGACCTGCCGGCACCGGAAAGTCCGTCGCCCTCCTCGCGAGAATCCACGCGAACGCCGAGGCGTTCCCCGGCTCGCGGCAGCTCATCATCCGGAAGACCCGGGCCTCGCTCACGCAGTCGGGTCTCGTCACGTTCGAGGAGAAGGTCCTGCCTCCCGGCCACCCGGCTCTCTTCGGGGCGATCGGCCAGAGGATCACGCGCGGCAACCGCGAGACGTACCCCTACCCGAACGGGGCGGAGATCGTCGTCGGGGGGATGGACAAGCCCGAGCGGCTCTTCTCCTCGGAGTACGACGCGATCTACTGGCAGGAGGTCCAGGAGGCGCGCGTCGAGGAGTGGGAGAGCCTCCTCCGCGCCCTTCGGAACAACCGGATGCCGACGCAGCAGCTCTTCGGCGACTGCAACCCGGCGTCGCCGAAGCACTGGCTCAAGGCTCGCTCTGCGAGCGGATCGCTCAAGCTGGCCGAAACGCACCATCGCGACAACCCATTCCTCTGGGACGAGAAGACGGGGACCTGGACGCCGGCCGGCAGCCGCTACGTCGAGAGCCTCCAGCGGATGACGGGAGTCCTCCGCGACCGGCTGTATCTAGGCCTCTGGGTTGCTGCCGAGGGCGCCATCTACACGATGTTCCGGCGCTCCGGCCGCGGCTCGAACGTCGTCCCGCGGTTCACGCCACCGGCTGACTGGCGCGTCGTCCTGTCGATCGACTTCGGCTTCTCGCATCCCCTCGCGGCGCAGGTGTGGGTCGTCGATGGGGACGGGCGGATGGTCCTCGAGAACGAGATTCACATGGCGGGGCGGACCCTCGACGAGCACGCTCCCGACATCCTGCGGATGCTCCGCGGCAGGTCGTACGAGGGTGTCGCGGACTCGGCTGCCCCGGAGTCGATCGAGCGCCTGAAGGCACTCGGCATCCGCTGCGAGCCCGCGCAGAAGGGCCCGGACTCGGTCCGCGCCGGTATCCGCCAGTGCATCGCCAGGATGGGCGACGCCGGGGACGGGCGGCCGCGCCTCGCCGTCATGGAGGGCTCGCTCGTCGAGCGCGACGAGGAGCGGGCCGCGCGGCATCTCCCGCTCTGCCTGCTCGACGAGATCGAGATGTACCGCTGGAAGCTCGACCACTCGAGCCGGCCCCAGGACGAACCCGTGAAAGAGCACGACGACGCCTGCGACGCGATGCGCTACGCGGTGCAGTACGTGGACGGGCGGCCGTCGTCGGAGTGGAAGGATGACGACATCGTGATCGGAGAGAGCGAGCTGTGCGACGTGCCCGAGATGGGGGAGGAGTGGGGATGAGCGAGATCAAGATACTGCGGCAGCTCGTCCTCCAGCCAAACGGCACGCGCGCGAAGGTGCCGATCGTCACCGGCGACACGATGAGGCACGGTCTCCGAGAGGCCTCGTCCTACATGCTGCTCGAGGCGGCCGGGCTCCTCGATCAGAAGCTCACAGAGGAGGCTCTCCGGCTCCTCTTCTCGGGCGGCATGGTCACGGGCTCGTCGGGCAGCGGCGTGAAGCTCGACGAGCGCTACAAGTTCGACACCTACACGCAGCACGTCCTGAAGTGGGGCCAGACGACGAAGCAGTACGAGGACGAGGCGAAGC
>JAKPXO010000255.1 GCA_029567505.1 Acidobacteriota bacterium
ACCGTCTCGTCGGATTCGGCCGGGCGCTCCTCGAGCGGCTGGTTCAGGACGTCGTAGCTCGTCCGCCGAAGGCCCCGCCCGATGACCTGTTCCGTCAGGAGCGGCGAGCCGAACGCCCGGAGGCCGAGGATGTGGGTGACGCTCTTCACGTCCCACCCCTCCGAGAGCATGTTCACCGAGACGATGGCGCGGACGTGCTCCCCGGGCGCCCCCTTCTTCCCGACCGTGTCGACCATCTCGCGGATCACGCCCTCCCGCCCCTTGTCGGCGTCGAAGACCTTCGAGTCGATCTGGATCGTCTTCCACTCGCGCGGGTCTTCGTCGTCGGGGTTCTTCAGGAGGGCGTAGTCCTTCGTGAGGTGGTCGAAGAGCCACCGGGCCCGCGTCGCGTTGTCGGTGACGCAGAGGAGGACCGGGCTCGGCCCGCGCGCGAACTCGAAGCTCGACGACCACTCGTCCCAGTCGTGCTTCCAGGAGGAGTAGAGGCTCGCGATCGCCCCCTTGCAGGCCATCACGTACTCGTGCTCGGTCTTCGCCCCGCGGACGTCGTCCCAGAGGTCGAGGTACTTTCGGCCGGCCTCGTCCGGATCGGGGAGACGGACGACCTTCACGAGGCCCGACTCGAAGGCGTCGTAGACCGAGAAGTCGGAGGCGAGCCATTCGAAGAGCGTCCCCTCGGGCTTCGCCGACCCCGACCCGTACCACGGCGTCGCCGAGAGGTCGACGACGAGCCCGACGCGGGAGGCCTTCGCGATCCGCTCGAGGATGCGGCTCCACTTGATGTACTCCGGCTCCTCGCCGGCCCGCGCGCGCTTCTCGCCGTAGACGTGATGCGCCTCGTCGTTGACGACGACGAGGTCGCGCCAGCCGGAGATCTCCCGCCGGACGACGTTGTCCGGGTCCTGCCCCGCCCGCCGCTTCATCGCCCGGAGGACCGCCTGCGGGATGAACCGCCCCGCCTCGAGCGACTCCTCGGGAATCCAGTCGTCCCGCCGCGCCTCGAGCGGGATGCTCTGCCAGTTCCTGACGAGGACGTTCGGCCGGAACTCGTCGCGATACTCCGGCGGCACGAGGTCGAAGGCGTCGTAGAGGTTGTGCGCGCCGCCCGGGTCGAGGCCGTCGCCCCGCGGCTGGCCGCTCACCCGCGAGCGGACCGTCAGGTTCGGGACGAGGACGAGGAAGTTCGACGACAGGGGCGACCCGCTCACCTTCTTCCGGTGGAGCGTCGACCAGACGACGAGGAGCGCCATCACGACCGTCTTCCCCGTCCCGGTCGCGAGCTTCAGCGCGTAGCGGACGAGGCTCCCGGTCTCGGGGAGCCGCCGCCGCCCCTCGCACTCGTAGAGGTAGACGAGCGTCTCGATCGCCTCGCGCTGGCAGAAGAAGAGCCGCTTGCCCACCGCCTTCCGCTCCTCGTCGCGCTCGAACCACCATTCGAGGAGGCGCCGGGTGACGAGCGCCGGAGCGGGCGAGACGTACCCGCCGTCCCGCCAGGCGGCCACCTTCTCACGCAGCTCGTTGACGAACTCGTTCCGGACCTCGTTGGCGGCCTCGACCTCGTCGTCGAAGAGCCCGGGATCCGGACCGACGATCGTCCCGATCCCGCCCCGGGCCTCCCGGCCGCCGACGACGTACCGCTTCGACGGCCGCCGGCCGGGCGTCAGCTTCGACCGGCCGCCGGGGAGGATCTCGTAGTGCCGGTCCGGCGGCGCGTAGGCGTCGCAGATGACGACGCGGTCGACGAAGTACGCCATCTACGCGATCTCGCGAACCACCGTCGACTCGTTCCCGAAGACGTCCACCACCTTCACGGCGATCCGCCCGTGGCTTCGCACCGGGAACGGCTCGGACGCCAGCTTCAGCCGGTACTCCTCGGGGTCGACGTCGGCCTTCAACGCCGCCCGGAGGTTCGGCGCCTTCTTGAAGTCGAAGAACATCTGCCCGTCGACGAAGCAGTCGCCGTCGTAGTCCTCGTCGAGGTACCAGGCCGAGACGTACCCCGAGTCAGCGCGCCGGTACTCCGTGGCACGCGACTTCCGGTCGAAGACGGCGACCCCCTTGAGCGTGACGACGGCTTTCTTCTCCTTGCCTCCCGTCACCTTCACCTCCACGTCGGGAAGGGCGAGCGGCGAGAAGAGCGTCTCCGGCTTCGTGATCTTGAGCCCCTCGGCGAGCGTGTCGGGCCGGATCATGATCAGCTCGACCCGAACCTTGCCGCGCTTCTCGAGCTGTGTCTTCACCTCGCCGACGTTCGCCTCGAACGCCCAGCCGAGGACGTGGACCTCGAGGAGGCCGGACGAGAGCGCGTCCTGGACGGCGTCGTTCACCTGCTTGGCCGTCACGCGTCCCGAGAGAGGCCCGACCGAGATCGCGATCCGCTCCGAGTTCGACTCGGCGACGGCGTGGACGAGGCCCGAGGCCCCCTGAACCGCCGCGTTCTTCCGGTAAAGCCGCGCGATGACCTCGATGTAGTTCTCGAGCTTCGGCGGCTCCGGCTCCGCGCCGAACGGCGCCGTCGCCTCCGCGACGACGTACCCCTTCCAGTCCTCGACGGAGTACCGGCCGACGGTCATCACCTCGAACGGGCCGCAGACCCGGACTACGCCCTTCTCGACCTCGGGCTGGTCGACGAACTCGACCTGCTCGGGCTCGAGGTCGTAGGCGAGGCTTTTCAGCGTCACGCGCGGGACCGTCTTGTAGAGGAACCCGCTCGAGACGGCGCCGTTGCGAGTCTTGAAATGCTCGAATGTCCCGCTCAGGAGTCGCTGCCGGGCGACGTTCACCGCGACGCGCGACGTGTCGCAGGTGATCCAGCGACGCCCGAGACGCTCAGCGCAGAAAGCCGTCGTCCCCGAGCCACAGGTCGGGTCGAAGACGAGGTCACCGGGATTGGTTGTCATCGCCATGCAGCGAAGGACCACGCGTTGATCAGTCTGCACAGAATAGAGCTTGTCTCCAACGAACCCTCTTTCGCCCATGCCGAGCCAGATATTGTCGACTGGGTAGAACGGGAAGTCGTCGAAGTACCGTTTGTACTCAATCCTGTTTCCTATCGCAACAATCCGGCCCTTCTGTGCCAGGCGGGTCATCCCCTCCAGGGTTGTCTTCCAATGGGTATTGGCTGGTGGGCGGTAGTCCCGTCCGAAAAATCGGAACGCGGGCGCGCCTCCTCCGCTCTCCCCGGCGCTGATTAGCGGCGTGCCGTCGAAGACTCGCCAACCGTGGGGCACTGTGTCCGGTGCGGTGCGTTCGTCGCTCGTCATCGGCCTCCAGGAATTCCCGTCGGGAGCTTCGAGCAACGTGTAGCCGGACGTTCCCGGCCCCCCATACTCCTTTCGAACGAAAAGCTGGCGAAAGGTCATGGTGGATCGATCGCGGGCGTACCACAGGACCATGTCGTAGACGCCGGGCAGAAGGGATGAGCTCTGCCCGCCGGTCTTTGTGAAGACGATGGTCGATACGAAACTACCCGAGCCAAGTGTCTCATCGAGTAGCCCCCGGACGAGATGTTCGTTCTCCTGATTGATCTGCACGAAGACGCTCCCCGACTCCGCCAGCAGCTCCCGGCACAGGTAGAGCCTCTCTTGCAGGTATGACAGGTACGAGTGGAT
>JAKPXO010000258.1 GCA_029567505.1 Acidobacteriota bacterium
TCTTCGCCGGCATCGCAGAGCTGGCCGGCTCGATCCGGGAGCACGGCGTTCTAGAACCTGTAGTTCTCCGTCCCGTCGGAGAGAGGTTCCAGATCATTGCGGGCGAGCGGCGCTTGCGGGCGGCCCGTCTCGCCGGCCTGGCCGAGATTCCGGCCGTCGTCCGCGATGTGACGGAGCGCGAGGCTTTCGAGCTGGCACTCGTCGAGAACGTCGTCAGGGAGAACTTGACGCCGATCGAGGAGGCCGAGGCATTCCGTCGCCTTCAGGACGTCGGGAAGACCCAGAGTGAGATCGGCCGCCTCATCGGGAAGACCCAGAGCTACGTCGCGCAGAAGCTCCGACTCCTCACCCTGCCGGACTTCCTGACCGTCTTCCTCTCGTCCGGGACGTTGACCGAGGGACATCTCCGCCAGCTCCTCAGGCTCCGCGACATCTATCCCGAGGATCACTCCGACCTCGTCGGCGACTTCACGGAGGAGGCCGTCGAGGCTTACCCGCAGATCATCTACAGCGTCCTACGGCCTCAGGCGTCGGAAGGCGCGGCCTGGGCCTCCGTCCCTCCCGTTGCCGTAGATGCACTTCACCTTCTGAACGGGTATGTCACGAGACATAGGGCCTATGGCCCTCCGGACTGGAGGAAGGCCGAGGTCCCGGCCTGGGCCGTTTCCGCGCTCTGGTTCGCGGCTGACTCGGTCCGTTCCTCGCGGTCCGTCGCGGGCCTCTCGGATGCGATCGACCAATGGGCCTCCGACCTTTGCGACGAGGTGACGGCATGAACGCGCCCGCCCTCGCGGCGTCGGAGACCTGGGAGGCCCGGCGATGAGCGCCATGAGCGAGCGGCTCACGGCCGCCCTCGAGGCTCACGGCTCGCGCGGCAAGGGCTCCGCGTGGCAATGCCCGGCGCACGAGGACCGGAGCGCGAGCCTCTCCGTCTCGCAGGGCCGGGACGGCCGCGCTCTCGTGAAGTGTCACGCCGGATGCGACCTCGAGGCGATCCTCGGCGCCCTCGGCCTGACGGTCGCGGACATCTCGCCGGAGCGGGACGAGCGCCGCGGGTCGAAGCGCATCAAGGCCGTCTACCGCTACACCGACGAGACGGGCGCGCTCCTCTTCGAGGTCGTCCGCTTCGAGCCGAAGGACTTCCGCCAGCGGCGCCCGGACCCGGCCGGGAAGGACGGCTACGCCTGGAATCTGAACGGGACGCGGCGCGTCCTCTACCACCTGCCCGAGGTCGCCGAAGCGGTCCGGGCCGGGCTCCCTCTCTTCCTCGTCGAGGGGGAAAAGGACGTCGACAACCTCCGCGCCGCCGGGCTCCGGGCGACGACGCACGCCGGAGGCGCGAAGAGTTGGCGGGCCGCTGACTACGTCGAGACGCTCCGCGGCGCCCGCGTCGTCGTCGTCCCTGACGACGATGAGCCGGGCCGGGAGCACGGCCGCGCCGTCGCTCAGAGCCTCCGAGGCGTCGCCGCCGAGGTGCGCGTGCTCAACCTGGGCCGACCCGGCGTGAAGGACGCGAGCGACTGGCTCGCGGCCGGCGGGACGCGGGAGGAGCTGGAGTCCCTCGCGGCCGACGCGCCGACGGCCGACGCTCTCGCCCGGGTCGACGGCGTCGACGTCCTCGACTCCCTCACCCGGTTTGTCCGCCGGTTCGTCGTCGTCACGCCCGAGCAAGCGCAGCTCGTCGCCCTCTGGACGGCTCATACCTGGGCCTTTGAGGCGTCAGACCAGACGCCCTACCTCGCGATTCTGAGCGCCGAGAAGAGGAGCGGTAAGACGCGCCTCCTCGAGGTCCTCGGCGTCGTCACCCGTGCGCCGTGGCACGCCGTCCAACCGTCGGAGGCGGTCCTGTACCGGAAGATCGAGAAGGACCGGCCGACCCTCCTCCTCGACGAGACGGACGCCCTCTTTTCGCAGCGTGGAGACTCCCGCATGGAAGCGGTTCGCGCCCTCTTGAACGCCGGGAGCCGGCGAGGCGTGACCGTCCCGCGAGTCCTCGACGCGAAGTCAGACAAGCTCGTCGATTTCTCCGTCTACTGCCCGAAGGCGCTTGCCGGTATCGGGACGTTGCCGGAGACGGTCGCGGATCGGTCCTTCATCGTCGAGATGAAGCGGAAGCGCCGGACCGATTCGGCCGAACGGTTCCGGCTCCGGGACGTCGAGAAGGACGCCCGCGAGGTCCGCGCCCGCCTGGAGGCGTGGACGACGGCGAACCTCGGGAAGCTCAAGACGGCCCGGCCCTCGCTCCCTCGCGAGCTGGGAGACCGGGCGGCCGACGGAGCGGAACCGCTCCTCGCCCTCGCGGACCTTGCCGGCGGGCCTTGGCCTGAGCGCGCCCGCCGGGCGATCGTCGCCCTCGCGGGAGAGCGAGCCGAGGAGGACGAGTCAGACGGCGTGCAGCTCCTCGGCGACGTCCGGCGGGTCCTCGCCCTTCTCGTCAGGACGGACGGGACGATCCGGACCGAGAAGCTCCTCGAAGAGCTGCGG
>JAKPXO010000263.1 GCA_029567505.1 Acidobacteriota bacterium
GCCAGGCGGACGCGAGGAGGGCGTGCCCCTGGAAGAGGTCCGAGGCCCAGACGGGTGCGCGATCGAGGAGGGTGACGGCGCGCCCGTAGTTGCCGGCAGCGTGGGCGTCGAGGGCCTTCCGCACGTCGGCGACGAGGCGTCCGAGCGGCGAAGCGGACGGTTCGCCGGCAACGCACTCGCGAAGGAGGGCGCGCAGCGCGCCGGTCTCGCAGCCGGACTCCTCCGGGTCGTCGCCGATCCGGTCGAGCAGGGCGAGCGCGGCGCGAAGGTCGCCGGCGCGCGCGAGGGCGATTGCCTCGAGGTGGAGGAAGTGGGGCGGCAGGGAGGCGGCGGATTTCGCCGGGACGCTCCGGACGCCCGCGAGGACGAGGTCCCAGCGGCCTTCGCCCGCATGGTGCCGAAGCGTCCGCATCGTCGCGGCAGGGTGGTCCGGGAACCGCTGCAGGAGGGCGATCTCCGCGCGGCGCGCCCGGGAGGAACCGGGGGAGAGCCGCTCGAGGGCGCCGATGACCCCATCGACCGTGTCGCCGTCGGGCGCCTCGTCGACGAGCCGCCCGGCCTGGCGGTCGGCGTCGCGCGGGGAAAGGCTCGAGAGCTCCGCGTAGATCGCGAGGGAGAGCGCGTTGACCGAACGCGATCGGCCGCGGCAGACGAAGTCGTCGTCGAGCGGCCGCCCCTTCGGGTAGGCGTCCCGGTCGACGAGCGGGCCGCCCCAGGAGGGCCACTGCGTCTCCCTGCCGAGCGGGACGGCGGCGAACCGTTCGCCCCACCAGCAGCCGGCGACGACCTGGGTCGATTCGGCGTCGACGAAGAAGACCGTCTCGGCCGGGACGCGCGCGCCGGAGCCGAGAAGCTCGGGGCCGGGGCCGAGGGTGAAGACGCGGCTCCCGTCCTCGACGAGGCTGAGGGCGAAGGAGAGCCCCTGGCCGCGCGCGGTGGCGAGGGCGCACGAGCGTTCCCCGTCGGTGCCGGGAAGGTCGAGGCCGGGGCCGATAAGCGTGGCCGACGGGCCCGGTTCGAGCGAGAGGACGCGAAGCGGGTCGGCCTCGAGCGGGACGTCGTCGTCCGGAGCGATCCCGCGCGAGTCGACGCCGGCGAGGAGGAGGCCGGGGCCCGCAGGGGCCGGGGCCGCGCACTGGAGGTCGAGCGGGAGGGGAGGCGGGGCGGCGGCGGCCGGCGAGCCGTCGGCCGAGAGGAGCCGCGCGCGCCGATCGTCCTCGAGGATGGCGACGGAACGGGCTCCGAGAGGAGCGATGGAAATGGCAGGGCCTTCTGCGTGCCTCGACCGCACCCGGGCTGCCCGGGTGTCGACGAGCCAGGTGACGAAGCGGCGATCGGGACCGACTGTGGTCTCCACCCAGGCGTTCTCGGAGCCGGGCTGGAGGATCGCCCGCTCGACGCGCGCGCCGGCGGGCGCGACGGCGGCGAGAGACGCCGTGCGGACGACCCCGGCCGAGACGAGATCGAGCGAGACGAGGCCCAGGTCGCTGCCGAGGACCGTCAGCCGGTCCCCCTCGACGAGGGCGCTCTCGTGCTCACCAACGGGATGAGGCGCGCGAAGGGAGATGCGGCGGACGACCTCGTTCTTCTCCACGTCGAAGACCCGGACGAAGAGCCAGTCGGAGTAGGACTCGGTCACGGCGAGGCGGGCGCCGGTCGCGGAGAGCGTCGGACGGCAGCGCTCGGCCGCGAAGTAGCCCAGCACGTCGGCGAGCTCGTCGGCGGGACCGGGCTCGTCGGAGACGGCGAGGCGCAGCGCCCGGCGGGCAGCCACCGCGGCCTCGGCGTCGAGGGCGGCTCGCCGGGCGGCCAGCCGCTCGCGAAGGGTCGCCTCGAGGTTCGAGAAGCGCGCGCGCCCCTCGGCGTCGAGGTCCGCCTTCCTCACCGCGCCGAGGAGAGCGGAGGCGCCGTCGAGGTCGGCGCACTCGAGCGCGGCGCGGACCGGGTCGAGGGCCGCTCTCGCGGCGGCGGCGCGCGCTGCGGCAAGGGCGGCTCGCGCCTCCCTCTCGAGGGCGAGCGCCCGCGGCAGGCGGCCGAGCGTCCGGGGATGGCCTTCGACGAGGCGGAGCGACGCGGCCGATTCGCCGCCGCGAAGGGCTCGCTCGGCCGCGGCGAGAGCGAGGGCGGCGTCCGCGGCGGCGCGGGGCTTCTCGGACGGAGAAGCGGCGAGGACCTCGTCGACGAGCGCGATCTCGGGAGTCTCCGTTCCGGCTCGGACGCGGGCCCGGAGCGCGGCCGGCAGCTCGGCGAACGCGGCGAGCGCCTCGAGGGAGGGACCGGCGGCGAGGGCTTCGTCGACCCGTCGCACGGCGTCCCCGTCGGCCTCTTCGGCGGCGGCGCGGCGGGCGCGGTCGAGGAGCGCGAGACCGTCCGGGAGCGCGGGGTCGGACGCGAGCGCGAGCCCGAGGAGGCGGGCGGCCTCGGCGAAGT
>JAKPXO010000284.1 GCA_029567505.1 Acidobacteriota bacterium
CGTTCCGCGCCGGCGAGACGCTCGTCTACACCGTCTCGTGGCTCAAGATCGAGGGGGGCGAGATGACGCTCGCCACGACCCGGGAGTGGAGCCCCGACGGGGTCCCGGTCCACCGGATCCGCCTCTGGGCCGTCTCGAACGACTACGTCTCGCGCTTCTACCCCGTCGACACCCGCTACGAGTCGTGGATCGACGCCCGGGACTTCACCCCGGTCCGCTTCGAGAAGCGGGCCCGCGAGGGGCGCTACTCGGCCGACGAGGTGGAGGAGTTCGACCTCGCGAAGCGCGTCGGCACCTGGCGGAACGCGAATGACCGCCGTCGGGTCGTGTCGCTCCCGCCCCGCTTCCAGGACGTCATCTCCTCCTTCTATTACATGCGGACCGTCCGCCTCGTCCCCGGCGAGGAGACCCGCGTCGACCTCTGCTCGCGCGGGCGGCTCTACCGGCTCGTGGTGGCGGTCCTCGGCCGGGAGAAGGTCGAGACGGAGCTCGGCACGTTCGACGCGATCAAGGTCCAGCCGCGGATGCACGAGGGCGAGGGGAGCGAGGACCAGAACAAGGGGAAGCTCTTCCTCTGGTTCAGCGACGACGAGCGGCGCCTCCCGGTGATGGCCCGGACGATCCTCCCGATCGGCTCGGTGACGGCCCGCCTCACCCGCGTGACGGCCGAGCCTCCGGCCGGGGCCGCCCCCCCTCCGGCCGCCCGCTGAAGGCCGGCCCTGCCGAAGGGCGGGCGACCGACTATCATTGCCCACATGGCGGTCAAGCTCGGAGAACTTCTCCTGAAGGCGAAGCTCATCAACGCGGAGCAGCTCGCCGCGGCCCTGAAGCAGCAGAAGGAATCGGGGGTGAAGCTGGGCGAGACGCTCGTGCGGCTCGGCTTCGTCACCGAGGACGACATTACGGAGACGCTCTCCGCGCAGTTCGGCGTGCCGTCGATCAACCTGACGCACTTCGAGATCGACCCGAACGTCCTGAAGCTCGTCCCCGCCGAGGTCGCGCGCAAGTACAACATCCTCCCGGTCAACAAGACCGGCGCGACGCTCACCATCGCGATGGCCGACCCGACGAACGTCTTCGCGATGGACGACCTGAAGTTCATGACCGGCTACAACGTCGAGCCGGTCGTGGCCTCCGAGATCGCGCTCCAGCACGCGATCGACCGGAACTACGGCGCCTCCCACGCCCTCGAGCTGAAGAAGGTCATGGAGGAGATGTCGGCGGTCGACTCCTCCGACACCTCCCTCGAGGTCGTGGACGAGGAGGAGCAGGACGCGATCGACCTCGAGAAGCTCGTCGAGGAGGGGGAAGAGGCCCCGGTCGTCCGGCTCGTCAACATCATCCTGACGGACGCCATCAAGCGCGGCGCCTCCGACATCCACATCGAGCCCTACGAGAAGGAGTACCGCGTAAGGTACCGGATCGACGGCATCCTCGAGGAGGTGATGAACCCCCCCTCGAAGCTCAAGGAGGCGATCGCCTCGCGCATCAAGATCCTCGCGCGGCTCGACATCGCCGAGAAGCGGCTCCCGCAGGACGGCCGGATCAAGATCAAGATGAAGCTCGCGGGGAAGGTGAAGGAGCTCGACTACCGCGTCAGCGTCCTGCCGACCCTCTTCGGCGAGAAGATCGTCTGCCGGCTCCTCGACAAGGACAACCTGATGCTCGACATGACGAAGCTGGGCTTCGAGAAGTCGAGCCTCCAGCGGTTCGAGAAGGCGATCCTGCGCCCCTGGGGAATGGTCCTCGTCACCGGGCCGACCGGCTCCGGGAAGACGAACACCCTCTACTCGGCCCTCTCGCGGATCAACACCCCCGACACGAACATCATGACGGCGGAGGACCCGGTCGAGTTCAACCTGCCCGGCATCAACCAGGTCCAGATGAAGGACTCGATCGGCCTGAACTTCGCGGCCGCGCTCCGCTCCTTCCTCCGGCAGGACCCGAACATCATCCTCGTCGGCGAGATCCGCGACTTCGAGACCGCCGAGATCGCCGTCAAGGCCTCCCTGACGGGCCACCTCGTCCTTTCGACCCTCCACACGAACGACGCCCCGTCGACGATCAACCGGCTCATGAACATGGGCATCGAGCCGTACCTCGTCGCGACGTCCGTCGTCCTGATCGCCGCGCAGCGCCTCATCCGGCGCGTCTGCTCGAACTGCAAGGTGCCGACCGAGGTGCCGCCCCAGGTCCTGATCCAGCTCGGCTTCACTCCCGAGGAGTCGAAGTCCGTTCAGGTCATGAAGGGGAAGGGGTGCGAGCGCTGCAACGGGACGGGCCTGAAGGGGCGCGTCGCCCTCGTCGAGGTCCTCGAGGTCTCCGAGGAGATCAAGGAGATGATCCTCTCCGGCGCCTCCTCCGTGGAGATCAGGCGGAAGGGGGTCGAGGAGGGGATGGTCACCCTCCGCGGCTCCGGCCTCCAGAAGATCAAGGACGGGATGACGACGATCGAGGAGGTCGTCCGGGAGACCGTGCTGTAGCCTCCGCCGCTCCGGGCGGAGCCGGGCCCCTCCCTCCGGCCCGCGACCGGCGCTGCGGTATGATTCTCGACAGCACCTCGGACAGGGGGTTTCGATGTCGGCAACGCTGCACCAGCTTCTGAAGACTCTCGTCGAGCGGGGCGGGTCGGATCTGCACATCACCACGAATTCCCCCCCGATGATCCGGGTGCACGGCGACATCCAGGCGCTCGACTACCCGCCGCTCACCGTCCCGGAGACGAAGCAGCTCTGCTACTCGATCCTGACCGACGTCCAGAAGCACCGCTTCGAGGAGAACCTCGAGCTGGACCTCTCGTTCGGAGTGAAAGGGCTCGCGCGGTTCCGGGGAAACGTCTTCATGCAGCGGGGCGCGGTCTCGGCGGTCTTCCGGCAGATCCCGTACGAGATCCTCGGCTTCAAGGAGCTCGGCATCCCGTCGGTGGTCGAGAACCTCTGCAACAAGCCGCGCGGGCTCGTCCTGGTGACCGGACCGACCGGGTCGGGCAAGTCGACGACCCTCGCGACGATGATCGACAAGGTCAACCGCGAGCAGCCGAAGCACATCGTCACGATCGAGGACCCGATCGAGTTCCTCCACACCCACAAGCGCTGCATCGTCAACCAGCGCGAGCTGCACGCCGACACCCACTCCTTCCCGAACGCCCTCCGGGCCGTCCTCCGCGAGGACCCCGACGTCGTCCTCGTCGGCGAGATGCGCGACCTGGAGACGATGGAGGCGGCGCTCCGGATCGCCGAGACGGGCCACCTCACGTTCGCCACGCTCCACACGAACAGCGCCGTCCAGACGATGAACCGGATCATCGACGCGTTCCCGGCGAACCAGCAGTCGCAGGTTCGGGCGCAGCTCTCGTTCGTCCTCGAGGGGATCCTCTGCCAGACGCTCCTCCCGAAGGCCTCCGGCAAGGGCCGGTGCCTCGCGATGGAGATCCTGGTCCCGACCCCCGCGATCCGGAACCTCATCCGGGAGGACAAGCTCCACCAGATCTACTCCATGATGCAGACCGGCCAGAACAAGTACGGGATGCAGACGTTCAACCAGGCGCTCGCGACGCTCGTGCACCGCAAGGTCATCTCGCAGGACCTCGCGATCGCCACGTCGTCCCTGCCGGACGAGCTCTCCGAGATGATCGCCCGCGGCGTCGGCGTCGTGGGACAGGCCCCGCCGGCGGCCGCCGCTGGCGTCGCGGCCCGGCGACCCTGACGCGCGCCGGGAGGGATTGAGATGGCCCAGTTCGTCTGGAAGGGGAAGACCCGCCAGGGAGTCATGACCAACGGCGTCCTGACCGCCGAGTCGAAGGACCTCGCCATCGCCGACCTGCGCCGGCGCCAGATCGAGGTCGCCTCCGTGAAGGAGCGCGGCAAGGAGTTCGCGCTCCCGAAGCTGGGCTCGGGCAAGGTGGCGCCGAAGCGGCTCGCGACCTTCACCCGGATGTTCTCCGTCATGATCGACGCCGGTCTGCCCCTCGTGCAGTGCCTCGAGATCCTCGGCACGCAGCAGGACGACAAGGCGTTCCAGCGGATCATCCTCGCCGTGCGGCAGGACGTGGAGGCGGGCTCCTCGCTCGCCGACGCCCTGAAGAAGCACCCGCGCGCCTTCGACGACCTCTTCGTGAACATGATCGCCGCCGGCGAGGCGGGCGGTATCCTCGACACGATCCTCCGCCGCCTCGCGAGCTACATCGAGAAGGCCGTCAAGCTGACCGGCCAGGTCAAGACCGCGCTCATCTACCCCGTCTCCGTCCTCAGCGTGGCGGCGATCGTCGTCGCCGTCATCCTCTGGAAGGTCATCCCGACCTTCGCGGCGCTCTTCGCGGGGCTCGGCGCGCAGCTCCCGCTCCCGACGCGGATGGTCATCGCGCTCTCGAACTTCCTCGCGGACTACATCCTCTTCATCGCCGCGGCGATCGCCGCGATCATCTTCGCCCTGAGGCGCTACTACAGGACCTACAAGGGGCGCCGCGTCCTGGACGGGATCATGCTGAAGCTGCCGGTCCTCGGCGAGATCCTCAAGAAGATCGCCGTCGCCCGCTTCTGCCGGACGTTCGCGACGCTGACCTCCTCGGGCGTTCCGATCCTCGACGGCCTCGAGATCACCGCGAAGACCTCCGGGAACGCGATCATCGAGGACGGCATCATGGCCGTCCGGAAGTCCGTCGAGACCGGCCGGACGATCGCCGAGCCCCTCGCCGAGACGAAGGTCTTCCCGCCGATGGTCGTCCAGATGATCGGGGTCGGCGAGCAGACCGGCGCCCTCGACGCGATGCTCTCGAAGATCGCCGAATTCTACGAGGAGGAGGTCGACCGAGCGGTCGAAGGCCTCATGAAGCTCATGGAGCCGATCATGATCGCCATGCTCGGCACGATCATCGGCACGATCGTCGTCGCGATGTACATGCCGATGTTCGACCTGATCTCGAAGGTCGGGTAATAGTGAATCGGGGAGGCCCGCCACGGGCCTCCCCGCGCCGCCTCCGGCGGCTCCCCTCCAACGGAGCACGCGAACCGCGAATCGGGGAGGCCCGCCACGGGCCTCCCCGCGCCGCCTCCGGCGGCTCCCC
>JAKPXO010000289.1 GCA_029567505.1 Acidobacteriota bacterium
CCCGTCGTCGCGGCGGTCTCCGGCGAGCGGCTCCTCGGGATGTGGCGCGTCCGGCCGGAGGCGCTGAAGAAGCTGGAGATCCCCCGCGAGCCGGCGGACGAGAGCTGGACGCGCGAGAAGGGGCACGCTCCGCTCGACGTCGGGCTGGACCTCGCCCCGCTCGACTCCCTTTCCCGCTGGAGCGCCCTCGACCGTGGAGACGGCGCCGTCGCGCTCTCCCCGCGCGCCGCCGTTTCGAAAGCGGCCCGCCTCTCCGGCGGCTCGACCGTCGCCGAGGAGGCCGCCGTCCTCGGGAAGGCGACGCTCGACGGCGTCTCGGTCCTCCCACGCTCCGTCATTCCCGACGGCGTCTCCCTCCGCGGCGTCGCGGTCTCGCAGAACCTCGTCGTCGACCCGGTCGCGGGCGCGGCGTCGCTCCTGACGGACCTCCTGCCGCCCGCCGGTCCGGCGCGCGGCGCCGGGATCGGGAGCCGCCTCGCCGGCCTGGTCCTCTTCCTCCTTTCGCTTCCGCTCTGGCCGATCGCGTACGCGTGGGCTTTCGTCGCGAACGCCGGACGCCCGACGCGCCCCTGGGCCTTCGCCGGAAACGGCGCGGAGCCGGGGACGCGGCGCACGGTGAAGAGCTTCCGGTTCGAGACGGCGATCCCCGTCTTCCGGGACCTCCCGCTTCTCCTCGCCCTCCTCGGGGGCTCGCTCGCCCTCGCGGGGGTCGCGCCCCTCGCACCGGAGGAGGAGGAGACGGCGGCGCGGGACGCCTGGGTCCTGGCCCGGCGCGAAGCGCCGGTGGGGCTCCTCGCGCGCTCCCGGATGGCCGTCCCCGCGTCGGCTCCCGGCGAGGTGGCCCGCGTCGTCGACGCGTTCGACGCGCGTCGCGGCTGTCGGGGGCTCGTCCCGCTCGGACTCTCGACCTTCCTCTCGGCGCGTGCCTGGACCGCGCCGAAGGGCTGGAACCCCGACGAGCTCCCGGAGTCGCAGGGCTGACCCGCCGCAAGGAGACGACGATGTCCGACGAGCACCGTTACACCGCGTCCGCCGCCTGGGACCCGGCCGAGCGCTCCGGCTCCCTCGAAAGCGGGAGCCGCCTCCTGGTCGTCCCGTTCGGCGGAGCCCCGTCGCTCGGCGGACGGGACGACCGGACGAACCCGGAGGAGCTCCTCCTCGGCGCCGTCCTCACCTGCTTCGTCCAGACCTGGGCGATCTTCCTCGCGAAGCTCCGGCTCCCGATCGACTCACCGCGCGTCGACGGCGCTCTCGACCTCGAGGCCGACCCGGCGGGGGGCTACCGCGTGAGCCGGATCGACCTCGTCGCGCACGTCCCGGCCGCGCTCCTCGCCGAGCGCGAGGCCGACGTCGCGAAGACCCTTTCTCTCGCCGAGAAGTACTGCATCGTCTCGAAGGCGGTGAAGGGCGAGGGGCGCGAGGTCCACGTCACGACGCGCCCCGCCTGACGGTCCGACCTCCTCCGACCCCATTGGAGGGGAGGCGGCGCAGCCGCCGCGGGGAGGCTCGTGGCGAGTCTCCCCGATCCATGTCCGCAAGAATGCCCGAAGACTGGGGGACGTCGAAGGGAGCTGCAGACCTGCCCCTCCAACAGACGTCTAGTTTCTCCGGTAGTGGCACCCGCGCGAGACGGGGTTCTTCAGCGCCGCCTGCGCGATCAGGTGGCTCGCGTGGACGCCGTGGAAGAGGTCGACGATCTCGCGGGAGAGCTTCGTCTCGTGGTAGAAGCGCGAGAGACGCTTCTCCAGGTCGCGGATGTCGGCCACGGCGCGCCCGAGCCGCTCGCCCGTCCTCACGATCCCGACGTAGTTCCACATCGTGTTCCGGATCGTCGTCCAGTCCTGCTGGATGAGCGCGGGGTCCTCGTTCCGGGCGTTGCCGGGCGCCTTCCAGTCGGGAATCGCCCGGAACGTGGACGGCGGGAACGTGTGCCCCTTCTCGATCCGGTCGGCGATCGACCGCGCCGCGTGCGCCCCCCAGACGAGCCCCTCGAGGAGCGAGGTGGAGGCGAGCCGGTTCGCGCCGTGCAGGCCGGTGCAGCTCACCTCGCCGACGGCGTAGAGGTTCCGGATCGTCGTCTTCCCCTCGAGGTCGGCGAGGACGCCGCCGCAGAAGTAGTGGGCGGCCGGGACGACGGGGATCGGCTCGGTGGCGATGTCGATCCCGAACTTCTCGCAGGTGGCGGCGATCGTCGGGAACCGGTCTCGGATCGCCGTCCGTCCCTTCCCCTCGTAGTGGTGCGCGAGGTCGAGGTAGACGCACGGCTCGCCGCGTGTCGTCATCTCCTCCACGATCGCCCGGGTGACGACGTCGCGCGGGGCGAGGTCCTTCCGCTCGCGGTCGTAGCGCGGCATGAAGGCTTGGCCGGAGCGGTTGACGAGGACCGCCCCCTCGCCGCGGAGGGCCTCGGAGATCAGGAAGCGCTCGGCGTCGGGGTGGTAGAGCGTCGTCGGGTGGAACTGGACGTACTCGAGGTTCAGGACGGCCGCCCCGGCGCGCGCGGCCATCGTCAGGCCGTCGCCGATGGCGTGTCTCGTGTTCGTCGTGTGGAGGAAGAGCCGCCCGACGCCCCCGGTCGCGAGGACGGTGAAGTCGGCGAGGACGGTGTGGACCGCCCCCTCCTCGTCGAGGACGTAGGCGCCGAGGCACGGGTCCTGGAGCGCGTAGCGCTGCTGGACGTCGGTGGAGTGGTGGCGGGCGGTGATCAGGTCGATCGCGGTCGCGTTTGTCCAGACCTTCACGTTCCGCTCGCGCTTCACGCGGGCGAGGAGGGCGAGCTCGATCGCCTTCCCGGTGGCGTCCGCGGAGTGGACGATGCGGGCGACGGAGTGGGCCCCCTCGCGGGTGAAGTCGAGGTCTCCCCTCCGGGTGCGGGTGAAGGGGACCCCGGCGTCGCCGATCAGGACCTCCTCCACGACGCGCGGCCCCTCCTGCGCGAGGAAGCGGACCGCCTCGGCGTTGCAGAGGCCGGCGCCGGCGGCGAGGACGTCCCTCACGAGCGAGGTGGGGGAGTCGCGCTTGCCGAAGTAGATGATCCCGCCCTGGGCGTGGCGCGTGTTGCAGTCGTCCGGTTCCGCGGCCTTCGTCAGGAGGAGGACGCGGATGCCCCGCTTCGCGAGCGCGAGCGCGGCGGTCAGCCCGGCGATCCCGGTCCCGATGACGAGCGCCGGGACGCGGGTCCGCCCGGCGACCCGGCTCACCGGCGGCCCCGTCGGGCCGCGGCCACCTTCACGTCGAGGGCGACGTCGGCAGCGCGCACCGAGTGGGTGATCGCCCCGACGGAGACGAAGTCGACGCCCGCGCGGGCGGCCTTCCGGGCCTTCTCGACCGTCATCCCGCCCGAGGCCTCCGTCGTCACCGTGGCGCCCGTCGCCTCATTCCAGAGCTTCACGTCGCGGACCGCTTCCCTCATCGCGGCGATGGTCATGTTGTCGAGGAGGACCCTCTCGGCCCCCGCCTCGAGCGCCTGGTGGACCTCGTCGCGCGTGCGCGCCTCGGCCTCGAGGAGGCAGCGGCGGAGGGAGCGGTTCATCGCGCGGAAGTCGGCCGCGCGACGCGTGGCGTCCCAGAGGCTCCCGCAGCCGTCGGCGTGGTTGTCCTTCACGAGGAACGCGTCGGAGAGGCCCATCCGGTGGTTCGTCCCGCCGCCGCATCGGACGGCGTACTTCTCGAGGGCGCGCAGGCCCGGCGTCGTCTTGCGCGTGTCGAGGAGCTTCGCCTTCGTCCCGGCGAGGGCGTCGACGTAGGCGCGCGTCGCCGTCGCGACGCCGGTGAGGCGCTGGACGAGGTTCAGCGCGGTCCGCTCGGCCGCGAGGACCGAGATGGCCGGCCCCTCGACGTGCGCGAGGACGGTGCCGGGCACGACCTTCGTCCCGTCTTCGACCCGCAGGTCGACGCGGGAGGGAGGGTGGAGGAACGCGAAGACGCGCGGGAGGAAGGCGACGCCGGCGACGACGGCCGCGTCACGGCAGACCATGTCGGCCTCGACGCGGGCCTTCGGGCCGAAGACGGCGAGGGTGGTGACGTCCTCCCCGTCCTCCGCGAACGCGCGAACGAGGAGGTCGTTCAGGGCTTCGACGAGGCGTCGATCGGTCTTCACGGGAACAGCATTCTAGACGGCCCGGCGGGTGCGCGCCGCGGGGCCCTTCGCGTAGGATTCCCGCCGATGGAGGACTCGATGATGGCCGGACCCGTGATCCCGGAACGGTACCGAGCGGCGCTCGGGGACGACGACCCCTTCCTCGCGATGTTCGAGGCGCCGCAGGCGCTCCGGAAGCTCCTGAAGGGGCTCACCGAGAAGCAGCTCTCCCGGCGTCCCGCGCCGGGGAAGTGGTCGATCAAGGAGATCGTCGCCCACCTCGCCGACGGCGAGGTGATCCTCGGGTCGCGCTACCGGCTCGTCGCGGCGCACGAGAGGCCCGCGATCGCCGCCTACGACCAGGACCTCTTCGTCGAGAAGCTGGGCGCGGACGCCGCGTCGACGGAAGAGCTCGTCGCCGACTTCGAGATGGCGCGCGCGGTGAACCTCGGGCTCCTCGTGAGGCTCCCGGACGAGGCCTTCGCCCGGGTCGGGCTCCACTCCGAGAGGGGAGAGGAGTCGCTCGGGACGATGGTCGCGCTGTATGCCGGGCACGACCGTATCCATCTCGACCAGATCGAGACGATCCGGACGGGCCTCTTCCCCGCGAAGAAGAAGGCGCGGAAGGCCGCCGCGAAGGCGACCCCGAAGCGCGCGGCGGGAAAGGCGGCGACCCCGAAGAGGTCCGCGCCGAAGCCCGGGGCGAAGGCGCCGGTGAAGAAGGCCGGCCGGAAGGCCGCGAAGAGGATCTAGGGGGCGGCGTCAGGCGGGACCGCGCGTGAGGCGGGCCGCGAGGCCCGCCAGCGGTCCCGCCACGGGGACGACGAGCCGGGTGGCGGCGCCCCCGAGGAAGACGGGGCGGAAGAGGCGCGAGAAGAAGTAGACGCGCCCCGTCGCGTCGCGCCAGCGTCGCTCCCACTCCGCTCCGAGCGCCGGGGAGAGGACCTCCCCGGCGGCGTGGCGCGCGAGGAGCGTCCCCGCGGATTCGCCGGTCCGGAGCGCGAGCGCCATCCCCGCCCCCGTGTAGGGGTCGACGACCCCGGCCGCGTCGCCCGCGAGGAGGATCTCTCCGAGAACGGCCTGCCGGACCCCGAGGTGGACCGGCTCACTCACGAGCGCGGGCCCCGGCTCGGGCGCGAGCCCCTCGAGGTCTGCGGCGAGGGCCGGGCTCTCGGCGCGGAGTCGCGCGAGCAGGCGCTCGAGGTCGTGGTGCGCTTCCGTCGCGACCGCCGGCGTCGCGAGCGCTCCGAGCGAGACGCGCCCCTCCTCGACGAGGGAGAGGCCCAGGTAGCCCCCGCGGAAGAGGTGCAGGGCGACGCGGTCGTCGAGCCTCCTGCCCGCGGCCCCGGCGAGGAACGTCTTGAAGCCGAAGAGCGGCGCGGGCGCGCCGAAGAACGGTCGCCCGAGGCGGCCGTCGAGCGGCGAGTAGCGACCCCACGCGCCGAGGACGGCGCGCGCGGAGAGCGTCCGCGCCCCCGTCCTCACGGTGAAGCCCGCGTCGAGGCTCCCCTCGATCGCGGTGACGGCTTCGCCGAGGAACGCCGCGGCCCCCGCCGCGCGCGCGCCGTCGAGGACGAGGACGTCGAGCCGCTCCCGGCTGAGGGAGAGCGCCGGCGCCGGAAGACGTCCGGCGAGGCGTCTGCCGTCCGGTCGGACGAGGACGAACCGGCGGACCGTCGCGGCGCCGGCCGCCCGGACCGCTCCCTCGAGGCCGAGGCGGGAAAGGGCGGAGACACCGTCGGGGGAGAGGAGGTCCCCGCACGCCTTCGGGCGCGGGAACGGCGACCTGTCGACGATTGCGACGTTCGCTCCGGAGCGCGCGAGGACGAGCGCGGCGGCGCTTCCGGCGAGGCTCGCTCCGACGACGAGGACGTCGAAAGGAGGCGCGGTCATCTCCGGGTCCAGACGAGGCCCTGGACGAACGGCCCGACGGCCGCGACGCGAGCTCCGGGGAGCGCGCCGGCCACGATGTCCCGCAGCTCCGCCTTCGTCCAGGCCTGGAGGACGGAGGCCCTCCCGTCGTGCCGGGTGACCGGGCTCCGGTAGGCGAAGCTGGACAGGAGCGCGTGGGCCGCGAGCGGGGCCCGGTGGCGGACGAGGTCGAACGCGGCGACCGCGACGCGCGCGACGCGCGCGGACTCCCGGAGGAGGGTGGCCACGCCGTGGGCGTCGAGGTGGTGGAGGAAGAGGGTCGAGGCGACGACGTCGACGGAGCGGTCGGTGAACGGGAGACGGAGCGCGTCCGCGGCGAGGCTGCGCCCCTTCGCCGAGAGTCGCGCGTGAAGGAGCTTCCTGTCGAGGTCGAGCGTGACGAGGCCGCGCCCGTGCCGTGCCATCTCCCGCGAGAGCGCCCGCCCGACGTGGCCGCTCCCCGCGCCCAGGTCGAGGACGACCGGGGCCGGGGGCGGCGCGGCGAGGAGGAGGGGGACGAGGTGCCGGCGCAGGGTCCGCCGGCCGCCGAAGAAGCGGTGGATCCGCTCGATGTCGCCGAGGCTCGCCACGGCCTCGGCCGGGTCGACGTCGCCGTCGAGGAGCTCGTCCGACGGCGCGCGGGGCGGGACGAGGAGGCTCAAGCGCGTCATCCCGGGAGCGCGCGGGCGGTACGGACGGCGAGGGCGCTGTTCTTCGAGCCGAACGCGATCCCGTTCACGAGCGCGACGCCGACTTCGGCCGGCCGGGAATCTCGCGGGACGTAGTCGAGGTCGCATTCCGGGCCGGGCGTGTCGAGGTTCGCCGTCGGCGGGAGGAACCCGGCGTTCAGCGCGAGGAGCGTCGCCGCGAGGCCCGCGGCGCCGGAGGCTCCCTGAGGGTGGCCGATCTGGCTCTTGACGCTGCTCCCCGGGACCCTCTCGGCCGCCGCGCCGAGCGCCAGCCGCGTCGCGCGCGTCTCGATCCGGTCGTTCAGCTCCGTCCCGGTGCCGTGGTACTGGACGTAGCCGACGTCCCGGACGTCGAGGCCGGCGTCCTCGAGGGCCTCGGTCATCGCGCGCGCCGGCTCGACGCCCGACTCGTCCAGCCGCACGCGGTGATACGCGTCGCACGTCGAGCCCCAGCCGGCGACCTCGCCGAGGAGTCGGGCGCCACGAGCGCGGGCGTGCTCCATCTCTTCCAGGACGAAGAACCAGGACCCCTCGCCGAGGACGAAGCCGTCGCGCCCGGCGTCGAACGGCCGGCTCGCGGTCTCCGGCGCCTCCTGCCGCGAGGAGGCGAGGATCTGCATCAAGCCGAAGCCGGTCATGATGCCGGGGGTGATGACGGCGTCGGCTCCGCCGGCGAGGACGACGTCCCGCTCTCCGTACCGGATCGCCTTCGCTGCGTAGCCGATCGCGTCGGCGGAGGAGGTGCAGCCGGTGGAGACGACGTGCGAGGGCCCCTTCAGGCCGAACCGCATCGAGACTTCCGAGGAGAGCGTCCCGATCGTCCCGGTCGGGATGGCGTAGACGGAAGCCTTCTTCAGCTCGCCGCGATACCAGTGGCCGTACATCCGTTCGAAGAACTCGACCGGACCCCCGCCGGAGCCGAGGAGGACGGCGATCCGGCGCCGCTCGTCGAGCGGGAGGGCCTCCGCCTCGATGCCGGCGGAGGCGAGCGCCTCGGCGGCCGCCGCGATCGCCATCGGGACGACCCGCGAGACGTGCCGGGCGTCCTTCGCCCCGACGTGGTTCGCCGGGTCGAAGCCGGACGCCTCCGCCGCGATCCGGACCGGGAGGTCCGACGGGTCGAACAGCGAGATGCGCCGGACGCCCGACCGGCCCGCCCGGAGGCCTTCGAGGAACGCCCCGGCGCCCGTGCCGAGCGGCGTGACGCAGCCGAGGCCGGTGACGGCGACGCGCCTCCTCATCGGCCGGCGGGCGCGGCGCGCCCGGCGCCCCCGCCCGGAGGCTCGGCCGTCTGCCGTCGGGAAACCATCGACGGGATCGTAGCAGCCGGTTCGGGACGGGAGTTCCGTACAATCCGGGGGGTGTCGGACAGCCGCTTCGAGTTCCGCGGCGACCTCTCGAAAACTCCGCTTCCCGAGGTCCTCCAGACGGTGCACCACTACAGGGTGCCCGGGGTGGTCGTCGTGCGCCGGGGGGTGGTCGAGAAGAAGATCTACATCTGGAACGGCGACGTCATCTTCGCGACCTCGAACGACCGGGAGGAGTCCCTCGGGAACGTCCTGCTCGGGGACGGAAAGCTGACGCAGGCGCAGTTCGACGAGTCGGTCCGGCGGCTCGTCGAGGCGCGTTCGACCGAGGGGGGGCGGCGGCACGGCGCCGTCCTCGTCGACATGGGTCTCCTGACGGCCGAGGAGCTCTTCGCGGCGGTGACGCGCCAGGTCCGCGGGATCCTCTTCTCGCTCTTCGAGTGGGACGAAGGCGAGGTGACCTTCGCGGTGGGCCGATTCCGGACCGACGAGATCATCCAGCTCGAGATCCCGACGCGGCAGGCGATCCTCGCCGGCGTGCGGGCCCTGCGCGACGCCCGGAAGACCGTCTCCCACCTCGGACCGTCCTGGACGATTCTCGACCCGTCCTGGAAGCCGGCGGAGCTCGGCGACCTCGCCCTCGAGCCGGGAGAGCTCCGGCTCCTCCAGCAGGTCGACGGCGTGAAGACGCTCCGCGAGCTCGTCGGTCTCGGGCCGTCCGACGCGGCCCACAACGCGAAGCTCCTGTACGCCTTCTACGTCCTCAAGCTGATCGGCCGGCGCGACGTGACGAGCCGGACGTCCGTGAAGAAGATCCACTGGAGCACGACCGGCGGCGGCTACGCCCCGCCGTCGTGAGAGAAAGGTCCGTTTCGAGATGCCCCTCTACGAGTTCCGGTGCGAGTCGTGCGGTCACACGATGGAGACGATCCTCGCGTTCTCCGATCCTCTCCCCACGACCTGCGAGACGTGCGGCGGCGCGCTGAAGAAGCTCCTCTCGGCCCCCGCCGTCCAGTTCAAGGGCTCCGGCTTCTATCTCACTGACTACGGACGGTCCGGCGCCGCCGGCGCGAAGGAGAAGGAGTCGGGAGGTGACGGCGGTGCGAAGCCTTCCGGGGAGCCGAAGCCCTCCGCCGAGACGAAGGCGGGCGGCGACGCGAAGCCCACCGCGGCGGCGAGCGGGTCCGGCACGGGGGGCGATGCGAAGCCGGCGGGCTGACCTCGCGGCCGCTCTCCTCGCGGTCGCCCTGGCCCCGGCTTTCGCGGCGGCCGACGGCCGGCCGGTCACGGCGCCGGGAGGGACGTGGCTGCGCTATCCGCTCCCGGGAGCCGAGGTGAAGTCGCTCGTGGCGGAGCCGCGCGCGCCGGGGCTCTTCTACGCCGGGACCGCCCTCGGCGGCGTCTACCGTTCGACCGACGGTGGCCGGACCTGGAGCGCGCCGCCGGGAGGCGCCCCCTTCCCCGGCTATTCCGTCACCTCGCTGCTTCCTGATCCGCAGCGCGTCGGGACGGTCTGGGCCGGCCTGACGGGCGTCGTCAAGGGGGGGCTCCTCGTCCGCTCGGACGACGCCGCCCGCACCTGGAGCGTCGTGAGACGGTGGGCGGAGCGGGCCGAGGCCCGCGTCGTCGCGGTCGCCGTCCTGCGGGGACGGAAGGTCGTCGCGGTCGGCGGCGACACGGGGCTCGAGATCTCGGAGGACGGCGGCGCCACGTGGCGACCGTCCCAGCCCCCGCTCGACCCGGGCAGCGGCGTCGCGTTCCTCGCGTTCCACCCGCTCGAGGTCGGCGTCCTCTACTCGGGCTCGTACCGGCACCCCTTCCGCTCGACCGACCTGGGCCGGACCTGGAAGCGGATCGCGGGGGGGATGGTCGAGGACACGCAGGTCTTCCACCTCGACTTTTCGCCGACCGACCCCGACGACATCTGGGCGGCGACGTGCGGCTGGGTCTACCGGACGACGGACGGCGCCGCGAGCTGGACGAGGTACAAGGACGGTCTCGCCGACCGAAGGACCCACGTCGTCGTCCGGGACCCGCGCGACCCGGCGCGCGTCCTCGCCGGGACGACCGGCGGGCTCTTCGAGAGCCGGGACGCGGGGAGGAGCTTCCGTCGCATCTCGCGGGACTCGACCGTCGTCAACGCGCTCGTCTTCGACCCGGCGAACCCGGCGGCGCTCCTCGTCGCGACCGAGGCGGAGGGCGTCCTCCGGAGCGAGGACGGCGGGCTGACGCTCCTCGAGTCGAACGCGGGCCTCTCGGAAGCCCGGGTCTCGGCCGTCGCCGTCACCGCGTCGGGGCGAGTCGCCGTCGCGCGGGCCGCGGACGGCGGGAGCGGCGGTCTCTGGGACCTCGACCCCGCGACGGGGAAGGCCGAGAGGATCGCGGCGGCGCCGGCCGCGACGATCCGCGCCCTCCTCGCGAGCGGCGAGCGGCTCCTCGCCGGGACGCCGGACGGCGTCTGGCTCGCGGCGGCTCCGGACGCGCCGTTCGCGCGCGTCCTCGGTGTCGCGGTCCACGGTTTCGCCGCCGGTCCGGACCGCCTCTTCGCCGCGACGGACGGCGGGGTGTTCGAGTCGCGCGACGGCGGCGCGTCGTGGGGCCGCGTCGGCGATCTCCGGGCCCGTGTGGACACCGTGATGTGGAGCCGGTCGCCGGGGACGGGCGCCGAGACGCTCGCCGTCCGCTCCGCAGGCCGGACGCTCTGGTGGAACGGGCGGGACTTCGGCCTCGACGCGAGGAGCGGCGCGAACCCGCGCCCGCTCTCGGGTGGCTTCGGCCGCCCGCGCGCCTCGGCCTACCGGCCGGCCGAGCCGATCGGGCTCGACGTCGACTCCGAGAAGGGACGTCTCCTCTACCGCGTCCCGGGACCCGGCGCCGACGTCGCCCTCGCGCTCCCGGAGCGGGGCCTCCACGTCGCCGGCTGGGCGGGGGACCCGCGCAGCGCGCGGGGGCTCTACCTCGCGACGATCGGGCGAGGGCTCTTCCGCTTCGTCCCGTCCGCGGCGGGTGGCGCCGCCGCGGGCGAGCTCAGCGCCCCGGCACGCTGAGGAACGAGAGGCGCGCGCCCGGGACGACCCCATGTCGCCCGGCCTCTCCGCCCGCGAGCTCGACCACCGTGTCGGCCGGCGCGCGCGCGGGATAGCTCGGGCACGGGTCGGCCTCGCACGGGGGGACGTTCTCCAGGACGTCGACGACGGTCCCGTCCGCGAGCGCGAAGACCATGTCGAGCGGGAAGTGACAGTTCTTCATCCAGAACGAGCGCGGCTCCGGCGCGTCGAAGAGGAAGACCATCCCGCTCGACGGCGCGAGCGACTCGCGGAACATCAGCCCCTGCGCGATCTCCTCCGGCGTCCGGGCGAGCTCGAGGGAGAAGACGGCGCCCGACGGGAGGGCGACCCGCGGCCCGGCCGCGGGGGTCGGCGCGGCCGGCGGAGCGCCGCGACCCCCGGAGCAGGCTGCGAGGAGGAGGACGCCGAGCAGGACGGCCCTCCCGGGGTCACGTCTCGTCGACGACCGGGCCCGGTTCGTCATACGGCTCTCCTTCGTCGTCATGGCCGATCTGGTACTTCTTGGCGTAATAGCGGAACGAGCGCTCCGACATCCCGACGAGCTTCGCGGCCTCCTTGCGAACGCCGTTCGCCCGCTCGAGCGCCTGCTGCATGAGGCGCTTGCCGATCCACTCGAGGTAGGCCTCGAGGTCGAAGGCGGTCATCGGCAGGTCGAAGGGAGTCTGGAGCGCCTCGGCCGGGACGCCCGCCGGCCGGAGGAAGCTCTCCGGGAGCGACGTCGTCGTGATGACCGGCCCCGGCTCGAGGGCGACGGTCCTCTCGATCAGGTTCTCGAGCTCGCGTACGTTCCCCGGCCAGGAGTGGGCCTCGAGGAGCCGGATCGCCTCCGACGAGATCTTCTTCTCGGGGATCTTCTGCTCGGTCGCCACCTTCTTCAGGAAGTGGCGGACGAGGAGCGGGATGTCCTCGCGCCGCTCGCGCAGCGGCGGGATCTGGAGCGGGATGACGGCGATCCGGTAGTAGAAGTCCTCGCGGAACGAGCGGTCCGCGACCTTCTCGGCGAGGTCCTTGTTCGTCGCGCAGATGATCCTCACGTCGATCGGCTCCTCGGCGTTCCCGCCGACGCGGCGCACGACCCGCTCCTGGAGGACCTGCAGGAGCTTGACCTGCATGGAGAGGGAGGTCTCCCCGATCTCGTCGAGGAAGAGCGTCCCCCCTTCGGCCTCCTTGAAGAGCCCCTTCTTCTCCCGCACGGCGCCCGTGAACGCCCCCTTCTCGTGCCCGAACAGCTCCGACTCGAGGAGGTTCTCCGGAAGGGCGCCGCAGTTAATCGACACGAACGGGCGGCCGGCCCGGGCCGAGCTCCGGTGGATCGCCCGGGCGATGAGCCCCTTGCCCGTTCCGGAGTCGCCGGTGATCAGGACGGTCGAGGTCGTGCGCCCGACGCGGTCGACCAGGTCGAAGACGGCGCGCATCCGCCGGGAGACGCCGACGAGCGGGCCGAGCGCCGGACGGTCTTCGACGCGGGAGCGGAGCTCCTGGTTCTCGTCGGCGAGGCGCTTTCGCTCGAGCGCCTTCCCGACGACGTGCTTGAGCTCGTCGACGTCGAACGGCTTCGAGACGTAGTCGTAGGCGCCCGCCTTGAGCGCCTCGATGGCGGTCTTCGTCGAGGTGTACGCTGTGATCATCACGACCGGCGTCTCGGCGTCCGTCTCCCGCGTCTTCCGCAGGACGTCGAACCCGGTGCCGTCCGGCATCCTCAGGTCCGTCAGGACGAGGTCGGGGTGGAGCTCGCCGACGAGGCGCAGCCCCTCGGCGCAGGAGCCGGCGGTACGCACGTCGTACCCCTCCCGCTCGAAGACGATCGAGAGCATCCCGGTGATGCCGGGCTCGTCGTCGACGACGAGGATGCGGGGGCCCGCCGGCCGGGGCGGCGCGCCCGTCATGCCCGCACCCCCATCGCCTCGGTCGTCCGGGCGCCCGGTCCTCCGACGGGGAGTGTGAGCGTGATGGTGGTTCCGTCGCCCGGGGCGCTCTTCACTCGGATGCTCCCTCCGTGCTCCTCGACGATACGGTAGACGATGGCGAGTCCGAGGCCGGTCCCGCCCGGAGTCGCATGGGCAAACGGCGTGAAGAGGCGCTCCTGATCCTCCCGCGACATCCCCCGCCCGTCGTCCGAGAACGTGGCGCTCCACACTCCCCCGACGGCCCGCGCGGTCACCGCGAGCGTCCCCCCGTCCGGCATCGCGGCGACGGCGTTCCGGAGGAGGTTCCAGAAGACCTGGCGGAGCTGTCCGGGGTCGGCCTGCAGCGCGAACGACTCGGGCTCGAGCTTCAACGTCACGGCATGCCGTTCCGAGAGCTCGTCGCTGTGCGTCAGGAGCGTGACGACGTCGCGAAGGGCGCCGGCGGCGTCGACCGTCTCGATCGCCTGGTCGCGCGGCTTCACGTACTTGAGGAAATCCTCGAGGATGGCGGAGAGCCGGTGCGACTCCTGGACTGCGATCTCCATCAGCCGCCGCTCCGAGGAGCCGGGCGGCGCCGTCGCGGACAGGGCCTGTACCGAGCCGGAGATCGAGGCCAGCGGGTTGCGGATCTCGTGGGCGATCGACGCCGCGAGCTCTCCGACGGCCGCGAGTTTCTCCTTGAGGCGGACCTCCCCCTCGAGCTTCTTCATCTCGGTGAGGTTCTGGAAGATGAGGATCCGGCCGGTCACGCGGCCGTCGCCGTCGCGAAGCGGCGTGATGGTCACTCCGAAGTAGGCCCCCGCGCCGAGCGGCGTCCGGTTCCCCTCGAAGCGGAAGACCTCGTTCCCCGGAGGGTGGGTGGGGTCCAGGATCTCGGGCCAGACGAGGCCGGTCTCGAAAAGGGGGCGTCCGACGAGCTCCGCGGGATTCCGGTGGAGGAGCTCTCCGGCCGGCGGGTTCGCGAACGTGATCCGGCCGGCGAGGTCGGCGGTCACCACGCCGGAGGACATGGAGGAGAGGACCGAGGAGTGGAGGGCCTGGAGCCGCGCGACCTCCTCCCGCCGGCGCTCGGCGAGGAGCCGGGCGTCGCGCAGCCGCTCCGAGGCGGCGGCGACGAGGAGCGCCGTGGCGGCGAACGCGCCGACGTTCGAGACGACGTTCCCCGCGAGCTGCCCGCGCGTCCAGAGGCGGGGCGGGAGCTCGTCGCTGAGCGGGGCCGAGACGGCGCCGCTCTGCATCAGCTGGAGGAGGACCGCGTAGAAGACCGAGGCGAGGCCGGCCGTCACGAGACCGCCGCCTCGTCCGAAGAGAAGGGTCCCGCTGAGGACGACGGCCAGGTAGAGGAAGGTGAAGCTGGAGTCGGGCCCGCCGGAAACCCAGACGAGGCCGGTCACCACGACGAGGTCGCCGAGGAGCTGGAGGACGGCGTTCGCCCCGGAGTCGAGGACCCTCAGGGTCAGCAGGGAGAGGAGCGACGTCGTGTAGGCGCCCGCGGCGAGGTAATAGATCGGCGCCAGCGGAAGCCAGAGGCTGAACGTCAGCTGGATCAGGAGGGCCGAGAGGAGGAGCGTCGAGACGACGACGACCCGCGTGACGAGAAGGCCCCGGAGGACATCCGGGGCCGGGCGCGGGAGGGCGCGCGAGGGTTCGTTCACGGCGCCCGATTGTAGCGGCCGGGGAGGGGCCGGAACGGAACGGGCGCCCCGGAGGACGCCCGACTCGACCGGATCGAGGGGAGGTGTGGCGAGCCTCCCCGATTCGTGGCTCCTCAGGAGGGGAGGCGCCGGAGGCGGCGCGGGGAGGCCCGTGGCGGGCCTCCCCGATTCACTGCTCGCGTGCTCCGTTGGAGGGGAGCTGCCGGAGGCGGCGCGGGGAGGCCCGTGGCGGGCCTCCCCGATTCACTGCTC
>JAKPXO010000302.1 GCA_029567505.1 Acidobacteriota bacterium
CCCGTCGGCGGTCTGCCAGGTCGAGACCGCGTACTGGTTCAGCTGCCTCTCCGGCGAGAGAGAAAGTGCTCGCGTGTCCGCGAGCAGGAGCGCGAGGGCCGCGGCCAGCCACGCCCGTCGGGCGATGGGGAGCGCCATCGCCGAAAGTCTAGCCCGGCCGAGCGCCCCGCGGGTCCACCCGTCGCGATACGCTGGTGCGCGAGGTGCCGCATGACGCACGCCGTTCGCATTCACAGACCGGGCGGACCCGAGGCCCTTTCGTGGGACGAGGTCCGGGTCGGCCCGCCGGGCCCGGGTGAGGCCCGCGTCCGCCACACCGCGATCGGCCTCAACTTCATCGACACGTACCATCGGAGCGGCCTCTACCCGCTCCCGCTCCCCGCGGTCCTCGGCTCGGAGGGAGCGGGCGTCGTCACCGAGGTCGGCCCGGACGTCACCGAGGTGAAGGCCGGTGACCGCGTCGCCTACGCCGGGCCCGTCGGCGCCTACTCCGAGGAGCGGCTCGTCGCCGCCCACCGCCTCGTCCCCCTACCCGACGACGTCGACGACCGCGTGGCGGCCGCCGCGATGCTCAAAGGGATGACGGCGCGCTACCTCCTCCGGAAGACGCACAGCGTCGAAGCGGGCGAGACGATCCTGCTCCACTCGGCGGCCGGGGGTGTCGGCCTCATCGCCGCGCAGTGGGCGCGAAGCCTCGGCGCGACCGTCATCGGCACCGTCTCGACGGACGCGAAGGCCGAGCTCGCGCGCTCGGCGGGATGCCACCACGTCGTCGTGACGTCGCGGGAGGACCTCGTGCAGCGAGTCGACGAGATCACCAGAGGCGTCGGCGTGCGCGTCGTCTACGACTCCGTCGGGCGGGAGACGTTCGAGGCGTCGCTCGACTGTCTCGCGCCCCTCGGTCTCATGGTCTCGTTCGGGAACTCCTCCGGCCCGGTCCCGCCGTTCGCGCCCCTCCTCCTCTCGCAGAAGGGGTCGCTCTTCCTGACGCGGCCGACCCTCATGGCCTACACGGCGCGGCGCGAGGACCTCCTCGAGACCGCCGCGGACCTCTTCTCCGTGATCCGTTCGGGCGCGGTGTCCGTCCGGATCGGCGCGACGTTCCCGCTCCGGGAGGCCGCCGCCGCGCACCGAGAGCTCGAGGCGCGGCGCACGACCGGCTCGACCGTCCTCCTCCCCTGAGGCGGAAGGGACACCGCCGGGTATCCTCCGCCCCGACGACCACCAGGAGGTACACGATGCCCGAAGAGACGCCCCGTCCCGAAACGACCGACGCCTCGCGCCGCGACTTCCTGAAAGGAGCGGCCGCCACCGCCGTCGCCGCCGGCGCGCTCGGATTCCCCGCGATCCTGAAGGGGGCCGAGGCGCTCGCGCTCTCGCCGCTCCCCTGGTCCGACACGGCCCTCGAGCCGGTCATCTCCGCGAAGACGCTCTCGTTCCACTGGGGCAAGCACCACCGCGGCTACGTCGACGCCTTGAACGGCCTCGTGAAGGGAGGCCCGCTCGAGGGCAAGCCCCTCTCGGAAATCGTCCGCGCCTCGGCACAGGACGCCTCGGCTCGAGCTGTCTTCAACAACTCCGCGCAGGCCTGGAACCACGACTTCTTCTGGAAGAGCCTCCGGCCGAAGGGGGGCGCCGCCCCGTCGGGCGCCCTCGCCGAGAGCATCGAGGCCTCCTTCGGGAGCCTGGACGCCCTGAAGAAGGAGCTCGTCGCCGCCGGCCTCGGCCAGTTCGGGAGCGGCTGGGCCTGGCTCGTCGCCGACGGCGCGGCGCTGAAGGTCGTGAAGACGGCGAACGCCGACACGCCGCTGACGACCGGACAGACGCCGCTCCTCGTCCTCGACGTCTGGGAGCACGCCTACTACCTCGACTACCAGAACCGCCGGAAGGACTACCTGACCGCGGTTGTCGACGGCCTCCTGAACTGGGAGTTCGCAGCCTCGAACCTGCCGAAGAAGGCCTGAGACGCGACGGCCCGGCTCTCGCCGGGCCGTCGGGAGCGGTCTTCCGTCAAGGGCGCGCCGCACCGCGCGGCGCGCCCTCGGGCCGGATCAGGCGTGCGCGTGCCGACGGGTGGGCAGGCCCGTCGGCTCGTAGCGAATCGGGAGGTACTCCGGGAACCACATGGCGCGCCGGACGGTCTCCTCGAGACCGTTGAGGATCTCCGGCTCGGCGAGTCCCTCCGCCACCGCCTTCCGGATCACCGCGCACGCGACCGAGTGCGAGCAGTCGCGGATCGTGGCGACCTGGGGGTAGACGGCCGACTCGGCGATGTCCGCTTCGGTGACGTGCGTCGCCAGGGCCTGAGCCGCGGCGAGGAACATCCCGTCGCTGACGCGCCTCGCCTTGGAGACGCAGACGCCGAGGCCGATCCCCGGGAAGATGAAGGCGTTGTTGCACTGGCCGATCCGGTGCGTCACGCCGGCGTGGACGACCGGCGCGAACGGGCTCCCCGTCGCCACGATGGCCCGGCCGTCCGACCAGGTGACGGCCTGCTCGGCCGTGCACTCGGCCTTCGACGTCGGGTTCGAGATCGGGAAGATGAGCGGCCGCTCGTTGAGCGCGGCCATCTTCCTCACCATCGGCTCCGTGAACGTCCCCGGGGTCGCCGAGACTCCGATGAGGATCGACGGCTTCGCGTTCTCGATCGTCTCCTCGAGCGAGATCCGGCCGGGGTCGGCGACCTTCCAGGAGGCGAGCTCGGCGCGGTCGCGCGCGAACTCCTTCTTGAATCCCTCGAGGCCGGGGCGGTCCGAGACGGCGAGCCCCTTCGTGTCGCAGGTCCAGATCCGCTTCCGCGCCTCGTCCACCGGGACCCCTTCCTCGACGAGCGCCGAGACGAAGAGCTCCGCGATGCCGTGGGCCGAGGCGCCAGCCCCGGCGAAGACGAGCCGGTGGTCGCTCATCTTCCCGCCGGTGAGGCGGAGCGCGCCGAAGATGCCCGCGACGACGACTGACGCGGTCCCCTGGATGTCGTCGTTGAACGTGAGCAGCTCGTCGCGGAAACGCTCGAGCTGGAAGATCGCGTTGTCCTTCAGGAAATCCTCCCACTGCAGGAGGACGTTCGGGAAGACCTTCTTCACCGCAGCGACGAACTTGTCGACGAACTTCTGGTACTCGGCCCCGCGAATGCGCTTGTGGCGGAGCCCGACGTAGAGCGGGTCGGCGAGCCGCTCCTCGTTGTCGGTGCCGACGTCGAGGGTGATCGGGAGGGTCGAGTACGGCGAGACCCCGGCGCACGCGGTGTAGAGGCAGAGCTTCCCGATCGGGATGCCCATGCCGCCCGCCCCCTGGTCGCCGAGGCCGAGGATCCGCTCGCCGTCGGTCACGACGATGACGGAAGGCTCGGTCGAGTGGTAGTTGCGGAGGATCTTCTCGATGTGGTCCTGCTGGTCGATGCCGATGTAGAGGCCGCGCCCGCGGCGGAAGATGTGAGAGAACTTCTGACACGCCTCCCCGACGACAGGCGTGTAGACGATCGGCAGCATCTCCTCGATGCGCTCGTGGACGAGGCGGTAGTAGAGGACCTCGTTCCGATCGTGGAGGCTCGCGAGGTAGATGTACTTCTCAAGGGGCGTCGGCTTGGCACAGAACGACTCGTAGACCCGGACGAGCTGCTGCTCGATCGTGAAGATCGCCGGCGGGAGGAGGCCGAGGATGTCGAGCTCCTCTCTCTCGCGCGCCGTGAAGGCGGTCCCCTTGTTGAGGAACGAGTCCGTCAGGACGGCTTCGCCCTTCTTCGGCGTCGAGATGTACCGCTGCCACGTGGACGGGTCGACCTTGATCGAAAAGTCCATTCATCCTCCTCGCGGCCCCGACCCGACATCCCCGTCGTGAGCGCCCCCCCCGGGGAGGCGCGGCTCACGAAAAGCTCCATTCCGGGACCGTCTTTCAGAATACAGGATCGAGTCACCCCCGGCGCCGTCGAATGTCGAAGCTCCATGGAAATGTCACGGTGCCAGCTCGATAGAAATGTCCGGGCTGGGGGACCGGAATGGAGCAGGTTGTGGCGTTGAGCGGCAAGGA
>JAKPXO010000305.1 GCA_029567505.1 Acidobacteriota bacterium
CCGTCGACGAGGACGCGCCCGGCCGTCGGCGAGGCGAACGCCGCGACGAGGCCGATGATCGTCGACTTCCCCGAGCCGGAAGGCCCGACGAGGGCCGTCACGCTCCCCGGCTCCGCCCGGAAGGAGATTCCGTGGAGGACCTCCTTCCCTTCGGAGTACGCGAACCGGACCTCCTCGAAGACGACCTCGCCCCGGACGGGGGGGACGTCGACGACGCGCCGCGCGTCGGCGTCCTCGCGGGGCTCGGCGAGGACCTCCTTCGTCCGCTCGAGGCCCGCGAGCGCCTCCGTCAGCTGGCTCCCGATCCCGACGATCTGGAAGACCGGGGCCACGAGGAACCCGAGGAGGATCGTGTAGGTGAAGAGACCGCCGACGGTCAGGGCGCCCGACAGGATCTGCCGCGTCCCGACCCACATCACGACGGCCCCGACGCCGCCGAGGAGGACGGTCGCCCCGGCCGAGAGCGCCGACGTCCCGGTGATCGTCCGGAGGACGTTCGAGAGGAGGCGCGTCACGCCGTCCCCGAAGACGGCGTCCTCTCGGACCTCGCCGTGGTACCCCTTCACGACGCGGATGCCGGCAAACGTCTCGGTGAGGCGGCCCGACACCTCCCCGTGGATCTTCGACCGCTCGCGGAAGATCGGCCGGAGGGCCCCGAGGGCCGCGAAGAGCCCCGCCACGAAGACCCCGAGGAAGAGGAGCGTCAGCCCCGTCAGGACCGGGCTGAGCGTCACCATCAGGCCGAGGGCGAGGAGCGAGGTCAGGAGGCCTCCCGCGAGCTCGACGACACCCGTCCCGACGAGGTTCCGGATCCCTTCGACGTCGTTCATCACCCGCGAGACGAGGTTCCCCGTCTTCTGTCCGTCGAAGTACGCGACAGGGAGCCGCGTCACGTGGGACTGCACCCTCGTCCGGAGCTCCGCGATGAGCCGCTGCGCCCCCTTCGAGAGGAGCTGCGCGAGCGCGAACGACGTCGCCGCCTGGACGAGGGTCGCCGCGCCGATCGCGAGGAGGAGCGGCGCGAGGAGGTCGGTGCGAGACTTCGCGACGACCTCGTCGATCAGAACTTTCGTCGAGGCGGGGAGGACCAGGCCGGCCGCCCGCCCGGCGGCCATGAGAACGAAGCCCAGGGCCAGGAGCTTTCGGCGCGGCCGAGCCAGCTCGAGAAGGTCGGGGACGAGCGCCTTCAGGCGCCGGACCTTCGGCGGCTTCTCTCGACCCTCCGCGTTCCCGTCCGGCGCGGTCATCCTCCGACGAGCTCTTCCTCCGTCTCCTCGACGGCGACCCCTCGGGCCGCGAGGTCGGCGAGGAACCGACCGTAGAGGGCGTCGTCTCCCGCCAGGAGCTCCGGGGGGAAGACCCCGGGCGTGGTGAACGTCCCCTCCAGGAGGAGCCGCGCGCCGGTCGCGCAGGGGAAGCCGGTCGTCCGCGCCATCGACGTGTCGCCCGTCTTCGGATCCGTCCGGTCGAGGAGCTCGAACGTCCGGCGCACCCGGCGGCCGCC
>JAKPXO010000307.1 GCA_029567505.1 Acidobacteriota bacterium
CGCCGCCGCGAGGAGGACGAAGCTGACGAGGATGACGAGCTGCGGCTGAACGCGGCGGCCCACGAGACGCCGGCTGCCTCGAACGGCCCCGAAGAGGATCGAAAGGACGATCAGCCCCTGCGTCGCGGCGAGCCAGGCGCCCGCGAGATCGTCGGGGTCGAGCCCGAAGAGGTGGACGGGAGCGGCGACCCCGGCCTGCCGGCTCGCGAACCCGAGGAGGACGACGGCCCAGACGACAGCGTCGAGCCGGTGCTCCCGCAGGAACGCACGCCGGTCGTCGCGCGTGACGAGCCGGAGCAGGCCGAGGCCGACGAACGTCAGCAGGACGACTTCGAGGAGACGGCGGACGGCGGCCTTCGTCTCCGCCGGGAGGTCGAACCCGTGCTCGAGGAGGAGCGCCGCGATCGCGAGGAGGGCGAGGAGGCGCAGGACGACCGCCACGGCCCTGTCGAACTGCGCCCGGAGGCTTCGCCCGGAGACCGGGCGCCCGAGGTCCCGCACGTGGAGCTTCGAGAGCGATCGGAGGAGCCGCCCCTCGGGCATGACCGCGAGTGTACGTTCCGCTCCGCGCAGAACGTATAGTCGCCGGTCGTGCCACGCCCGTTCGGAACCGACCGCGTCGAGCTCGCCGCACCCGGGCACCTGCGCGTCACGTGTTCCCGTCCGAAGGACTGGGTGGCGCGCAGGCCCGCCGAACGAGGGGTCGTCCTGCACCCGGGAGCGGCCGTCCGCTGGGAGGAGGAGCTCTGGGAGGTCGTCGCCGCCGGGGACACGCCGGAGGGTGGCGCCTGGTACGAGCTTGCGCCCTGGGACGACCAGCACGCGATCCGTGTGCTCTTCCCGTACGACGACTCGAGCGAGGCGATCCGGTCGGAGGATCGTCGCGAGGCCGAGCGGCGCCGCGTCGGGCGGGTCGTGGCGCTCCTTCTCTCACCCGTCGTCGGGCTCCTTCCGGGGCACGTCCAGGAGCGGCTGGAGGTCCAGATGGAAGTCCGCGCCACGACGCTCACCCTGGCGTCGATCCCCCTCCCCTTCGGCGTCGGCGTCGTCGCCCTTCTCGCGGTGCTGATGTCGCTCGTGGGCGCCGCCTACGTCGCGGCCGGAACGGGCCGTGCTCCGGCGGAAGCGCCGATCGGGTCGTTCCTCCTCTTCCTCGTCTACCTCTTCCCGGAGTCGCTGGCGAGGTTCGCCATCGCGATGGGGCAGGGCCGACCGATGGGGTCGGTCCTCGGACTGCCGCTCTTCGCCATCGTCCGCCTCGCCGGCCTCGCCCCGGCACCCACCCCTGCAGGAACGGCACCGGAATCGCCGGCCCCGGACGAGGAGCGGCTCCGCGCCGACCGGTTCCTGATGCTCGAGCCGCTCCTGTCGTTCCTCTCGCCGGCCGACCAGCGACGGCTCGCCGCCGAGCGGGGCTTCGCGCCGGTGACCTGGGGTAAGAGGACGGCCTGGTTTCTCCTCGTCTATCCCGGCCTCACCGCCCCGGCCCACGCCGCGCGCCTCCTGATCGGGAACGGCGGCTTCTGGTCCTTCCTCCTCCTCGCCCTCGCGCTCGGCCTCGGCGTCGAGCAGGTCGTCCGTCTCCGGACGCTCTCCCGGGGCGAGCCGGCGCCGAGCGTCCTCGGCCGGCTCGTCGCTCCCTTCGCCGCTCCGCTCCTCCGCTGAGGTTCGCGCCGCAATAGACTCGGCGGACCATGAACGGAGACCTCTCCCCCGACACCCTGCGCGCCTGGGGCGGCGCCGCCGTGGAGCGGCTCGCCCGCTACCTCGAGACGATCGAAAGCCGCCCCGTCCTCGCCCGGACGAAGCCGGGCGAGCTCGTCGCGCAGTTCCCCCCGAACGCCCCCGAGGAGCCCGAGCCGTGGGAGGCGATCGAGCGCGACCTCGACCGCCTCGTCGAGCCGAACCTGACGCACTGGCAGCACCCCGGCTTCATGGCCTACTTCGCGACCAATGGCTCGGTGCCCGGGATCGTCGGCGAGACGCTCGCCGCCGGATACAACCAGGTCGGCATCCTCTGGCGCACCTCCCCCGCGTCGAACGAGATGGAGCAGGCGATGGTCCGCTGGCTCGCGAGCTTCGTCGGGCTCCCGCGGGAGTTCGACGGCCAGCTCGCCGACACCGCCTCGGCCGCCTCCCTCATCGCCCTCGCCGCCGCGCGCGAGCAGGCCTTCCCCGACGTGCGGAAGACCGGCCTCGCGGGCCTTCCCCCCGCGGTCGTCTATGGATCCGAGCTCGCCCACTCCTCGATCGACAAGGCGTGCGTCGTCCTCGGCCTCGGGATCTCGGGCCTCCGAAAGATCCCGACGGACGCCGAGCACCGGATGGACGTCACGGCTCTCGAAGCGGCGATCGCGGCCGACCGGGCGGCGGGACGGAGGCCGATCGCCGTCGTCGCGACGGCCGGGACGACTGCGGTCGCGTCGATCGACCCCCTGCCCGAGATCGCCGCCCTCTGCCGTC
>JAKPXO010000311.1 GCA_029567505.1 Acidobacteriota bacterium
CGAGAAGCGCTCGATGAAGCGTGACTCCTTCGCGAGCATCGCCTGCTGACGGGCGTAGGCCGCCTCGCGCTGCGCCTCGCGCAGGGCGCGCTCGCGCTCGTAGAAGTCGTAGTCGCCCGACCAGGTGAAGATCTCGCCCCCGTCGACCTCGACGATCTTGTCGACGACCCGGTTCATGAAGTCGCGGTCGTGGCTCGTCATCAGGAGCGCGCCGGGGTAGTCGTGGAGGAAGCGCTCGAGCCAGAGGATCGACTCGAGGTCGAGGTGGTTCGTCGGCTCGTCCATCAGGAGGACGTCGGGCTTTCCGAGGAGGATGCGGGCCATCGCGACGCGCATCTTCCAGCCGCCCGAGAGGGCGCCGACGTCCCCCTCGATCACCTCGTCGGGGAAGCCGAGCCCCTGGAGGATCTCCTTCGCGCGCGCCTCGAGCTCGTAGCCGCCCCGCTCCTGGTACTCGTGCTGGACCTCGCCGAACCGCTCGAGGACCTTCTCCATCTCGTCCGCGCGATCCGGGTCGGCGAGCGCGTGCTCGAGGCCCATCAGCTCGTGGTGGAGGTCGCCGAGGCGGCCGCTCCCCGCGATCGCCTCCTCGAGGACCGAGCGGCCCGACATCTCTTCGACGTCCTGCCGGAAGTAGCCGACGGTGAGCTTCCTCGGGACGGCGACCTCGCCGTCGTCCGGGTGCTCCTCGCCGGTGATCATGCGGAAGAGGGTCGTCTTGCCGGCCCCGTTCGGGCCGACGAGTCCGGCCTTCTCGCCCGGGTTGAGCTGGAACGAGGCGTCGACGAAGAGGATCTGCCGGCCGTACTGCTTGGAGACCTTCGAGAAGGAGATCATGCGGGCGGCGGACGATAGCAGGCCGCGGGCCTCGCGGAGCCGGCGACCTCCCGCATGGCTCGGGGGGGCTCAGCCGGCGACGACGACCGTCGTGGCGGCCGTGGTGGCGTCCTCGTTGTGGAGGATGACGAGGTACCAGCCGAAGAGGAGGAGGAGGCCGAGGTCGGAGCGGGCCGAGGCCGCGGGGTCGACGGAGACGATCGCCTGGGCCCGGAAGAGGTCGGAGAAGCGGTGCGCCTCCGGCTCCGGGCCGAACGTCGCGAGCGTCTGCCCCGCGGCGTCGGAGAGGGCGAAGCGCGTCCCCCAGAAGCCCGCGGCGGCGAAGCGGAGGCGCTCGCCCCCTTCGAGGGTGATCTCCCCCGACTGGCCGGACCAGCGAGGCGTGTAGGCGACGAGGTCGTGCTCCGAACCCTCGAGCCGGGCCGTCGCCCGGGGCGAGAAAGAGCCGACCCGCTTGAAGGTCCAGGCGGACTCTGCGGTCCTCGCCAGGGCGAGGGAGCCGAAGGAGCTCCGGAACGCGAGCGTCCCGGCCAGCTCCTCTCCGGCGCGGAGCTCGAAGGAGCGCTCCATCGCCTTCGGCTGAAGGAACGCGAAGGGAAGGGAGAGGACCTCGGCGATCGGCCTCATCGTGACCTCCTCGTGGGGCGGGTCGAAGAGCGGGGGGAGGGGAGCGGAGTCGGCAGGAGAGAGAGCGCGGCGGCCTCCGCGCCGACGCACGCTCCCGCGGGGCGGTGTCGTCAGGCCTTCGGGCCGACCTGCCGGAGGACCACGTGCTGCTCGGGGACGGGGTAGCCCGCCGCCCCGAACTCCTCCTTGATGACCCGGTTCGTGTCGAAGTAGACCTGCCAGTAGTGGTCCGTGTGCGTGTAGGGGCGGACGGCCAGGACCGGTCCCATCGGCGTGAAGTCGAGGATCTCGACGTCCGGCGCGGGCGTCTCGTTCACGTTCGGGATCGCCGCGACGCGGGCCTTCAGCCGGGCGATCGCGTCGTTCACGTCGACGCCGTGGGCGAGCTGGGCCGTCCGGTCGACGCGTCGGTACTCCGAGGCGGAGTAGTTCAGGATGTTGTCGCCGAAGACCTTCGCGTTCCCGACGATCGTGTGGACGTTGTCGGGCGTGAGGACCTCGGTCGCGAAGAGGCCGATGCGGACGACCGTCCCGGTGACGCCGCCGGCCTGGATGAAGTCGCCCACCTTGAACGGCCGGAGGACGATGACGAAGACGCCGGCCGCGAAGTTCGAGAGGAGGCCCGCCCACGCCGCGCCGATCGCGATGCCCATCGCGGCGACGAGGGCCGCGAACGAGGTCGTTTCGACGCCGAAATAGCCGAGGATCGCGACGACGAGGAGGACGTTCAGCGAGACGCTGATGATCGAGGCGACGTAGCGGAGGATCGTCGGGTCGACTTTCTGCTTCTCCAGCGCGGCCGAGACGAGCCGCACGGCGAGCTGGATCAGCCAGCGGCCGACGATGAAGACGGCCAGGGCGCCGAGGAGCTTCAGCCCGACGTTCGTCGCGGTCTGGGTGACGGTCGCGAGAACCTGGTTCCAGTCGACGTTCATCGTTCCTCCCGTTTCTCCGGGGGACGCCGCATCCCGGGGCGGCGTCCCGGCCCGTTCGTCAGGAGACTATCGCCCGGGGTACATCCGGTCCCAGCGCCCCTCTCGGTCGCAGAGGTCCTCCTCGAGGGCGCACTCGGCGCAGAGGAGGCCCGACTCCTCCCACTCGTCGACGACGAGGTTCGGGCAGCCCGAGCGTGCGCACGGGATTCGGCGCGGGGGGCGCGGCGGCGTCGGGCCTCCGTCGGCACGACGGAGGAAGGGGAGCGAGAACCGGAACCTCCGGCGAGGGGGGAGGCTCGAGCGGATCCCGGAGGCGGTGCGGTCGGCGCTCATCGAGCTCCTTTCAGGAGGCGGGGGTCCTTCGGGCGTCGAGGAGGGAGGCGAAGGAGCGCCGTGCGCGCTCTTCCGCGGCCGGGTCGTCGAGGAGTCGGGATGCGTGGTGGTAGGCGAGCATCGCCCCGTAGGCGTCGTGGGCGAGCTGATCGGGATCGGTGTCGGGTCGGAGCTGGCCCTCGCGAACCGCGGCGTCGACGACTCCGGACAGGAGGTCGAACCAGCTCCGCTGGAGACGGACGAGGAGGTCGCGGGCCGGGCCGGGGCGATCGTCCAGCTCCGTCGCCATCGCTACGAAGAAGCAGCCCCCGGAGGAGGGGTCCGACTGCGACCACGTGAGCCAGCGGTCGAAGAGCGCCTGGAGACGGGGGAGGCCGCGAGGCGCCGCGAGGGCCGGCTTCACGACGTTCTCGACGAAGCGCGCGGCGCCGTACTCGAGGACCTGGAGCTCGAGCGCCTCCTTCGAGTGGAAGTGGGAGAAGAGGCCGCTCTTCGAGAGGTCCAGCTCCTGCGCGAGGCGCCCGATCGTGAGCCCCGAGAGCCCGACCCGGCTCGCGACGACGATCGCGTGCCTGAGGATCGCTTCACGGGTCGATTCCCCTTTCCCCATCCTCCTCAAAATAGCACGACCGTTCGTTCGGTGCCTCGAACCTACCCTCCCACGGTGGCCCGGTTGCGCGTAGCATCCGCCGACGCTCGACCGCGCGGCCTCCCGAAGGCGCCGCATCGCGGCTCCCGGGCGCAGGAGAAAGGAGTCCCGATGTTCCGTAACCGTACGTCGGCCGTCCCGGCCCTCGTCCTCACCGTGCTCCTCGCAGGCTGCCAGAAGGACGCCGGGGCCAACCCGCCGGCCGCCGCCCCCGCCGCGGCCGAGCCGAAGACGGACGACGAGAAGACCCTCTACGCCATGGGGATCGTCATGGGGCGGAACCTCACGGCCCTGGGCCTCTCGGAAGCCGATCTCGAGATGCTCAAGCTCGGGATGTCGGACGAGGCCCTCGGCAAGGAGAAGAAGGTCAAGCTCGAGGAGTTCGGCCCGAAGATCCAGGCGTTCGCCCAGGGGCGCGCGGGCGCGCTCGCGGCGAAGGAGAAGCAGGCGTCCGAGGCCTTCCTCGCGACGGCCGCCGCCGCCAAGGGGGCCCAGAAGAAGCCGTCGGGCCTCATCTACACCGAGGTCCTCGCCGGAACGGGCGCGAGCCCGACCGCGACCGACACCGTGAAGGTCCACTACACGGGCAAGCTCGTCGACGGGACGGTTTTCGACAGCTCCGTGCAGCGCGGCCAGCCGGCCGAGTTCCGCGTCGGCGGCGTCATCCCCTGCTGGCAGGAAGGCGTCCAGCTGATGAAGAAGGGCGGGAAGGCCCAGCTCGTCTGCCCGTCGGACATCGCCTACGGCGACGCCGGCTCGCCCCCGCAGATCAAGCCGGGCGCGACGCTCGTCTTCGACGTCGAGCTCCTCGACATCGTCAAGGGCCCCGTGGCCCCCGGCGCGAAGTAAGCCGTTTCGAGCGGCGGGGCCGGATTTCCGGCCCCGCCTTCGCTTGACGGTTCGGCGCGGCGCAGGCATCCTACCCGGTGGCTGAGATCGAGTTTCACCGCTCGCCGGCCCCCGACATGCCGCACACCCGCCCCCCCGCGACCCTCCTCGACCTCCGAAAGGGAGAGGAAGCGATCCTCGACCGGATCGACCTCCCCGACGACGTCTCGCTCCGCCTCATGGAGCTCGGCTTCCTGCCCGGCAGCCGCGTCGCCGCCTCGTTCCGCGCTCCCGGAGGCGACCCGCGCGTCTTCCGGGTCGACGGGACGGAGGTCGCGCTCCGCTGCGAGACCGCCGCCCGCCTCCACCTGCGGCCGCTCCCGAAGCCCGACGCGGCGAGCGCCACGTGAACGCGGCCTCCAACCTGCCGGTCCGGGCGGCCGGGGAGGCGGGGCCGCCGCCTTCGCGCGTCGTCGCCGTCGTCGGCCCGCCGAATTCCGGCAAGTCGACCCTCTTCAACAGGCTCACCGGTCTCCGGCAGAAGGTCGCGAACTTCCCGGGCGTCACCGTCGAGCAGCATCTCGGCAAGCTCCGGATCGAGGACGAAGCCGAGCTCGACGTCATCGACCTCCCAGGCGTCTACAGCCTGAACCCGCGCTCCGAGGACGAGCGCGTCACGCTCGACGTCCTGATGGGGCGGATGGAAGGGGTCCCGCGCCCCGACACGATCCTCCTCATCCTCGACGTCACGAACCTCGGCCGCCACCTCGTCCTGGCGGCGCCCGTCCTCGCGCTCGGCCTGCCGACCCTCATCGTCCTGAACATGGCCGACGAGCTCGAGCGGCGCGGCGGCGACGTGCAGGTCGAGGAGCTCGCGCGGCGCCTCGGCGCCCCCGTCGCACTCATCAGCGCGGCGAGCGGCGAGGGGTACGACACGGTCCTCCAGTTTCTCCGTGGCCGTATCGGCATCCCGCGTCCCGTCGAGCTCCCCGCGCTGAACGACCTCCCGCGCTGCCGCGAGTGGGCCGCTCGCCTGGGCGCCGAGGCGAAGTACCTCCCGCCGGCGCCGCCCGTCTGGACCCGTCGCCTCGACGGCCTCTTCCTTCACCCCGTCGCCGGGCCGCTCGTCTTCCTCGCGGTCGTCGTCGCGGTCTTCCAGACGATCTTCAGCGCCGCGGCGCCGCTGATGGACCTCGTCGATCGCGCGGTCGGCGCCTCGGGAGACCTCGTCGGCCGTCTCCTCCCCGAGGGCCCGCTCCGGAGCCTCGTCGTCGAGGGGATCTGGGGGGGCGTCGGCTCCGTCCTCGTCTTCCTCCCGCAGATCCTGATCCTCTTCCTCTTCATCGGCCTGCTGGAGGACTCGGGGTATCTCGCCCGAGCGGCGCTCATCGCCGACCGGACGATGGCGAAGGTCGGCCTGCAGGGGAAGTCGTTCATCCCGCTCCTGTCGGCCTACGCGTGCGCGGTGCCGGCGATCATGGCGACGCGCACCATCGAGAACAAGCGCGACCGGATCGCCACGATCCTCATCGCGCCGTTCATGACCTGCTCGGCGCGCCTGCCTGTCTACACGCTCATCATCGCGGCCTTCCTCCCGGAGCGGCCGCTCCTCGGCCCCCTCCTCGGGACGCGCGCCGCCGCGCTCCTCGGCCTCTACGTCCTCGGCTTCGCCGCGGCCGTCGTCACGGCGCGGGTCCTGAAGTCGTCGATCCTGAAGAGCGAGCGGACCCCCTTCGTCCTCGAGATGCCGCCGTACCGCCGGCCCACGCTCCGGCAGGTCGGCCTCCGCCTCTTCGACCGCTCGAAGGTCTTCCTGCGCCGCGCCGGCACCGTCATCCTCGCGATGTCGATCCTCCTCTGGGGCCTCGCCCACGTCCCGACGAAGAACGGCAAGGCGCCCGAGATCGCCGACAGCTTCGCCGGGACGATCGGCCGGACCGTCGAGCCGCTCATCGAGCCGCTCGGCTTCAACTGGAAGATCGGCATCGGCCTCATCACCTCCCTCGCCGCGCGCGAGGTGATCGTCGGGACGCTCGGGACGATCTACGGCATCGAGGGGGACGACGACGGCGCCAGCCTCCAGGCCGCCCTTCGGCACGACCTGACGCCTGCGGGCGCCGTCGCGCTCCTCGTCTTCTTCGCGTTCGCGATGCAGTGCATGTCGACGATCGCCGTCGTGAGGCGCGAGACGGGCGGCTGGACCTGGCCGATCCTCCAGTTCACCTACATGGGCGTCCTCGCCTGGGTCGGGGCGTTCGTCGCGTTCCGCCTCGTGACCGCCCTCCTGGCCTGAGCCGTCGTGTCCCTCCGCGCCGACCTCCGCGCCCTTCCCCGCGCGGTCTGGGTGCAGTGCCTCGCGACCTTCGTGAATCGCGCGGGGACGATGGTCCTGCCCTTCCTCCTCCTCTACCTGACGCGCGACATGGGCCTTTCGCCGTCCATGGCGGGTGCCATCGTCGCGCTCTACGGAGCGACGGCGCTCGTCACCTCCCCGTTCGCGGGGCGCCTCTGCGACCGGGTCGGGCCGATCCGCCTCATGACGGCCTCGCTCCTCCTCTCGGGGCTCGTCCTCCTCGTCTTCCCCGTCGCGCGAACACCCGCCTCTGTCGCCGTCGCGACGGTCCTCTGGGCCGTAGTCTCCGAGCTCTTCCGCCCCGCGAGCCTCACGGCGATCGCCTCGGCCGTCGGGCCGGAGCACCGGAAGACGGCCTTCGCCGTGAACCGGCTGGCCATCAACCTCGGCATGAGCATCGGCCCCGCGCTCGGCGGCTTCCTCGCCACCTGGTCGTACACCGCCCTCTTCGTCGCCGACGCCCTCTCGGCCCTCGCCGCGGCGGCGATCCTCGCGAAGGCGGGGCGGCCCGACCGGGAGCACGGCGGAGGGGCGAACGCCGCTCCGCGCGAGCACGTTCGTCCCGCCCACCTCGACCGGAAGCTCCTCCTCCTCGTCCTCGGAGTCCTCCCCGTCGCGATCGTCTTCTTCCAGCACGTCGCGGCGATGGCCCTCTTCCTCGTTCGCGACCACGGCTGGAGCGAGGCGCAGTACGGTCTCCTCGCCACGCTCAACACCCTCCTCGTCGTGGCGTTCGAGGTGCCGCTCAACTCCGCGATGGCCCGCTGGCCGGCCCGCCGCTCGCTCCCGCTCGGCGCCCTCCTGACGGGGGTCGGCTTCGGCCTCCTCGCGTTCGCCGACGCCCCGGCGATGGTCCTCGTCGCCGTCGTCGTCTGGACGTTCGGCGAGATCGTCCTCTTCCCGGGACTCAACGCCGCCGTCGCCGACCTCGCGCCGGAGGCCCGCCGCGGCGAGTACATGGGCCTCTACATGATGTCGTTCAACCTCGCCTTCGCGATCGGGCCGTGGGCCGGAACGGCCGTCCTCGAGCGCTGGGGCGGAAACGCGCTCTGGGCCGGGGCCTTCCTCGCGGCCCTCCTTTCCGCCATCCTCCTCGCGCGCACGGCGCCGGCGAGCGCCGAAGGAGAGACGCCATGACCCGTCGCCTCGCTCCGTTCCTCGCCTTCCCGCTCCTCCTCGCCCTCGTCTCCTGCCGGAAGGAGGCCGACCCGGTCCGGGCGACGATCGAGGCGCTCGAATCGGCCGCCGAGGACCGCGACGCAGAGGCCGCCGGCGAGCTCCTCGCCGCGGCCTACACCGACGTCGAGCACCTCGATCGAGCCGCCGCGCTCGGCACGCTCCGCCGCTACTTCGCGGCCTACGAGTCGATCTCGGCCTCCTTCTCGGACCTCGACGTCGACCGCAAGCCGGACCTCGCCCGGGCGACCTTCACGGCTTCGTTCAACGGCTCGCCGCGCAAGCTCGGCGCGCTCGCGGAGATGCTCCCGCGTACGGCGAAGGTCCGCTTCGAGATGAACCTCGCCCCGGAGGGCGATGGATGGAAGGTCGTCTGGGCGAGCTGGTCGCTCGTCTCGGAGGGAACGGTGCCGTAGGCCGTCGCCGGGCGCGCGTAGGCCGCTACTTCGCCGGCGCCTTCGCCTCGAACGTCCGGAGGTCGAGGACCTCCTCGATCCGCTTCCGGAACTCGGGCGTCTCGAGCGACCCGGCGAGCCGCCCCGACTCCCGCTCGATCCTCTCGATCGCCGCGGCCCAGACGCGCTCGCGCCGGGCGATCTCGTCCGGGTCCTTCACGCGGCCGAAGTCCTGGACCAGCTTGTTGTGCCGGCAGAGCATCCGGAAGGCGTAGTAGGTGTTCGGGCGCCGGAGCGGCAGGCCGAGGACGCGGACGTCGTTGCCGACGCTGTGGATCGGCTGTCCCCACTCGCCGTAGCCGCCGAAGATCGTCCCGAGCTTCTCGAGCGCGCTCGCGAGCTTCGGCTCGTTCGCCCGCCGGAGGAGGGCGGAGACGAAGGGGAGGGTGACGTTCCGGAAGAGCGTCGGGTCGGCGAGGCGCACGTCGACGCCGAGCTCCTCTTTCTCGATCCGGACGATGTCCTCGGTCCGGATCCGGTGGTCGGTCGCGAGGTGGACCCGCTCGCCGATCGCCTCGGGGCGCGTGAGAGCCGCGAGGATTCCTTCCACGACGCGGTCGACGGTGACGAGGTTGATCTCGGCGGAGCGGTCGGCGGGGAAGACCATCGCGACCGAGGCGATCGCCGCGGCCTTCGGCTCGCCGAGGCGCGTCGCCCGCAGCGCGTCGAGCGCCTCCTTCGCCCGCCCGAAGGCGTTCACCGGGGCGTTCACGACCTTCGTGTCGCCCCGGTTGTTCCCGGTCCGCGAGTCGCCGATGACGATCGCGGGCAGGAGCTGGACGACGCGGAGCCCCTCCTCGACCATGTGCCGGTCGGTCTCGATCGAGGCCATCGCCTTCGTCAGCTCGTAGAAGTTGTTGTAGAAGTTCTTCGGGAAGACGAGGGCGTTCTCCTGCGCCATGGAGCGCTTCTTCCGTCCGTGGATGTAGGAGGTCTCGATGGCGACGTGGAGGACGAACCTCGACCCCTTCGCGCGCTGAAGGCGGAGTGAGAAGGCGAGCGCGTTCTTGCAGCCGAGGACGTTCGCCCGGAACGAGCTCTCGTAGGTGTCGTCGAAGGAGACGGACGCGGCGCAATGGACGACGTGGGTAATCGTTCGCTCGAGCGTCGCGAGCTCCTCCGCGGGGATCCCGAGCCCGGGCTTCTCGATGTCCCCCTCGACGAACCGGAACTTGCGCGCCGCGCGGCCGCCGACGCCGAGCCGGGAGAGGAGGAGGCGCCCGCGCTCCGTCGGCGTCAGGACGCGGATCACCTCCTTCGTCTTCGGGTCGCGAACCGTCTGGGGCCGAATGACGGAGACGACCTCGGCGATCCTCCGGTCCGACGCCGCCTGGGCGAGGATCTCCTGGCCGAGGAAGCCGGTCGCGCCGGTCAGGAGGACGCGAAGCCGCGGGCTCCGCCCGCGGGCGGCAAGGGCCGCTCGGGCCTCGCCGCGGAGCTTCTCGATCCGCTGCGACACGTCGCGCGCCGTCCGGTGGGTCGGCTCGCGGAACTGGAAGAAGACGGAGCGGTCGACGACGCCGATCAGCTTCTTCGCCCCCCGCTCCACAGCGTGCGACCCGGTGAGGCGGCCGAGCCGGCCCGCGAGCTCGAGGCCGAAGGCGTTCGCCGACTTCATCGCCTCGCGCACCTTCTCCTCGTTGCCGGTCACCTGGACGAGCCGGCTCGCCAGGAACGACGTCGTCACCTCGAACGGGTTCTTGTCGCGGTGCGCCGTGATGAGGAGCTCCTCCGGGTCGACCGGCCGGAGGACCTCGCGCCCCGTCGTCGCGCTCATCCGGGCGATGTAGCGGGACGGCGAGCTCTCCCAGAGGAACTCCCCTTCGGGGTGGACGTGGGGCGTGCCGTCGACGATCGGCGCCGGGGGGGCGGGCGTGGGTCGCTTCGGACGCGCCGGGCGGCGCGTCCCGGCGGGGGCGGCTTTCGAGGCGGCGGCAGGAGCCGCCCTGCGTCGGCGGGGCGCGGCATTCGTCATTGGACTCCTCCGGGGGAGGTGATTGTCCCCCGAACGGCCTCCGGAACCGAAATTCGCGCTAGCGCGGCGGAGCCTCCGGCGGGACGGGCGCGAGGCGCCAGATCTCCCGGGCGTACTCGCGGATCGTCCGGTCGGAGGAGAACTTCCCCATCCGCGCCACGTTCAGCACCGCCTTGCGCGTCCATCCGGCCGCGTCCGACCACTGGTCCGCGACCCGCTCCTGCGCGGCGGCGTAGGCGTCGAAGTCGGCCAGGTGGAAGTACGGGTCGTGGTTCTCCACGACGTTCTCGAAGAGCCAGGAGAAGATCCCCGGCTCGAACGGCGCGAAGAGCGGCGTCCGGAACGCGTCGAGGACGCGCCGGACGCGCGGGTCGTCCTCGTAGACGCTTCGGGCCGCCCAAGCCCCGGGCTGCTTCAGCCGGTCGAGGTCCTCCGCGGTGTGGCCGAAGATGAAGATGTTCTCCTCGCCCACCTCCTCCATGATCTCGATGTTCGCGCCGTCGAGCGTCCCGATCGTCAGGGCGCCGTTCATCGAGAGCTTCATGTTGCCGGTGCCCGAGGCCTCCATGCCGGCGGTCGAGATCTGCTCGGAGAGGTCGGCCGCCGGGATGATCCGCTCGGCGAGCGAGACCCGGTAGTCGGGCAGGAAGACGCACTTGAGCATCCCCTTGACCCGCGTGTCCCGGTTGACCCTCTCCCCGACGGCGTGGATCAGCTTGATGACCTGCTTGGCGATCCAGTAGCCCGGCGCGGCCTTGCCGGCGAAGACGAACGTCCGCGGCGCCTTCGGCGTCTCCCCGTCCTCGACGATCCGGAAGTAGAGGTGGACGACGTGGAGGGCGTTCAGGAGCTGCCGTTTGTAGAGGTGGATCCGCTTGATCTGGATGTCGAAGAGGGAGTCGGGGTCGACCCGCACGCGCGTCAGGTCGGCGACGATCCTCGCGAGGTGGGCCTTGTTCTCGCGCTTGACGGCGCGGAAGCGGTCGCGGAACGCGGCGTCCTCGGCGAGCCTGTCGAGCGGCTCGCGCAGGAGGCCGTAGTCGGTCACCCAGCCGGGGCCGGCGGCCTCGGTGAGGAGGGCGGCGAGGCTCGGGTTCGACTTCAGAAGCCAGCGCCGCGGCGTGACGCCGTTCGTCTTGTTGTTGAACCGCTCCGGGTGGAGCCGGTAGAGGTCGGGGAAGAGGTTCTCGGTGATGAGGCGGGAGTGAAGCGCGGCGACGCCGTTGATCGAGTGGCTCCCCGCCGCCGCGAGCTGAGCCATCCGGACCTGCTTCGGCTCTCCCTCCTCGATCATCGAGACGCGGGAGAGGACCTCCTGGTCTCCGGGTGCGCGGTGCGCGACCTCGTCCAGGAAACGCCGGTTGACCTCGTAGATGATCTGCAGGTGCCGCGGGAGGACCGTCTCCACGAGCGGGAGCGGCCACTTCTCGAGCGCCTCCGGCAGCAGCGTGTGGTTCGTGTAGCCGAGCGTGGCGACGGTCATCTCCCACGCCCGCTCCCACGCCACGTCGTGCTCGTCGACGAAGAGGCGCATCAGCTCGGCCACGGCCAGGGCGGGGTGCGTGTCGTTCAGCTGGATCGCGACCCGGTCGGGGAACGTCGCGATCGCGTGCCCCTCGCGGAGGAAGCGGCGGAGGATGTCGCGCAGCGCGCAGGCGACGAAGAAGTACTCCTGCAGGAGGCGGAGCTCCTTGCCCTTCTGCACCCTGTCGGAGGGGTAGAGGACTTTGGAGATCGTCTCCGACCCGATCGACTCCTGCACCGCCTGGACGTAGTCGCCGGAGTTGAAGAACTCCATGTTGAACTCGTCGGAGGCGCGAGCCGAGTAGAGCCGGAGCGCGTTCACCGTCTCGCCGCCGTAGCCGACGACCGGCATCTCGTGCGGCACGCCGACGAGGATCTTCCAGTCCATCCACATCGGGTTGTACTGGCTCTTCCGGTCGACCGTGTCGACGATCCGGCCGTAGACCGGGACGAGGACGGCCTCCTCGGGCCGCTCCACCGTCCAGGGCATCGCGGCGTGGAGCCAGCGGTCGGGGCGCTCCTTCTGGTAGCCGTTGTCGATCTCCTGGCGGAAGAGGCCGTACTGGTAGAAGAGGCCGTAGCCGTAGCCCGGCAGGTGGAGCGTCGCGAGCGAGTCGAGGAAGCAGGCCGCGAGGCGGCCGAGGCCGCCGTTGCCGAGGCCGGCGTCGACCTCCTCCTCGCGCACGTGGTCGAGGTCGTGCCCCAGCTCGGCGAGCGCCCGGATGGCCGCGTCGTGGAGGCCGAGGTTGTGGAGCGAGTCGACGAGCGAGCGCCCGATGAGGAACTCCATCGAGAGGTAGTAGACCCGCTTGGCGCCGGCCTGCCGGTAGCGCTTCTCCGTCGCGAGGAGGCGTTCCCAGGCCCGGTCGCGCACGGCGAGCCCGAGCGCCTGGAAGAGGTCGCCGTTCGTGGCGTCCTCCCAGGCCTTCCCGAGCGAGTGTCGGACGTGCCAGCGAATCGCCTCGCGCAGCTCCTCCCCGGTCCGCGGCAGCGGCGGGGCGACGCTCACCGGGCCTCCGCGGCGGCGACCGCGTCCTCCACCGTGTCGTGGAGGGCGAGCACCTTGTCGAGCCGCGTCAGGCGGAAGACGGCGCGGACGGCGTCACGCGCGCCGGCGATCCGGAGATCGCCCCCCTCGGGGAGCCCCTTCACGAGCGAGAGGATGGAGGCGAGCCCGGCGCTGTCGATGAACGCGACGGGGGAAAGGTCGAGGACGACCTTCGGCGCCGTCCCGGTGAGCGCGCCCGACATGCGCGCCTTGAAGTCGGGGGCGGAAAGGGCGTCGAGGCGGGCGTCCTCGATCCGGGCCAGGATGTGAGACTCCCTCGGCTCGATCGTCAGGTTCATCGTTCCTCCCTCCGCTCCGTCCGGAAACGCGACGACCGGTCGCCCCGCGGTGAGCCCCCTCGATCCGTGGGCCCTTCCGGCACGCCGCGGGAGGCGCCTCCGGGGAAGCTCGTTCCCGTTCGTTTCGGACGCGGGCAGCTTGCCACCGGCGTCGGAGGTGTCAAGGCGGGCCGCCAGCGGGCAAACGGTGCCCGAGGGCCGGATCGCTGGTACCGTTCGACCATGCCGGCCGCGCTCCTCCTCGCCGCCGTCCTCTCGGCCGTTCCTCCCGCCCCCGCCCCGGAGGCGCTCCACGCCGCCTGGCCGGGCGTGCGGCTCTCGCCTCCGTCCGGCTCCTACACCCCCGAGGCTCTCCGGGCCGACCTCGAGTCGCTCGCCGGCGCCTTCCGAGACGTCGTCCGGATCGCGGAGAAGGGGCGGTCGTCCGAGGGGCGGGAGATCCCGGTCGTCCTCGCCGGGAGCGGCCCGGAGAAGGTCCTCCTCTGGTCGCAGATGCACGGTGACGAGCCGACCGCGACCGCCGCTCTCGTCGACCTCCTCGCGTTCCTCGCCGAGAACCGGAACGAGCCCGCCACCGCGCACCTCCTCTCGCGCCTCACCCTCGTCGTCGTCCCGATGCTCAACCCCGACGGCGCCGTGCGCGGCGACCGGCGAAACGCGCAGGGAATCGACGTCAATCGCGACGCCACGAGGCTCCAGACGCCGGAGGGACGCTTCATCAAGGAAATCCGCGACCGCTACACCCCGGCGGCCGGCTTCAACCTCCACAACCAGAGCCCCCTCGTGACCGCCGGACCGGGAGGAGCGCAGGCCGCGATCGCGGTCCTCGCCGTTTCGGCCGCC
>JAKPXO010000313.1 GCA_029567505.1 Acidobacteriota bacterium
TCACCTCGATCGCCTCCGTCTCGCGGCCGCGCGCGACGAGCCAGAGGTAGTCGGGGATGTTCTGGTGGGCCGGGCAGGCGTCGACGCACGGGGCCGCGATGCAGTCGAACGGCCCGAGGGGGCGCTCGCCCTTGAAGGCGAGGGGGCGCTCGCGGCGCGCGAAGCGCCTCTCTGCGGCGACCCGCCCGGCGTGCCGTGCGAGGTTCCCGCGACGCCCCGTCCCGCCGGAGGTCTTCGTGACGAACGCGTCGAGGCTCGAAGCCCCGGCGGCGTCCATCGCGGCGCCGAGGTTCTCGAGGTACTGGGCGAGACGCGCGTACCCGCCCGGCTTGAGGAGGTCCGTACAGACCGTCACCGGCGTCAGGCCGTCGGCGACGAGGTCGGCGAAGCTCCAGGCGTCGGCGCCGCCGCAGAAGCTGATCGGGACGCTCCCGTCGAGCTCGTCGTCGACGAGCTTCGCGAGCGAGAGCGTGAGCGGGTGGAGGGCCCGCCCCGACAGGTACATCATCTTCTCGCCTGCGGGGAAGACGGGGCGGTGGTTGACGACCTCGAGGGTGTTCGAGAGCTTCACGCCGAACTCGCGGCCCACGGTCCGCGCCGCCGCGGCGAGGCGCTTCACCATCGGGAGGGCGTCCTCGAACCTCGGGTCGTGCCCGAATGCGGCATCGGGGACCTCGATGCCGTAGCCGAGCGTCTCGTTGAGGAGGCCGCGGAGGCGCTCGGGGCCGAGCAGCGTCGGGTTCAGCTTGACCCAGGTGTGGACGCCGAGCTCCTGCAGCAGGTAGAGCGCGATCTTTTCGATCTCGGCCGGCGGGCAGCCGTGCATCGTCGAGAGCGTGACGTGGTCGGAGATCGAGGAGGGGACCTCGACGTCGCGGACGCCGGGCCACGCCTTCGCGACGGCGTCGACGGCCGCGGGGAGCGCGTGCTTCGCGTTCCGGATCGAGGCGACGAACTCCTGGACGCGTTCGCTCCGGATCCCCTCGAGCTCGTAGCCGACGCTCATCGCGAAGAGCGTCCCGGGCGAGGGGAGGGAGAGCTTCGCGGCGAGAGCGTGGACGAGGACCCAGGCCTTCAGGTACTCGTCGAACGACTGCTCGAGCTTCAGCTCCTGGGACCACTCGCAGTTGAAGGTCTCGTCGGCCGAGTCGATGCAGGGGCGGCTCACCCTCAGCTCGTCGAGGACCTGGACCGTCTTCAGCTCGACGAAGCGCGCTCCCGAGAGCCAGGCGGCCACGATGTTCTGCGCGAGCTGGCTGTGCGGGCCGGCCGCCACGCCGAGGGGCGCCGCGAGGTCCCGGCCGAAGAGGCGGGAGGCGAAGCGCGGGTCGGGCCGCGCGAACGAGGCCTTCGGGACGCCCAGGACCGTGTTGCGCGAGTCGAGCTCGCCGAAGACCCACCGCGCGAGGAGCTCGAGAGGGATGGGACGGAACGCCTTTTCCACGATCGGCCTCCTCGGACGGAAGGGACTTCGAAAGGCCCGGCGCGGCTCACGCCGCGCCGGGCCCCGGGGGCTACTTCGTCGCGACGAAGACGCTCGGGAAGCGGGCGAGGAACGCGGAGGCGTGGATCAGCTCGCGCGTGTCGAGGCACTCGCCGATCTTGTGGGTGTTCTGCTCGATGCCCGTGCCGAAGCCGAACATCGCCGGGTACTTGTAGGGACCGCTCTCGACCCAGGCCTTCCCTGCCGCGCCCGGGATCTTCGCCTCCTTCGGAACGGGGAAGCCGACGCCGTCGGTCGAGAAGACCCAGCGCTCCACGCGCGGTTCTTTCGTCAGGACGCCCCCTTCGCCGATCTTCCCGTCGACGTGCGGGCTGACGACGGCCCGGTACGCCGCGACGGCCGCGCGGATCGACGGGTGCTCCTCCGGCGTGACCCAGCCGAGGTAGACCTGCGGGTTGTCGAGGACGTAGCCCTTCCAGCTGGCGTCCCTGTAGGTCGGGATCGTCACATCGACCGTCAGGCCCGCCTTCCGGGCGGCGGCGACTGAGGAGAGGCGCTCGACGTCGGCGACGGCCTGCTCGGGCGTCTCGCCGATCGTCAGGCGGCGGTCGAAGCGAAAGACGAGCTTCTCGGGGACGGCGCAGTCGCTCGGCGTGTCGAGACGCGCCCAGGAGGCCGTCCTGGTTCCGTGGCCGAGGAACGGGTCGTCGAGGAAGCCGTCGCGCTTCTCGTACGCCTCGGCGGCCTCCTTCACGATGGCGCCGCCGTACTCGAGCGGGTTCTTCCCCTCCCACGGCATCGAGCCGTGGCACGACTTGCCGGTGACGGTGACCTCGATCTGCATCCGGCCCCGCTGGCCGCGGTAGATGCCGAGGGCGCCACGCTTGCTGCAGCCGGTGCCGTCCGTGATGATGACGACGTCGGGGATCACCTCGGGGCCGGCCGTCGGGAAGACCTCGCGGTTCAGGTACATCGGCCCCGCGCCGTCGTTGTCCTCCTCGCAGACGGTGCCGTAGGAGCGGACGATGGCACCCGCGAGCGCCCCTTCCCCGGTCAGCTCGACGAGGATTTTCGTCGCGATGATCGCGGAGACGACGCCGCCGAGCTGGTCGGCCGAGCCGCGGCCGAAGAGGAGGTGACCCCACTCGGAGTCGGGCGGCGTCCAGCCGAGCTCCTTCTTCAGGAACGCCTTGTCGAGCTTCGCCTCGTCGACGAGGCCGTTGAAGCAGTCGGCCCCGACGACCCTCTCCATCCACTGCGCCCGGAGCGGCTTGACGGTGTCGGTGTGGCCGTCGATGTAGACGACCTTCTTCTGCGCCGCCGGAATGCCGTCGTTCGGGTCCTCGACCTGCCAGACGAGGTTGCCGAAGCCGTCGAAGAAGACGTCCTCGGGCCGGCGTACCGCCCCGATCTCGAGGATCTTCTTCCGGAGGTACTCGAGCCGCGGCTGCTCGTGGTTCGAGGTGCCGCAGAGCGGGTCTCCGCCCTTCTCGAGCGGCTTGTCGACGTAGTCGGCCGGGATCCGGATCGCCTCCGCGAGGATCTCCTTGGCGAGGGGAAGGTACTGCGCGGCGAGCGCGGCGATGCGGGAATCGAGCTGGGACATCAGATCCTCCGTTCCGGTTCTCTTCGGGGCGCGGGCGCCGGGGCCGAGGAGCGCACCCGTAACGGACGCTCGAGCTCGACCGAGGGGCGGGGGAGAGGAGCGGGGGCCTTTATGGCCGACCGCGAGGCTCTTCGTCTCCCCGGTCCCGTCGCGGGAGATGGGGCAGCGCTCGACGCGTCCACACCGACTCTAGCTCGCGGTTTGAGTGTGTCAAGAAAATTTTTGTGTATCAGGAAAAATTATTATCTATTCGCTCGAGCGGTCGCCGTCAAGGTCCCGTGTCGAATCGACGTCGAGCAGGATCCCTTCGTCATCGCACTCCAGGAGCAGGACTTCTGTCGCGTGCTCGGCCAGGAGAGTGCGAGCGCCACGGTCGCCATCGAGGGCGAGGAGTTCCGGAAGGAGGTCCCGACAAAAGCCCACGGGGTGGCCTCGGCGCCCCCCGAAGCTCGGTGCCACGATCCGATCGATCCCGAGCCGAAGCCTCTCGGCGACCCGGGCGACGGTCGCGGCTTCGAGGAACGGCATGTCGGCGAGCGCGACGAGCCAACCATCGGCCTTCGAGGAGCTCGCGACGCCGAAGGCCAGGCTCGCACCCATGCCACGGGCGGCGCCGGTGAAGGGGAGAGTCTCGAATCCCTCGGAGGCCAGGAGGTCCGCGAGCCGCTCGTCCCCGGGACGAACGACGGCGACGGCGCGGTCGACGGCCGGGCGCAACACCCGGGCGGCGTGGATCCCGACCCAGGAGCCGCCCAGGGGCGCGAGGAGCTTCTCGCCTCCGAAGCGCCTGGAGGCGCCCGCGGCGAGGAGGACGCCCGCGATGGTCACGTCCTCCTCCCGCCCCCCTCGCCGGAGCTCAGCGCCGCGCGGGAGAAAGCCAGGTGTCGAGGACGGTCCCGGGTCGAATGATCGTCTCCTCCCGCCTCGGGCCCGTCGAGAGGAGGGTGATCGGGGCACCGACGGTCTCCTCCAGGGCGGCGACGTAGGCCCGGGCCGCCTCGGGGAGCCTCGAGACGTCGTCGAGCCCGACGATGGATCGCTTCCAGCCGGGATAGGTGCGATAGACCGGCCGGGCCGCCTCGTAGTGGTCGGAGCGGGCCGGGACCTCGGTCATGGTCCGGCCGTCGATCTCGTAGGCGACGCAGATCCGGACCTCGTCGTGCTCGTCGAGGACGTCCATCTTCGTGAGGGCGATGGCGTCGAGGCCGCCGACCTTCAGGCTCGTCCGTGCCACGACCGCGTCGAACCAGCCGACGCGCCGGGGCCGACCCGTCACCGTCCCGAACTCGTTCCCCCTGTTCCGGATCCGCTCCCCGGTCTCGTCGAAGAGCTCGGTCGGGAAGGGGCCGGAGCCGACGCGCGTCGTGTAGGCCTTCATGATCCCGACGACGGCGCCGATCGCGGAGGGAGGGATCCCGAGGCCGGTGCAGGCCCCGCCCGGGCCGCACGAGGAGGACGTGACGAACGGGTAGGTCCCGTGGTCGACGTCGAGCATCACGCCCTGGGCCCCCTCGCAGAGGAGCCGGGCCCCCGCGGCGAGCCGGTCGTGCAGGAGCGCCCGCGTGTCGGCGACGTGCGCCGCCAGGTCCCGGCCGCACGCGAGGTAGGTCTCGATCGTCTCGTCGACGGAGGGCGCCTCGACGCCGTAGAAGTGCGAGAGGACGGCCGCCTGATGGCCCAGGAGCGGCCGGGCGAGCGAGACGAAACGGTCGGGGTCGACGAGGTCGGCCACCCGGATTCCGCTCCGGTTCGCCTTCGACTCGTAGGCCGGCCCGATTCCGCGCGAGGTCGTCCCGATGTTCGCGCCACCGAGCGCGTTCTCCCGCGCGCCGTCGAGGAGCGCGTGGGTCGGGAGGATCACGTGCGCCCTGTCGGAGAGCTTCAGGTTCTCGCCGATCTCGACGCCGGCGGCGCGGAGGCTCGTGATCTCGGCGACGAGCGCCCGCGGGTCGACGACGAGGCCGTTCCCGATGACGTTCAGCACGCCCTTCCGGCAGATGCCGGACGGGATGAGCCGAAGAGCGAAATGGCGGTCCTCGAACTTGACGGTGTGGCCGGCGTTGTGGCCGCCCTGGTAGCGCGCGACGACGTCGAAGGCGGGGGAGATCAGGTCGACGACCTTCCCCTTCCCCTCGTCGCCCCACTGCCCCCCGACGATCACGACGGCGTTGCGAGACGTATTCACCTGTCGATTCTACCCGCCGCCGCGAGGCCCCCGGCGAATGCGAGAATCGCCGACCGATGAGCGAACCCGTCACCCTGACCGGCGAATCCCTCACCCTCGACGACCTCGTCTCGGTCGCCTCGCGCGGCCGCGCCGCCGTCCTCTCCGAGGAGGCCGCCCGGCGCATCGACGCCTCCCGCGCCGTCATCGACCGCGCCGTCCGCGAGGACCGCGTGGTCTACGGCGTCACCACGGGCTTCGGCAAGTTCTCCGACGTCGTCATCCCGCGGGAGAAGCTCCGCGACCTCCAGCGAAACCTCGTCGAGAGCCACGCCGCGGGCGTCGGCGAGCTCCTGCCGACACCGGCCGTCCGGGCCCTGATGCTCCTGCGGGCCAACTGCCTCGCCCGGGGCTTCTCCGGCGTGAGGCGAGAGACGGTGGAGCTCCTCCTGGCGATGCTCGCCGCCGGCATCCATCCCCGCGTGCCCTCGCAGGGCTCCGTCGGCGCGTCGGGGGACCTCGCGCCGCTGGCTCACCTCGCGCGCGCCGTGATGGGCGAGGGCGAGGTCGAGCATCGCGGAAGCGTCGTCCCGGCGGCCGAGGCGCTTGCCGCGGCCGGCCTCGTGCCGGCGGTCTTCGAGGCGAAGGAAGGCCTCGCCCTGATCAACGGGACGCAGCTGACGACCTCGGTCGGCGGCCTCGCCCTCGCGCGTCTCCTCTCGCTCGTGAAGGCGGCCGACCTCGTCACCGCGCTGACGACGGACGCCCTGAAGGGGACCGACGCCGCCTTCGACCCCCGGATCCACGCGGCGCGGCCCCACCCCGGGCAGGCCGCCTCCGCCCGGAACCTGCGCGCCCTCCTCGCGGGCTCGCCCCTCCGGGAGAGCCACCGGCACTGCGGCACGGTCCAGGACGCCTACGCCCTCCGCTGCGCGCCGCAGGTCCACGGCACGGTGCGCGACGCCTGCGCCCACGCCCTCCGCGTCGTGACGACCGAGATGAACTCCGCGACCGACAACCCGATGGTCTTCGCCACCGGACCGGACGGCGAGGGGGAGCTGATCTCGGGCGGGAACTTCCACGCCGCGCCGGTCGCGCTCGTCTTCGACCTTCTGACGGCCGCGGCCACCGACCTGGCGTCGGTCTCGGAGCGGCGGACGGAGCGCCTCGTCAACCCGACGCTCTCGGGCGACCTGCCCGCCTTCCTCGTGAAGGACGGGGGGCTCCACTCGGGCTTCATGATGATCCACGTGACGGCCGCGGCTCTCGTCTCGGAGTGCAAGGCGAACTCCTTCCCGGCCTCCGTCGACTCGATTCCGACGTCGGCCGGCAAGGAGGACCACGTTTCGATGGGCCCGATCGCGGCGCGGAAGCTCGCGCGAAACGTCGCGAGCCTCGAGAACGTCCTCGCGATCGAGCTCCTCGCCGCCGCCCAGGCACTGGACCTTCGGCGGCCGCTCCGCTCGAGCCCGCCGCTCGAGGAGCTCCACGCCCGGTTCCGGGCCCGCGTCGCCCCCTGGGACGCCGACAGGTACGCCGCGGCCGACATGGACGCGGCGCGGGACGTCCTCGTCGCGGGGCTCGACGACCTCCTCGCCCGTCTCGAATAGTCAGGAGGGGGAAGCCACCTCGGCCGAGACGAGCTGGTCGGCGAGCCGGAAGGGGAGCGACTCCGCGGAGCCCGCGTCCTCGACGAAGTTGCGCCTCGGGAGCGACCGGAGGGGCGGGGGGAGCGGGGGGAGGCCGAACCGCGGGGAGACGCGGTTGAGGAGGAGCCCCGCCTTCCCGGGCCCCGCCGGCAGCAGCTCCGCGAGCTCGGCCGCCGTCCGGAGCGCCGAGCGGTCGGCCGAGGAGACGACGAGGTAGCGGGCGTCGTCGAGGAGGGCGCGGATCCTCACGCTTCGCTCCCGGAAGCCGTCGTAGAGGCCGTTGAACGCGCGGAAGAACTCCGCCAGGTCGGCGAGGAAGCTGAATCCCAGGTGACGATCGGCCAGGTGGAGGACGACGGCGGCGCCGCGGGAGGCGCCGGAGAGAGCCTTCGAGAGGAGCGAGTCGCTCCGGAGGAACCAGCGGAGGGCGTCGTGCTCGAGGAGCTCGACCATCCGCTCGGGAGACTTCAGGAAGTCGACGCCGCGGGCGGCGGGCGCGGTGTCGAGGACGATCCGGTCGATGCCGGGGTCGTCGGCGTGCTCGGCGAGCGCCTCGACGCCCATGTACTCGACGACCCCCGGGAGAGCGTCGACGAGTCCGTCGTAGAGACGGTTCGACCGGATGCGAGCGAGGGTGGCCGGCGGGGCGACTCGCGCGAGGAGGCGGTCGAACGTCGCGCGCGGGTCGATCTGGAGGACGGAGAGAGCGGCCGCGCCAGGGAGGTCGACCCGGACGGGCCGGTCGAGGCGGCCCTCGAGGCCGAGCGCCTGCGCGAGGCGACGGGCGGGGTCGACCGTCAGGACGAGCGTCCGCTGCCCCGCCCGCGCGGAGGCGATCCCGACCGCGGCCGCGAGCGTCGTCTTCCCGACCCCGCCAGGGCCCGCCAGGACGACGAGCGGCTCCTCGCGCAAAGCCTCGTCGAGGTCGAGGTCGCCGGGACCAGGAGGCGGAGGAGACGGGCCCCGGCGCCGAGGAGGCGGCGAGCCCTCGAACGCGCGCCGGAACGATCCGAAGAACGCCTCGTCGAGGGCGAACGGGCTCTCCGTGGCGCCGCGGGGTACGTCGAGCTCGGGGACCCGTATGGTGGGGAGCTCCCCGCGCGGCAGCGTTCCGGCGCGGCCGCTCCGGCCGACGCGGTTCACGACGAGGAGGCCGGCCCTGAGGCCGGCGCGCGCACCGGCCTCCGCGACGAGCTCCTCCGCCTCCCGGGCGGCCAGCTCAGCCGGCTCGGCGACGACGACGAGCGCCGCGGATCGGCCGTCCGCGAAGAGCGTGTCGAGGTCGCCGGCGATGCGATGGATGGGGCCGGCGGGCACGACGCGCAGGACCGTGCGGGGCATCGAGAGGAGCGAGAGCGCGTGGCCCGTCGCCGGAGCGTCCACGACGACGAGGTCGAAGCGGGGCTTCTTCGGCGCGAGCAGCTCGCGGAGCTTGCCGAGGAGGAGAAGGTCCGGAAGGCCGGGCGTCGCGCGCGTGAAGTAGCGGAACGTGGGCGAGGCGAGGATGCGCGAGGCGACGAAGCCGACGGGAGCGATCGTCCGGACGAAGTCGCCGAGGAGGGCGTCGAACTCGGCGGTGACCGTCCGGAGACGCGGCGCGAGCTCGGTCTCCTCGTAGCCGCGGTCGGCCCGCCCGAAGAGCGCGGCGGCGTCGCCCCGGCCGTCGGTCGAGAGGAGCAGGACGCGCCACCCGGAGGCGGCCTGCCGGGCAGCGAGCGCGGAAGCGACCGTGGTCTTTCCGACGCCGCCCTTTCCGGAGACGAAAAGGAGGCGCGCGCCGGTCAGGCCGTCGAGCGGTTCGGCCGGAGCCATCGGCCGCATTCTCCGCTCGATTGCCCGTCGGCGAAGCGTGGATAATGGCTGCTCGCACGGACGCCTCGCCCAGGCCGGTCGCTGACGGACGTCCGATTCGCGTGCGGAAGGAAGGACGAACGATGGCCGAGACTCTGATCCGACAGCTCCTGGGGCGCGGCGAGGAGGTCGTCACCGAGGTGACGAATCGCCTGCTCTCCAACGAAGCGTTCGTGGAGATGCTCAAGAGGGGGATCGCGGTCAAGGAGGTCGTCGACGGCCAGGTCGCGGTCGCGTTGAAGCGGATGAACGTCGCCACGCGCCGGGACCTCGCGAGGATGGAGGCACGGATCGCTGCGCTCGAGGCGGAGCTCGAGTCGTCGAAGAAGGCTCCGGTGCGGCGGAAGCCCGTCCGCCGGAAGGCCGGCTGAAGGCGGGCCCCGCCGTGACCGGACCGGAGAGAGCGGGCGGGCCCCGGCCCCGTCGCCGCCCGGGCGGCGAGGTCGTCGGCTTCCCTCCGGCGGCGGGCGCGCGACCGAAGGTCGCCGTCACCGGAGGGAGCGGGTATCTCGGCGCGCGGTTCGTCCGGGCGCTCGCGGCCCGCGGGACGTGGGACGTCGTCGTCCTGGACCTCGCGCCCGCGGCGAACGCCCCGCCCGAGGTCCGGCACCGTTTCCTCGACCTCAACCTGCCGCACTCCGACGGGACCGTCTTCAAGATCCTGCAGGAGGAGCGCCCCGACGTCCTCGTCCACCTGGCGGGCCTGCGGAGCCCGCTCCGGGACGAGGTCTACTGCCACGAGCTGAAATCGATCGGGACGTTGAACGTCTTCGGGGCGGCGGGAGAGGCCGGCGTGCGACGCCTCGTCCACTACTCGACGACGATGGTCTACGGCGCCCGCGGGGACAACCCGGCGTTCCTCTCCGAGGAGCACCCGATGCGCGCCGACGTGAGCGACCGCTTCGTGCGGGACTCGGTCGAGGCGGAGAGGCATTGCCGGGACTTCGCCCGGCGACACCCCGACGCGAAAGTCGCCGTCCTGCGCTTCGCGCCGATCCTCGCCGCGGAGCGGCGGGACTACCGGATCCGCTATCTCGAGGGACCGGTCGCCCTGACGATGCTCGGGTACGACCCGCTCCTTCAGTGGCTCCACCCGGACGACGCGAGCGAGGCCCTCCTCCGGACGGTCGACACGCCCGGCGCCCACGGCGTCTTCAACGTCGCGCCGGACGGCGTCCTCCCGCTCTCCTCGACGCTCCTCCTCTTCGGGACGGTCTCCGTTCCGCTGCCGCACGCCCTCGCCTACACGGCGGCCGAGGCCGCGTGGCTGGCCGGGCTGGCCACGGCGCCCGGCGCTCATGCGCACTACGTCCGGTTCCCCTGCGTCGCCGACAACGGAAAGGCGCGCCGCGTCCTCGGGTTCTCGCCGAAGAGGACGACGCTCGAGACCGTCGTCGAGGCCGCGCGGACGAGGCGGGGCCGGGGCCGGGCGATCGACTTCGACGCGGTCGAGGAGGTCGTGCGCGCCGCGACGTGGCGCCTCGAGCAGCGTCTCCGCCGGCCCGCGCCGGCGGCGTCCGGCGGGGAGCCGGAGCGTCCGGCCCGCCCCGCGGGGACCCGGAGGACGGCATGAGCACGAGGCCCGCGGCCGCGCATGCGGAGCCGGCGAAGCCGTTCGCGCCCAGCCTCGTCCCCGCGGCGCCCGACGCGAAGCTCCTCCGCGAGCTCGCGGGCGAGGCGGGGAAGCTCCTCGTCGCGCATCCGGAGCTCGCCTCGCCGAGGACCTGGATCGACCTCTGGAACCTCTTCCTTCACCGCAACCAGTCGCTGGAGCTCGACGACTTCGGCTGGGACGAGGCGGCGGCGAGAGTCTGGCACCCGCTCTTCGACTTCCTCTACCGGGTCTGGTGGCGCGTGACGCTGACCGGCGTCGAGAACGTCCCGAACGAGGGGCGCGCGCTCCTCGTCATTAACCACTCGGGGGTCCTGCCTTGGGACGGCGCGATGCTCAAGCACGGGATCGCGCACGAGCATCCCGCGCGGCGACAGGCCCGGATGCTGGCCCTCGACATGTTCACGACCCTCCCGTTCCTCCAGCCCTGGCTCCGCCAGATGGGCGAGGTCCGTGCCTGCCCGGAGAACGGCGAGAGGCTCCTCGAGAGGGACGAGCTCGTCGCCGTCTTCCCCGAGGGGGTGAAGGGGGTCGGGAAGTACTTCCGCGATCGCTATCGGGTCGCCCGCTTCGGGCGCGGCGGCTTCGTCCGCCTCGCCCTGAAGACCCGCTCCCCGATCATTCCGGTCTCGGTCGTCGGAGCCGAGGAGATCTACCCGATGCTCCTGAACCTCGCGTTCGTCGGCCGTCCGCTCGGCTTCCCCTACTTCCCGGTGACGCCGACGTTCCCGCTCCTCGGGCCGCTCGGCCTCGTGCCGGCGCCGACGAAGTGGTGGATCGACGTCGGCGCGCCGATCGACGCGGGCCTCGACCCGGCCTACGCCGAGCGGCCGATGATCGTCAACGAGGTGACGGACCTCGTCCGGTCGACGATCCAGCGGATGATCGACTCGCGCCTGGCGCGGCGCGGGAACGTCTTCACCGGCGAGTAGGCCGGGCTCAGGACGCGGAGGACTGCGCCGCCGTCCGGCGGCGCAGCGCCCGACGGACGGACGTGGCCGGGCGGAGCCGGAGACCGTGGCGCTCGAAGACGCGCGAGAGACGCCCGTACTCCGCGTCGAGCTTCTGCTGGGTCGTGCGGTAGGCGTACTCGGCGATTCGCACCCGGCCCGACGTCCTCATCATGTTCCGCATGAGGCGCGGGAGCTCCTCGGCCTTCGGCTCGAAGAGGACGATGTCGGCGTCGGGGTACTCCCTGCGGTAGCGGTCGAGGCCGTACCGGAGCCGCGAGTGGAGCGACAGGCGGAAGACCTGGTCGAGGACGGAGAGGAGCCCGCGCCCGGCGAGGGCTCCCTGCCCCGGATGGCGGGGAGAGAGGGCCGGCGCGAGGGGGAAGCGGAGCGGGACGATCGGGTTCACGCAGAGGACGAGTCCGCATCGATCCTTCAGCGCGAGGGAGATGTGCGCGGTCTTCCTCACGCCGCCGTCGATGTAGTCGACCCCGTCGATCCGGACGGGACGGAAGAAGCCGGGCAGCGCGCAGGAGGCGGCCACGGCGCGCGAGATCGGGACGGTCTCGCCGGCCGACGCGCCGAAGACGCGCGTCTCGCCCGAGTCGAGGGCCACCGCGACGAGCCGAAGGTCTCGGCGCAGGGTCCGGAAGTCGTTCGTTCGGCCCGGCTGGGAGAGCCACTCCGAAAGCCATGCCTCGAGGCCGTCGAGGAGGAAGAAGCCGGAGGGGAGGAGACCCGCGAGCGAGGCGACGAGATCGGTCAGCGTGAGGTCCCCCGGGCTCTCGCGGAGGTCGCGGAGCGCCTCGAAGACGATCCGGGGAGCCGACACGGCACGCGAGACGATCTCGCCGAGGTTCGGCCGGAAGAATGAGAGCCGGTCGAGGCCCTCTCCGCGCGGGTGGGTCGCGTTGCGGTAGAGGACGGAGGGCGAGGTCCCGTTCGCGACGAGCGCCCCCACGTAGGCGCCCGCGGAGACGCCGACGAAGACGTCGCACTCCGTGAGCGAGAAGCCGTCGAGGCGGTCTTCGAGGGCGGCGAGGACGCCGATCTCGTAGATCGCTCCGGTGATCCCGCCACCGGCGCAGACGAGCCCGCGACGGCTGGGCAGCGGTCGCGGAGACGAGGAACCGCGCGAGGAGACGAGACGTAGCCGGGGTGCCGCCACGGAACCTCCTGAAAAGACGACGGGCGCCGGGGGCGCCGGCGCCAGTCTATCCGGATCGGGGCGGAGAGCCCGGGGTCAGGCGCGCGCGCGGGTCCGCGGCTTGCGGGCCGGGGCGTGCAGCTGCTCCATCTTCCGGCCGAGCGCGTCCACCTTCGCGACGAGGGCCTTCAGGTCCTTCTGCGTCGGGACGTTCAGGCGATGGAGGGCCTTCTCGAGAGCCGGCTCGACGACGCCCGAGACGCGGCGGGCGACCTCGTCGGCGAAGCGTCCGGCCTCGCGCGAGACGTCGGCCCCGACGGTCTTCAGGTTGGACTTCGCGTCGCGGACGACGCCTTCGACGAAGCGCTTCGGGTCACGGGCGAGAGTCTCGCCGGTCTTCTTCGCGCTCGTGGCGGCGGCCCGGACCGTCTTCTCCACCTTCGAGGCGACGGTGCGGGTCTCGTCCCTCACGGCGTCGACCTTCTCGACCGCGCTCCGGAGGGCCCGATCGACCTGCGGCGGGACGTCGAACGGGAGCGACTTGGCGGCGGGAGCGGCTCGGCGGGTCGTCTTCCTCGTCATGGCTTTCTGGTCTCCTTCCTTCGTGCCGGCGCGGGGCGCGCGGCGTGATCGTTTCGGGGCGCGGCGGAGCTCCCCTTCGGGAACGAGGCGGTGGCGAGGGCCTCGAGGTGGTCGAGCCGGCGGGCGAGCTCCTGGATCTCCGCGTGGATCGCGGGGGAGGAGGCGGGGGAGACCTTCCGGACGACGTCCCGGACCCGTCCGACGACGTCGGAGAGACTCTCCCGAAAGACCGTGCCGACGTCCTCGCGGAGCCGGGCGCCTTCCTCCCACGTCAGCCGTCCCCGGCCGACGAGACCGGCGACGATCCGCTCGACGTCGTGGCGTGCGGTCTCGACCCTGCGCGTGACGGGCGCGAGCGTCTCGGCGATCCGCTCCGGCTGCGCCGCCTTCCGGACGGCGCCCGCCATCCGCGCGGCCCCGACCTTCTCGGCGACGCCGGCCACCGTCTCGGCCGCGTCGCTCCCGGCGCGGAGGAGGAGGGCGAGGGCGTCGGTCGAGGCGGGGAAGGCGACGCGGTCGGACGCGAGCGCGCGCGAGAGGATCCGGGCGGTGATGTCCTCGCCCGTGTCGGCGGAGACGACGCGAATGCGGTCGCCCCCGGCGACGGCGCGCGCGATGTCGTCGAGCGTCACGAAGCGGCGCTCGCTCTTCTCGTAGAGCTTCCGGTTCCGGTATCGAACGATCTCCCTGTGGTGGCTCGTCATCGCCCGGGCAATGTGACGCGATGCGTAATGAATGTCAAGTAGCGCGGCGCGTTGACGCGCCGCTTCGTCGCTCGGCGGCGACCTCGGTGGCGGCGGTCGGAGCGCCTTCCGGACTAACATCCGCGTCATGAGCACCGTCTCCGCCCCCGCCCGTTACGCTCCGCCCGCCCTGCCGCGCGGGACGTCGCTCCGGTGCCGCTCCTGGCTCACGGAAGCGCCCTACCGGATGCTCCTGAACAACCTCGACCCCGACGTGGCCGAGCGCCGCGAGGACCTCGTCGTCTACGGCGGCTCGGGCAAGGCCGCGCGCAACCCGGAGTGCCTCGAGGCGATCCTCCGCGAGCTCGAGCGGCTCGGCGACGAGGAGACGCTCCTCGTCCAGTCGGGGAAGCCCGTCGCCGTCTTCCGCACGCACGCCGACGCGCCGCGCGTCCTCATCGCGAACTCCAACCTCGTCCCGAAGTGGGGAACCTGGGACGAGTTCCGGCGCCTCGAGGCGCTGGGGCTGACGATGTACGGCCAGATGACGGCCGGCTCCTGGATCTACATCGGGACGCAGGGAATCCTCCAGGGGACGTACGAGACGTTCGCCGAGGCGGGCCGCCGCGACCTCGGCTCGCCCGACGGCTCGCTCGCCGGGAAGCTCGCCGTCACCGCCGGCCTCGGCGGGATGGGCGGCGCCCAGCCCCTCGCGGTCACGATGGGCGGCGGCACGGCGCTCGTCGCCGAGGTCGACGCGCACCGGATCGACCGCCGCCTCGAGACCCGCTACTGCGACGAGCGGATCGACGACCTCGACGCCGCGATCGACCGCGCGCTCGCGGCGCGCGACGCGAAGGAGGGGATCTCGGTCGGTGTCCTCGCGAACGCCGTCGACCTCCTCGCGCGCCTCGTCGAGCGCGGGATCGTGCCGGACCTCCTGACCGATCAGACCTCCGCTCACGACGAGCTGAACGGCTACGTCCCGCACGGACTCCCGTACGAGGCGGCGCTCGCGCTCCGATCGAGCGACCCCGAGGAGTACCGGCGCCGCTCGGTCGCCTCGATGGGCGAGAACGTGCGGCTCATGCTCGTGCTCCAGCGCCGGGGCGCCGTGACGTTCGACTACGGCAACAACATCCGCGCTCAGGCCGTGAAGGCGGGGATCGAGAACGCCTTCGAGATCGAGGGCTTCGTCCCGAAGTACATCCGGCCCCTCTTCTGCGTCGGGAAGGGGCCGTTCCGCTGGGCCGCGCTCTCGGGCGACCCGGCCGACATCGCCGCCACGAATCGCGCGCTCGTCGAGCTGTTCCCCGAGAACGCGGCCCTCCACCGCTGGCTCGACATGGCGGCGAAGCGGGTCGCCTACCAGGGTCTCCCCGCGAGGATCTGCTGGCTCGGCTACGGGGAGCGCGAGAAGGCGGGGCTGGCCTTCAACGAGCTCGTGAAGTCGGGGAAGGTGAAGGCGCCGATCGTCATCGGTCGCGACCACCTCGACTGCGGCTCGGTCGCCTCGCCGAACCGGGAGACGGAGTCGATGAAGGACGGCAGCGACGCGATCGCCGACTGGCCGCTCCTGAACGCCCTCGTGAACACCGCGGCCGGGGCGACGTGGGTCTCGATCCACCACGGCGGCGGCGTCGGCATCGGCTATTCGATGCACGCCGGGATGGTCGTCGTGGCCGACGGGACCGACGCGGCGGCCCGCCGTCTCTCGCGCGTCCTCGTCTCCGACCCGGGGATGGGCGTCGTCCGGCACGTCGACGCCGGGTATCCGGAGGCGGTCGCCTGCGCCGACGCGCAGGGCGTCGCGATCCCGATGAGGCGTTGACGCTCCGTCGCGCGGCCGCCCTCCTCCTCGGCCTCCTCGCGGCAGGGGGGCTCGCCTCGGCGCTGGCCGCGCGCCTCGCTCCTCTCCCGGCGGGTGCCGAGGAGAGGCGGGAAGACCGGCTCGTGGAGCGAGCGCGACGGG
>JAKPXO010000314.1 GCA_029567505.1 Acidobacteriota bacterium
GCCGTCGCGCAGAACGCGTCGGCGAAGTCGGGCCTCGACCCGTCGATCCTCAAGAAGATGCTCCCGATGCTCGCGATGCTCGTCACCGGCTTCATGGCGAAGCAGGGGGGCGGGGGAGGCGCGCAGGCCTCGGCGGGCGGCGGCCTCGGCGACCTCCTGGGCGGGCTCATGGGGGGCGGCGCGAACCGCTCCGCCGCGCCGGCCGCCGGCGCCTCGGGCGGCCTCGGCTCGCTCCTCGACCTCGACGGGGACGGGAACGCCCTCGACGACATCCTCGGAATGGCCGGGAAGCTGATGCGCTGAATCCCGTCGGGAGACCCGCGACGCGGGTCTCCCGCGCGACACGACCGGTCGAACGGGCCGGCGCCCCTCTTCGCGCGAACGGGGAGGAGCGCGCCGGCTCGCCGCGTGTCGTTCGTGGGCGCGAGAGCGAGGGACGCCCGTCTCGACGGCAGGAAGAGGTTGGTACCCCCAGCGGGATTCGAACCCGCGATCTTCACCTTGAAAGACCGGGCGAAGACTTCTCACCGCTCCTCGATCCTCTGGACATGCGGACTTGCGAAGAGTGAGAAGCTGAGAAGAGCCATGAAATCGAGCGCGACGAACACCCGAACGAACACCCGGACGCGCTGACCGTCGTGCCGGGCGGGACCGCTGGGAGTAGCTACCCGGCGGAGGTTCCTCGTCCCGTTCCCGCCCGGCACCTTTCCCGCGACGACGAGGGGGAGGACGAGGAACCATGCCGAATCATCCCGGGGGAAGGCCGTTCGACGAGGACGGGTTCAACGAAGCCGCCGCGCTTCGCGGCCTTCGGTGGCGGGCTTTCGTCACCTTGCGTGCCGTTCACGAGAGGACGCCCGCGGATCTCGTCGAGCCGGACGCGATCCTCGAAGCATGGCTCTCGCTCTACTCGGCGGACTCGCCGCTATCTCACGCGGCTGAGGTGGAGATCCGGTTCCGCTTCCGGGACGACGACGAGAAGTTCCGGCGCGAGCTTCGCCGGGCGAAGGGGACGACTCCGTGGCGCTTCGTCGATCCGCCAGACCCTTCCGATTCCTACCTCGTCGAGGGAGCGCGGTACGTCGCGCTTCACGTCGCTGAGTACCGACGCGAGCGAGCGCGGAAGCCGCGGCGGCGCGGGCTCGCCGACCTTGCCGCACGCGCGGATCGGATGGCGGTCGCATGGCTGAAGACTGGGGAAGACGGCGAAGCCGAGGGACCGTTCGCAGCGGCGACGATGACCGCGGCGAGGAAGCGTCTCTCCTACGCCCGGGAACGGATCGAGCGGGATCGAGACCCGTCGGCCCCCTTCTGGAGCGCGCTCTCCCGCCGACCGGAGGAGAGCGAGTAGTTTTCTCCGGATCTTTCCTGACTGGCCGAGCCTAGGTTCCGCTCTGGGGCCGCGGGACGAACCGCGGACCCGGAGGGAACGGATGAAGGATCTCCGCTCGGCGCTCACGATCCCGGACATCGTCCGGACCTACCCCGTCTCGGACTCGGCGATCCGGCGCGCGATCCTCGAAGAGCGTCTCCCCGCGGAGAAGATCCTCGGCAGGTATCGCGTCGCGCCCGAGGATGTCGAGCGGTTCCTCCGCGACGGGAGCGCGCGGTGACTCGCCGCATCACGTCGAAGTCCGCTGCCGCGCTCATCGGCGTGAAGACGGCGACGTTGGCGAATTGGCGTTCCCGGGGCGAAGGCCCGCGAGGCGCTCTGCGCATCTCGAGGACTTGCACGGTCTACGACCTCGCCGAAGTCGAACGATGGATCGCCGAGCGCGCGGCGGAGAACGCGAAGGGCGGGTCGCGTGAGTGATGACGGCCGCGCCGCTGTCGCACCGTGGACGCCCATCGAGCGGCAGCTCCTAGAGTCGTCGGTCTGGGAGGCTGACCCCGTCGTCCGCGTCCTGTGGGTCTCCGTGCTGCTCATCGCGTCGGAGCCCGGCAGAAACGGCTCCGTGGACATGACCGTTCGCGCCCTCGCCGCGCGCGCGTGCCTTTCGCTCGAGGACACGGAGCGGGCGCTCGCCGAGCTGATGGCTCCCGACCCGCAGAGCCGCTCGCGGGAGCACGACGGCCGCCGCCTCGTCCTGATCGACCCGGGGCGCCCTTGGGGCTGGCGTGTCGTGACCTGGGCGAGGCGACAGGAGGACCGCTCGCGCGCGATGGCCGCACTCCGGAAACAGCGGCAGCGCGCCCGAGAGCGCGTGACGGAGCGTGACGCCGTCACGATGGGTCACGCCGAGAAGGAGAAGGAGATCGAGAAGGAGAAGGAGATCGAGAGCGAGAAGGGGGAGTGTGAGGGGGGGCCTGCCCCCCCTGTGACCCCGCGGCGCGCTCGCTCGATTTCGCCTCTGAGAGGGGAGCCGAGTGCCGACGAGTGGCGCGCGTACGCGCAGACGCTCGATCCCTCCTGGCCCATCGACGACATCGAGTCGTCGCTCGACGTGGCGCGCGCGGAGGGATTCTCGCGGCGCGGCGACTGGCGCGCGCGATGCCGGAAGCTGCGCCGGGCGCACCTTCGCCATGCCGCCGCCGCTCTCGCGAAGATGAAGCCCGCCGAACGGGAGCAGCGCGACATCGCGGAGACCATCCGCCGAGCCTGCGAAAAGGCCGCCGCAAAACCGGATTCGCGCCCCGCCACGGCCCGGACGGACGCCGATCCGACCGTCGGGCCGTCCGGCGGGCGGATCGCCTCTGAGGCCCCTCAGGGCCGAAAGGGGGCCGCGTGACCCTTGCGCCGCTCGAAGAGCGTTTCCTCGTCGATCGACTCGGGGACGCGCTCATCCTCCGCCCTCGCGGTGCCGGACCGCTCGTCCTCACCCGGGATGACGTCGCCCGGCTGCGCCATGCACTCGAAGCCGAACCCTCTTCCGCTGAGACGCTCAGGCGTCGCCTCAAGGCCGACATCGGCGAGGCGACGAAGGCCGATGCGTGCGGGACGAGGCGCACGACCCGAGCCCCGAAACGCAACGCCCGGCGTCGCCGGGCCTGACTGACAGGAGAGCCCACATGTACGTCTCCGGCAGAACCCCGCCCCGAACCCGCAGCATCCCCGGCGTGCCGCTGACGAAGTCGGCGTCAGGCGTCCTCGTCGAACGGACGCCGACCGTCAAGCTCGCCGCCTCGCAGGTCCGCGAGATCGTGAAAGCCGTCATGCGAGACCCGCGCATCGTCGGCGCGATGACGGTCCTCGGGATGAACCGCGCGGCCATCGAGAAGGCTGCTCTCGTGAACCTCGCGAAGCGCGACGCGACCGCCCGCGTCCGCGAGCTGGAAAGGAAGCTCGCCGCGGAGCCGAACCCGGTTCAGCAGGTGGAGATCCGCCGACGGATCGCGTTCGCCAAGCTGGAAGGGGGCACGAAGTGAGCGCCCGCCGCTGGCCCACCGGCTCCTCCCGCGACGTGACGACGACGACGACGGCGGAGCCCGCCGTCCTGGACCCCGCCCCCGTCGTCCTCGAAGAGATGACGCTCGAAGAGGCGAAGGAAGCGGAGCGGAAGCTCTCGGATGACGTGCGCGTGGCGAGCCGCGAGCGAGAGGACGCGGAAGCCGCTCTCGCGACGGCGAAAGCCGCGCTCCCCGGTGCGGCCTCACGTGGCTTCGAGGCCGCGCGTGAGGCGCAGCGCGCGATCTCGGAGGCGGAGGAGAGGCTCCGCGCCGCTCAGGCCGTCTGGTCCGCGATGAACGACGCGCTCCGCCCGGTCGCTCAGGAGCGT
>JAKPXO010000319.1 GCA_029567505.1 Acidobacteriota bacterium
GAGGGCCCAGCCGAAGCCCATCGCCACGAATCCGCAGATCACCGTGTCGACGAGCGCCGCGCCGAGAGCGACCCGCAGGGCCTCGCGCGTCTCGGCGCGCGAGGCCTTCCGGATGACGCTCACGTTGACGGGGCCCGGCGGGATCGCGCCGAACAGGCCGACTGCAAAGCCCGCGAGGAGGGCCACCGGCAGCTCCTTCACGCCCGCCTGCTCCGCCGCGACATGAGGGCGGAATCGTCTCACGTCTGTTGCGACGGTTCGAGCGGAAGGCTAATGTGACCGCATGAAGGCCTGCGTCCCGTTTCTCGCTCTCGCGCTCGCGCTCCCGGCCGCGGCGCAGGAGGAGCGGCTGGAGTTCGACCCCCAGGTCGGAATGACGGGGACCCGCGTCACCGTCACGAGCCCGCTTCCGAAGGGGGCCGTCGTCCGATTCGGCACGCGCGTCGTTCCGCTCCTCCAGGAGCCGGGCCGCCGGCCGAGCTTCGTCGTCCCCGAGGGCGCGACGAGCGCCTTCCTCGAAGCCTCTCTCGACGGGAAGCCGTTCTCGCGGAGCGCCGTCCCGTTCGTCGTCGCGGGCGCGTCGCTCGTCGGCGTTCAGAAGCTCGTCGGCCTCCGCGAGGCGATCGACGTCTTCGGCTACTCCGACCCGACCCCGGAGGGCGGCGGCGCGCCTGAGCAGAGGGCGAAGAAGATCCTCTCCTTCGGCGACGGCGACCTCATCACGATCGGCGAGGCGCCGGCCCCCGCGCCCCCCCTGTGGGTGATCGGGAACGACGCGGCCTCGGCGGCGATGAGGGGGATGGGCCCGCCCGGTTTCCTCCTGACGGCCCGGCCGCCGACGCGCCGGATCATCGTCATCCCTCCTCCTCCCCCCGTCCCGACGCCGGTCCCGACCCCGACGCCCTCGCCCTCGCCGGGCTGACCGCGCCTCGCGCCGGGAACCAGAAGCGCTTCCCCGGGGTCAGACGGAGCATGGAGGGACTTCCGTGACGGCCCGGATCCTCGCCTTCCACCCCGGTTCCGGGGCGCAGCACCGTGGGAGAATCCCCGCCGTGGCTTTCCCCGTGAACGGCCCCAGCGAAGCCCGGGACTGGCCCGGAGACGAGAAGGCCGTCGCCCGCTTCCTGGGCGGCGACCCGACCGGCTTCGAGCAGATCGTCCGTCACTACTCCGGAATGGTCTTCTCCCTCGCCGCCCGGCTCGTCGGGCCGTGGGAGGCCGAGGAGGTCGTCCAGGAGACGTTCCTCCGCGCCTGGCGCGGCCTCGAGACGTTTCGCGGAGACTCGTCCCTCAAGACGTGGCTCTACACGATCGCCCTGAACCGCGCGAAGGCACGGCAGGGGACGCTGGCCCGCATGCGGAAGGTCTTCGCCTCCCGGCGGGCCGCCGAGGAGGAGGACCGTCCCTGGCCGGGCGAGGAGGCTCCGGATCCCTCCGCCTCTCCCGAGGAGCAGACCCTCGCCCTCGAGCAGCGGACCCGGCTGCGCCGGGCGATCCGGAACCTCCCCGAGGAGTTCCGGCACGCCGTCGTCCTGCGCGACCTGGAGGGGCTTTCCTACGACGAGATCGCACACGTCCTCGGCGTCCCGATCGGGACGGTGAGGAGCCGGATCGCCCGCGGCCGGGCGGCCCTCCTGGAGGAGCTTTCGTGAGCGCGAACCCCCAGCCCCGCCCTCTCGTGACGGGGGACCTCGACCTCCTGATCTCCCGCTCCCTCGACGGAGACCTTCCGGGCGAGGAGGAGCGCGAGCTGAAGAGCCTCCTTGCGGCCGACCCGTCGGTGCGCGCCCGCTACGACGCGATGGCCCGCCTCGTCGACCGGCTGGAAGAGCTGCCCGACGCGGGGACCCCGTTCGCCCTCGCGACCCGCGTCGCCTCGCAGGTCGAGGCCGACACGCGAGGCTTCGCCGCCACGCTTCACAAGTACGGCTTCTACTTCCGGCCCGCCACGTTCGGCGTCATCGCGGCGGGGCTCGTCGTCGTGGCCGTCATCGCGACCCTGCGCAACCCGCCGAAGCCCGTTGCGACCGTGGCGGAGGTGAAGGCCGCCCCCGCCCCGGCGGCCGACGAAGACCGCATGACCGTCTACCTCGCGTCGACGGAGAAGCCGAAGGAGGCGACGACGGCTCCCGCCGCTCCCGCCCCCGCGGCCGCCGCCGCGCCCGCCGAAGCGAAGGGCGCCGCCCGCTCCGAGCCCGTCCTCGCCGCGAAGGCCGAAGGCTCCCCCGGAAGAGACGCGGCCGGCTTCGCTCCGGAACGCGACGCGCCCGCGAATGACCGGCTCGCTTCGGCGACGTCCGCTTCGGAGAGTCGAGCCTCCGCCGGGGACGCTGAGGTCGCGCGACAGGAGGCCGAGGCCGCTCCGGCGCGTCTGCGCGCCGCGGCGCCGGCCCCGGCTCCGCCGGGCGCGGAGAGTCGGTCGCCAAGCCTGGACCTCGTCGGGAGTTCGTCCGCCGGCCTGCGGCTGGTTGCTCCGGCGCGCCTCGACGGCCTCGTCGGCCCGTTCGACGGCAGCTATCGTCTCGAGCTCACCGCCTCCGGGCGCGTCTCCGAGGTCGTCCGCCTCTTCGGCGGCTCCGGAGCGGAGCCTCGGGCGCTTCCGGACCGGCTTCGGACTCTTTCGTTCGCGTCCTCGAACGGAGCCCCCCTGGCCGGCCCGGTCGACGTGAGGGTCCGTCTCCCGTAGCCCGACTCGAATAATTCGGAAGATTTATTCCTATAAGTTGTTTGTTTGTAATTATTTGTCTGTCTTCCGGTAGGGGTGGCCAAGCACCCTTCCCTCGGGCAGAATGGGCCAGCCACGGGGGAACGATCGTGAAGAGGACGCAGGCGGCTCGGGTTCGGAAGGCCCTGGATTTCGTGAAGAAGCGGTTGAAGCTCGACCTCGAGTTTGTCGTCGAGCCGGGAGAGGTGCACGAACAGTTCGGCCTCCTCGACATCGAACGCTCCATGCGCGGGACCGAGGACCGGAAGGTCTGGGTCGTCAGCTTCGACCCCGAGCTCGTCTCGAAGGAATCGCTCGCGGCGCTCCGCCGACACGCGTTCCACGAGGTGCTCCACGCCCTCACCTGGCCGCTCTTCGACGAGGCGGAAGCGGCGATCCGCAGCGTCCCCGACTCGAGGCTTCGCAAGGAGCTGATGGACCGCTCCATCGACGCGCGCGAGAACGTCGTCTACGAGCTCGAGCGGAAGATCGGCCCCCTCTGCTTCCCGTCGCTCCCATGGGTCGATCCCTGATCGCTTGACCGTCCGGGGGCCGGCTTCTAGAATGCGCCTCCCTTGCGGCGCTCGCGCCGCGGTCTTTGGCAGGAAGCGAGCCGAAGTAGCTCAGTTGGTAGAGCAACTGATTCGTAATCAGTAGGTCGGCGGTTCAAGTCCGCCTTTCGGCTCCATATCTTATTCTACTGCAATAGTTTACGTAATCTCGGGTGCCACTGGCGAAAGTCAGTGGCTCTCTCGTTTCTAAGGCCCTCAGATGGAAGAGCTTGCTGCGATGGTGGGGCAGCTGATTCCACCTCCGGTTACAAACGGGTTACATCCTCGGTTACAAAGTCCGCCCCGATCGTCCCAAGCGTCTCCATGCATCACCGAGTCAAGCGGCGAGAGGAAGCTCGTTCTGCGCTTCGTCGTGTCGCTTCTTCTCCTCGGCGGCGGCGATCCGCTTCCACGCGATCTCGAAATAGCCCGCGTCGAGCTCGATGCCGATGAAGGCGCGGCCCGTGTTCACGCACGCCACTCCGGTCGTCCCCGACCCCATCGTGTTGTCGAGGACGGTCTCGTCCTCGTTCGTGTAGGTGCGGATGAGGTACTCCATGAGGGCGACGGGCTTCTGAGTCGGATGGAGCGCTCCTCCATCACCGCGAGCCCCAGCCGCCTTTCTGAAGTAGATGACGCTCCTTGGAAACCTCTCTCCAGATGGACGTTCATGTCTGTATCGAGGGTTCGGGACTGAATTGAAGACGTCTGTGTTGCTACCCTTCTTCGAGACCCTCTTCGAAGCATCGTAAGGAGTCCCAGGGACCATCAGCGGAAAGTACCGTGGCGTTCCTTTGCAGAACACCACGGCGGTCTCGTGGACCTTCAGGGGTGCTTTCCTCGCAAGCAGGAAGTTCGACCCAAGCGACTTCTCCCAGATCCATTCATGCTTGAAGAGACTCGGACGGCTCATCACGAGTGCCGAGGTAAACGGTTGACTCGCGGTCAGCACGATCGCGGCGTTCGACTTCGCGATCCTTCGGTACTGCTCCCAGAGCGGCTCGAACGGGATCACCGAGTCCCACTTACAAGCGGTTGTTCCGTAGGGCAGGTCGGCGAGGATCATGTCGATCGAGCCGGAAGGAATGGTCTTCATCACCTCAAGGCAGTCGCCGAGATGGAGTTGAACGTCAGGCACGGAGTCGTGGGGTAGGTCAACACCACCGTAGCGAAGCTGACGTGTGAGCGCAAGCTGCGAACCGTCGTAGCTGGCGACTCAGAACATGTTGTTGAAGAGGGTCTCCCAGAAATCCTCGTCTGCATCCACGTCGAAGGACTTCCTCAGAGAGGCCGCGATCTTCAGTCGGTTTGACACGAGCTTCTCGTGGAATGTTTCGTCCTGGTGCTTCTCGCCGAACTGCCGCTGTGCCGTT
>JAKPXO010000323.1 GCA_029567505.1 Acidobacteriota bacterium
CGGGCCAGGACGTAGCTGTCGACGGCGAGGGCGACGACGATGGTGAGGACGACGAAGAGAGCGACCATTTCGAACCTCCCTGCGGGTTGTTCCGATTTCTCTCGGCCCGCTTCGCCCGGAGATATCGCAAGGGCGCTGCCAGAACCGGTTCTGTCGGCGTAAGTAGTTGCTTTTGTAGCGCCTTGTGCGGGATGAGCGGTGCGAGCATGGTCCCGGGGCGTGCTGAACTCCTCTACGCACGGCGGGAGCCGTTCTGTTTGTGAAAGTCACTCTGTCTGCAACTGTTATGTGGAGATGATGGGCTCGAAAGCGAGCCCGTTGCGGTGTGTTGAATTTCGCAGCGGCTTGAGTCGGCTACGGCGAAGGGGGCGGGCGAGAACGCGGAACCTTTGTCCGGACGCTCCGTACCTAGCGGCTGAAGCCCTTCGCGGAAGACCCGGGAGTCCGTCGTCGCGCACGCCCTCGCTCTCCTCGCCCTCGCCGCGCGGCGCCGAGACCCGGTCGGAAGCGCGGGGCTTCTTTTCCTGCTCTCCGCTCCCGTTCCGCGGGACGGTGGTCAGCGCAGGCCGGCGAGCTTGTGCGTCTGCAGACCGAGCCGCCAGCGCGGGTGAGCGAGGCACCAGGCCGCGGCGGCGGCCGTGTTCCGCTCGCGGTCCGGCCCGTCCATCGGCTGGAGGACGAACGCCCGGAACGCGAGCCGCTCGTAGCGCTCCGGCTCGGCCCCCTCCTGCGGGAAGACGAGCTTCAGCTCGTCTCCGGCCGTCAGGAGCAGCTCTGCTCCGGCCTTGGGGCTGACGGTGATCCAGTCGAGGCCCGGGGGAGGCGTCCGGGTGCCGTTCGTCTCGACCGCCACGTCGAACCCCTCGGTGTGGAGGGTTTCGACGAGCGCCGCGTCGAGCTGCAGGAGAGGCTCCCCCCCGGTGCAGACGACCAGCCGCCGGCCCTCGCCGGGGAGCGGCGCTTCCCAGGTTCGCCGGACCGCGGCCGCGAGGGAGGCCGCGTCGGCGAAGCGGCCTCCCCCGGGGCCGTCGACGCCGACGAAGTCGGTGTCGCAGAAGCGGCACCTCGCGGAGGCGCGGTCCTCCTCTCGTCCCGACCAGAGGTTGCAGCCCGCGAAGCGGAGGAAGACGGCGGCGCGCCCCGTCTGCAGGCCCTCTCCCTGGAGCGTGTAGTAGATCTCCTTGACGGCGTAGCTCATGCGGTCCGCGGGCGCTCGAGGGCCGGGTCGGGGACGCCCGCCTCGCGGAAGCCCTTCGCCCGCAGGAGACAGGCGTCGCAGCGAAGGCACGGGGCGCCGCCGGCCGAAGGGTCGTAGCAGCTCAGCGTGAGGCCGTAGTCGACGCCGAGGGCGAGGCCGGTCCGGACGATCTCGGCCTTCGTCATCGAGAGGAGCGGCGCGCGGACGCGGAAGCGTCCGGCGCCCTCGACTCCGGCGCGCGTCGCGAGGTTCGCCATCGCCTCGAACGCCGCGACGAACTCGGGACGGCAGTCGGGGTAGCCGCTGTAGTCGAGGGCGTTCACGCCGACGAAGATGTCGAACGCCCCGAGGACCTCGGCCCAGGCGAGCGCGAACGAGAGGAAGACGGCATTGCGTGCCGGGACGTACGTCACCGGGATCCCGTGCGCGATCGCGTCGTCGGCGCGGTCCTTCGGGACGTCGAGGTCGGCCGTGAGCGCCGAGCCTCCGAAAAGTCCGAGGTCGATCGACGCGACGACGTGGCGCTCGGCGCCGAGCGCCGCGGCGACGCGTCCGGCCGCGGCGAGCTCGGGGGCATGCCTCTGGCCGTAGCGGAAGCTGAGGGCGTAGGGCGCGAAGCCTTCGTCCTTCGCGATCGCGAGGCAGGTGGCCGAGTCGAGGCCGCCCGAGAGGAGGACGACGGCGGAGGGGCGGGGCGTCACGGCGGTTTCATACCACGGGCCGTTGCCGTATGCGGGCTCAGCCGGACGGAGGCGCTTCGCCGCGTCCCTCCTGATCATCGAGCGTGGCGGCGCGGAAGCACTCCTCGAGGTTCGCGGCGACGAGCTCGACGCCGCGCGGGTCGAGCTTTCCCGTCTCGACGAAGCGGCGAAGATGGTCGAGGATCGCCTCCGGTCCGAGCGGGCCGCGGTAGGGGCGTCGCTGTGCGAGGGCCTGGAAGACGTCCGCGATCGCGAGGAGCCGGGCGGGAAGGGGGATCTCCTCTCCGCGCCGGTGGAACGGGTAGCCCTTCCCCGAGAGCCCCTCGTGGTGATAGCCGGCCCAGGCGGCGATCTCTCGAAGCGGCTCGACCCGGCGGAGGATCTGGAACGTCTCGAACGCGTGCCGCTCGATGGCGGCGAACTCCCCCGCGTCGAGCGGCGCCTGCTTGTCGAGGACCTCGTCGGGGACACGGAGCTTGCCGAGGTCGTGGAGGAGGCCGGCGACCCGGAGGTGGGCGGAGGTCCGCGGGTCGAGGCCGGCGAGGCGGCCGAGGAGCGCGGCGAGCCGGGCGACGGCGACGGAGTGGGCGGCCGTGTAGGGGCTCTTCGCGTCGACGATCTCCGCGAAGACGAGGGCGAGGTCCTCGAGCGCGGAGGCGGGCACGGTCCGGCTCCTCTCGAGGCGCATCTCGTCCCGCAGGGCCCTCTCGAGGTGGTGCGCCTCGAGAGTGAGCCAGAAGGCCTCCGCCGCCGACGCCGCCAGGAAGGCGCCGACGGTCTCCTCGGCGAACAGACCTCCCGAGCGGGCGAAGACCCAGCGGCGCATCTCGTCCGTCGCGAGGAGGGGGTCGGAGCCCCGACGGGCCTGGAGGAGAGCGTCCACGCGGTCGGCGAGGAAGACGAGGTTCGCCAGGAGGGCGATGCGAGGGTCGGCGGCTCGGCGCTCGTCCGAGTCCCAGGGCGTGTGGTGGAGGCCGACGATCGCCGCGACCCGGGAGAGGGGGTCGAAGCGGCGGAGGAGGCCCGCGCCGGCCTCCGCATGGCCGCGGGCCTCCTCGAACGCGAAGTCGGCCTCGAGGAGCCTCGCGTGGAGGCGCGTCGACGAGACGCCGCAGTCGTGCAGGACGGCCGCGAGGAGGAGGTCGCTTCTCTCGTCCTCCTCGAGCGCGAGCGATCGGCCGCACGAGGCCGCCATGAACGCGACACGCTTGCCGTGCTGGACGACGTGCGTCCCGACGAGGTCGAGGGCGTCGGAGAGGGCGAGGACGACCTCGTTCAGGTCGATCCGCTCGGGGTCGGAGCCGTCGGCAGGCCGGGTCTCGCCTTCCGTCCTCATCGTCGCTCCCTTCGGGACCCCGCGAGGCGGGAGTCCGATCGACCGTTTCCCGTGGCCGGCCTCGAGCTGCTCGGGAATCGTACGCCCGGGCGGGTCGCGACACTCGCCGTCCGGTCCGGGCTGCAATCCCATCCGCCGATCCGTTACGTAGGACGGCTGCGGAGGACGAGGGAGGATGAACCTGGCGATCGTGGGTACGGGGATCTCGGGCCTCGGGGCCGCCTGGCGGCTCCACGAGAGGCACGACGTCCGCGTCTTCGAGAGGGAGCGACGCCCCGGAGGCCACAGCCACACGGTGGACGTCCCCGGCTCACGCGGCGCGGTCCCCGTCGACACCGGCTTCCTCGTCTACAACGAGGTGACCTACCCGAACCTCGTGAAGCTCTTCGCGACGCTTGGCGTCCCGACGAAGGAGAGCGACATGTCGTTCTCCGTCCGCTGCGAGCGCTGCGACCTCGAATGGTGCGGGACGGGGCTGTCGGGCGTGTTCGCCCAGCCGGCGAACCTCCTGAAGCCCTCGTTCCACGGGATGCTCCTCGAGATCGCCCGCTTCAACCGCGAGGCGCCCCGTCTCCTCGAGGAGAGAGGGGCCGAGACGCTCACGCTCGCCGCGTACCTCGACCGCGAGCGGTACGGTGCCGCGTTCCGGAACCACTACCTGATCCCGATGGCCGCCTCCGTCTGGTCCTCCGGCCCCGCGGCGATGGAGACCTTGCCCTCGGCGACGCTCGTCCGCTTCTTCCGGAACCACGGCTTCCTCGGGGTGACGACGCAGCTCCGGTGGCGGACGGTCGACGGCGGAAGCCGCGAGTACGTGAAGCGCCTGACGGAGCCGTTCCGCGACCGGCTCCATCTCGGGAACGGCGTGACGAGAGTCCGGCGGGACGCGCACGGCGTCGAGCTCGTCTTCGCGGACGGCGGGAGCCAGCGGTTCGACGGCGTCCTGATCGCGACGCATGCCGACGAGGCGCTCGCGATGCTCGAGGGGCCGACGGCGGACGAGAAACGCCTCCTCGGCGCGTGGAGCTTCTCGAGCAACGAGACGCTGCTCCACTCCGACCGTACGTTCCTCCCGCTCCGGCGCGGCGCCCGCGCCTCCTGGAACTACCACCTCGAGGACTGCGAACGGCCCTGGGGCTCGGCGACGCTCCACTATTTTCTCAACCGTCTCCAGGGGCTCCCGACGGAGACGGACTGGATCGTCTCCCTGAACCCGCGGCGCGAGCCGGCGGAGGGGACGGTCGCGCGGCGCCTCCTCTACACCCACCCGGTCTACACCCCGGCGAGCGTCGCGACGCAGGCCGAGCTCCCGTCGCTGAACGGGAAGCGGCGGACCTGGTTCGCGGGCGCCTGGTTCGGCTACGGTTTCCACGAGGACGGGCTGCGGTCGGGCCTCGAGGCCGCCGTCTCGCTCGGCGCGGAGCCGCTGTGACCGGACGGGAGACGAAGAGGCCGCTTGCCTCGGCCCTCTACGTCGGCACGGTCCGCCACCGGCGGCTCACGCCGAAGCCCCACGCCTTCTCGTACCGGGTGTGGCAGCTCCTCCTCGACCTCGACGAGCTGCCCCGGATCGAGGAAGAGGTCGGCCTCTTCCGGCACAACCGGAGCGGCTGGACCGCGCTCTTCGACCGCGACTACCTCGGGCCGGCGGAGAGGCCGGTCAAGGAGAAGCTCCGCGACTGGCTCGCCGCGCGCGGCCACGTCCTCGGCGAGCGGCGCGTCCTCCTCCTGACCCACGCCCGCGTCCTCGGCTACGCCTTCAACCCGGTGAGCTACTACTACGTCCTCGGGGCGGACGGACGGCTGGACCTCGCCGTCGCCGAGATCAACAACACCTTCGGCGAGACGTTCGGGTACGTCCTCGAGCGGCGCGGGGACGAGCCGGGAATCCGGACTCCCCGTTTCCCGAAGGTCTTCCACGTCTCGCCCTTCCTCCCGATGGACCTCGAGTACGAGTTCCACCTCTCGGTCCCGGGAGACGGCCTCGTCGTCCACGTCGACGACTTCGAGAGCGGCGTCAAGGTCTTCGACGCGACGTTCTCGGCGCGGCGGCGGCCGCTGACGACGGCGAGCCTGGCGCGGGCCCTCCTCGCGAACCCGCTGATGCCGGCGATGGTGATCGCCTGGATCCACTGGCAGGCGCTGAAGCTCTGGCTCAGGGAGCTCCCCGTCTACACCCGACCCGAGCCCCCGGCCGGGCTGATCCACACGAGGAGAGCCGCGTGACCACTCTCGAGTCGACTTCCGACGCCCTCGTCTCCGGGGCCCCTTCGCCGGGGCTCCTCGACCGCCTCGCCGCGCGGCTCGCTCTTCGCGCGCTCGAGGGGATTCGGGAAGGGGCCGTCCTCCTGACGCTCCCGGACGGGACGACGCGCCGCTTCGGAGCGGAGGAGGCCCGCCCCGTTCGCCTCTTCGCGCGCTCCTGGAGGCCGTTCCGGGCGCTCCTCGCGGCCGGCGACCTCGGCGCCGCGGAGGCCTACCTCGACGGCGAGTGGACGGCCGACGACCTTCCGGGCCTCGTGAGGCTCTTCGCGAGGAACGCCGACCTCCTCGACCGCGAGACCTGGGCGACCCGCCTCACGAACGTGGCGAACCGGCTCCTGCATGCCCGGAATCGGAACAGCCGGGCCGGCTCGCGGCGGAACGTGCCGGTGCATTACGACCTCGGCAACGACCTCTACGAAACCTTCCTCGACCCCTCGATGACGTACTCCTGCGCTCTCTTCGAGACGGGGGACGAGACTCTCGAAGAGGCACAGGAGAAGAAGCTCCGCAGGATTGCCGAGAAGGCCCGGATCCGGCCCGGCGACCACGTCCTCGAGATCGGCTGCGGGTGGGGCGCCTTCGCCCTCCTCGCCGCGCGGGAGTACGGAGCCCGTGTCACCGGGATCACCCTCTCCACGGAGCAGGCGGCCCGGGCGCGGGAGCGGGTGGCGCGGGAAGGGCTCGCGGATCGCGTCGAGATCCGGCTCGTCGACTACCGCGACCTCCCGGCCGAGGGAAGGACGTACGATCGGGTCGTGTCGGTCGAGATGCTCGAGGCGGTGGGGGAGGAGTTCCTCCCGGGCTATTTCGAGGTCGTCGACCGGCTCCTCGCGCCCGACGGGATCGCGGTGATCCAGTCGATCACCGTTCCCGACGACCGCTACGCCCGCTACCGCCGACGCCCCGACTTCATCCAGAAGTACGTCTTTCCGGGGAGCCACTGCCCCTCCGTCGGGGCGATCGTTTCGGCCGTCTCCGCCCGTTCCCGCCTCCTCGTCCACCACCTCGAGGACGTCGGGGCGCACTACGCCGAGACGCTGCGGCGGTGGCGGGAGGCGTTCCTCGCGAACCGGCCGCGGGTGCGCCAGCTCGGCTACGACGAGCGATTCACGCGCCTCTGGGACTTCTACCTGGCTTACTGCGAGGGAGGCTTCGCCGAGCGTCATATCGGGGACGTCCAGGTCGTCCTGACCCGCTCGGGAAACCACGCCCTCGGCCCCGCGCCCGGCTACCGGGGAGAGGCGTGATCGAGGTCCTGCGCCGGCGGCTCGTCCGCCCGATCCTCGAGCAGCTGACGCAGGGGCTCTCCCCGGACGCGATCGCCCTGACGATCGCGATCGGCCTCGCGATCGCCGTGATCCCGATCGTCGGGACGACGACGATCCTCTGTACGACGGCGGCGATCGTCCTCCGGCTCAACCAGCCGCTCATCCAGGCGATCAACTACCTCTCGTTCCCGCTCCAGCTCGCGTTCATACTCCCGTACCTGAAGCTCGGTCGGCTCCTCTTCGGCGGACCGGCCGTCCGGATGTCGGCCGAGGAGCTCGCGGCCTTCGTGACGTCGCGGCCCGGGGAGGCGATCGAGGCGCTCTGGCGCGTGACGCTCCAGGCCGTCGGCGCCTGGGCCCTGACGGCCCCTCTGATCGGCGCGGCGGTCTACTTCGCGGTGCGCCCCGCCCTGCGCGCCGCCGCGCGGCGGCTCCGGCCGACGAAGGGGGCGGACGCCCCGACCGGACCGGCGGCCGGGGCGAAGCTCGCCACGGTGCCGGTCCCGGCCGCCGAGGAGAGCGATGCCCGTTGAGCACGGCTGGGCGCAGCTCGCCCTCGAGCGGGGACTCGTCCCGGACGTCCTCGTCCGGCGCAGGATCCGCGAGCTCCTGCGCCGGCGGCTCGCCGAGGAGCGGGCCGGCGACGCCGAGGCGGCGCTCGAGCGCGAGGAGCGGCTCGTCGCCCAGATGCGGGAGAGCCCGGTGGCGCTCGCGACGGCCGAGGCGAACGAGCAGCACTACGAAGTCCCTCCCGAGTTCTTCGAGCTCGTCCTCGGCGCGTACCGTAAGTACTCCTCCGGCCTCTGGTCGGACGGGGTGACGACCCTCGACGCCGCCGAGGCGGCGATGCTCGCCCTCACCTGCGCGCGCGCCCGCCTCGAGGACGGGCAGAACGTCCTCGAGCTCGGCTGCGGGTGGGGCTCGCTGACGCTCTGGATGGCCGAGCGCTACCCCGCGTCCCGGATCGTCGCCGTCTCGAACTCGAGGAGCCAGCGCGAGTACGTCGAGGCCCGGGCGGCGGAGCGGAACCTCTCGAACGTGAAGGTCGTCACCTGCGACATGAACGTCTTCGACCCGGCGACCGGCCCGGCCTTCGACCGCGTCGTCTCCGTGGAGATGTTCGAGCACATGCGCAACTGGCCCGAGCTCCTCGGCCGGATCGCCTCGTGGCTGAAGCCCGACGGACGGCTCTTCGTCCACGTCTTCTCGCACCGCGACGTCTCGTACCCGTTCGTCGCGAGGGACGAGAGCGACTGGATGGCCCGGAGCTTCTTCACCGGAGGCCTCATGCCTTCGGACCACCTCCTCCTCCGCTTCCCCGAGCACCTCTTCGTCGAGGAGCGCTGGCGGGTGAACGGAACGCACTACGCGCGGACGGCGGAGGCGTGGCTCGAGAACCTGGACCGGAGACGCGCCGGAGCGCGGAAGCTCTTCGAGAAGGCGTACGGGCCCGCCCTCGCGCGCCGCAAGCTCGCCGAGTGGCGCGTCTTCCTCATGGCCTGCGCGGAGCTCTGGGCGTTCGGGGGCGGGAACGAGTGGATGGTCTCCCACTATCGCCTGCGCCGCCGGTACGTCTAAGGCGCGCGGCGGGTCGCCCCGGCTACACTCCGGACGAACGACCCGGAGGTGAACCGTGCTGTTCGACAAGAGCAAGCTCCGCCTTCCCGATTCGGAGGACGCGCTGGAGGGGCGCCCGACGCCGCTCGCCGTGACGAACCGCCACTTCGTGAACGGTCGCGAGATCCTCCCGCCGTTCCCGGCCGGCCTCGAGAGGGCCGTCTTCGGGATGGGCTGCTTCTGGGGCGCCGAGAAGGCGTTCTGGGCTCTTCCCGGCGTCCACACCACGGCCGTCGGCTACTCCGGCGGCCTGACCCCGAACCCGACCTACAAGGAGGTCTGCACCGGCCGCACGGGGCACGCCGAGGTCGTCCTCGTCGTCTTCGACCCGGCGGCGGTCTCGTACGAGGCGCTCCTGAAGCTCTTCTTCGAGAAGCACGACCCGACGCAGGGGATGCGGCAGGGGAACGACGTCGGGACGCAGTACCGCTCCCTGGTCCTCACGCACTCCGCGGAGCAGGACCGGCTCGCCACCGCGATCCGGGACGTCTACCAGGCGGTCCTCTCGGCGCGGGGCTTCGACCCCATCACGACCGGGATCCGGCCGGCGGGGCCGTTCTACTACGCCGAGGACGCCCACCAGCAATACCTCGCGAAGAACCCGGGCGGCTACTGCGGTCTCGGCGGGATCGGGATCGCCTGCCCGGTGGGCCTCGGCGTCGACGGGTAGGCGCCCGGGGGGCGCGGCGTCAGCCGCGCCCCTGGTGGGTGTCCCCGAGCAGTCCGCGGGCGAGCGCCGGAAGCAGGACGAGGGCTCCGACCATGTTCATCAGGAAGAGGAAGCAGAGGAGCAGCCCCATGTCGGCCTGGAACTTCAGCGGCGAGAAGATCCACGTCGCGACGCCGAGCCCGAGGGTGATGCCGGTGAAGAGGACGCCGTTCCCGGTGATCGCGAGCGTCTTCCGGTAGGCCTCGGTCAGCGGAGCGCCGTCCCGGTAGAGCGACCGGAAGCGGGCGAAGATGTAGATGCCGTAGTCGACGCCGACGCCGACGCCGAGCGCCACGACGGGGAGCGTCGACACCTTCAGACCGATCTTCAGCCACGCCATGAGCGCGTAGGCGAGGAGGGAGACGAGGGCGAGCGGGACGAGGATGCAGAGCGTCCCGCGGAGCGAGCGGAACGAGACGAGGCAGAGGACGACGACGGCCCCGAAGACCCACGCGAGGATGGGGAACTGGGCCGAGGAGACCGCCTCGTTCGTGGCCGCCATGACGCCGACGTTGCCGGTCGCGAGGCGGAACCTCACGTCGGGGTGGCCGTGGTCGGTCTCGAAGCGCTTCACCTCCGCGACGATCCGCTCGATCGTGTCGGCCTTGTGGTCGGCTGTGAACATCATCACCGGTATGACGCTGCAGTCGGAGTTGAGGAGGCCGGAGGTCGTCGGGACGTAGGTGACGGACTGCTGGAGGACGGACTGGTTGCGCGAGAGGACCCGCCACTTCGGGGACCCTTCGTTCCACCCCGCGTTGAGCATCTTCGCGATCGCGGGGAGGGCGATCGTGGACTGGACCCCCTCGACGTTCTCCATGTGCCACGCGAAGTCGTCGATCGTCGTCATGACGGAGTGGTCGACGCACCCCTCGGGCTTCGTCTCGACGATGGCGGTGAGGATGTCGACGCCGATCGAGAACTTCGACGTGATGACGGCGCTGTCGACGTTGTAGCGCGAATCGGCTCGCAGCTCGGGGACGCCCCGGTGGAGGTCGCCGACCTTCACGTCGCGTCCCTTCCAGAGGCCGAGGCCGAAGAGGAGGGCCGCCACGGCGACGATCACGGCGGCGGGCCTCGGGGCGGAGACCTGCGCGAGCCGGCGCCAGAGGCCGGACATGTGCTCGGCCCGGCGGTGGAGGCGGGCGTTGTAGTCGGCGGGGTAGTGTAGGTACGAGAGGACGACCGGGATCAGGAAGAGGTTCGTCAGGATGATGACGGCCACGCCGAGGCTCGCCGTGATCGCGATCTCCTGGATGACCCGGATCTTGATGAGGAGGATCGTCAGGAACCCGATCGTGTCGGACGCGAGCGCGATGAAGCCCGGCACGAGGAGGCGCCGGAAGCTGTTTCGCGCGGCGGTCATCGGGTCGGCGCCGTCGAAGATCTCGGCGCCGTTCGCGCTGATCATCTGGACGGCGTGGCTGACGCCGATCGCGAAGATGAGGAACGGGACGAGGATCGACATCGGGTCGATCCCGAAGCCGAGGAGCGTGAGGAGGCCGAGCTGCCAGACGACGGCGATCGTCGAGCAGCCGAGCGCCACGAGCGAGAGCCGGTGCGACTGGGAGTAGAGGTAGACCAGGAGGCCCGTGAGGGCGTACGCGACGAGGAAGAAGAGGATGACGCGGCGGGTGCCGGCGGAGATCGCGCCGACGACCTTCGCAAAGCCGATGATCCGCACGTCCACCTTGGAGCTCGGGACGAACTCCGCGTCGAACTGTCGGCGGACCTTCTCCTCGAGCACGTTCGAGACGGCGATGAAGTCGAGCTTCTGCCCGGTCGAAGGGTCGACCTCGAGGAGCTCGGCGCTGATGATCGTCCCCGAGAAGTCGTTCGCCACGAGCCGTCCGACGATGCCGGCCTTCAGGACGTTGCGGCGGACCTGGGCGAGCCCCTCGGCGTCCGGCGCGAAGTCGTCGGGGATGACGTTCCCGGCGGCGATGCCGTCCTCGACGACCTCGGTGTAGCGGACGTTCGGCGTGAAGAGCGACTGGACGCGGCTCCGGTCGACGCCGGGGATGAAGAAGACCTCGTCGGTCGCCTTCTTCAGCGCGTCGAGGAACTCGGGCGTGAAGATGTCGCCTTCCCGCGCCATCATCGCCACGAGGACCCTGTTCGCCCCGCCGAACTCCTGCTGGTGCTTCAGGAACGTCTCCATGTAGGGATGGGCGTGCGGGAGGTTCTTCTGGAAGCCCGCGTCGACCTTCAGGTGCGCCGCCGACCAGGCCATGAAGAGCGTGGCCGCGGCGAAGAAGCCGAGGACGACGGGCCGGTGGCCGAAAACCGCTTTCTCCAGGAAGCTCGTGATCCGTTCCTTCGTCATCTCGTCCCCTCACCCCTCCGCCGGCGCCCCGGGCCCGAGCCCGGGAGCGCCCGCCCTAGAACGGCTTCTCGATCGGCCGGACCCCGCCCTCTCCGAGGAGGACGATCCCGCCCGCGCCTCCCGGAAGGATCGCCAGCGAGGCCTTTCGGTCTTCCTGCTCCCGGGCCCGGAACGTGCGGCCGGCGTCTTCGCTGAAGAGGAGGACGCCGGCCAGGCCCGCCACGACGACCCGGCCGCCGCCGAGCTCCCGGCCGGTCATCAGCGTCGCTTCGGTGCCGGAAGCGACGCCGGTCCAGGTCGTCCCTCGATCCTCGCTGCGGAAGAGGTGCCCCCGGAGCCCGAAGGCCAGGAGGCCCCCGTCGGAGAGCGAAAGCAGGCCGAAGAACGAGCCCTCGTAGGGGGACGGGAGCGCCTTCCAGCTCTCGCCCCCGTCGTCGGAGCGGTAGAGGGAGCCCGCCTCTCCGGCGAGAATGAGCGCGCCGTCCGCCTCCGCGATCGCGTTCAGGTGCGTGTCGTCCCCCGCGACGACCGTCCGGCTCTCCCACGTGTCGCCGCCGTCCCCGGTCGCGAGGAGGAGGCCGTAAGCGCCGATCGCGAAGCCCTGTCTTTCGTCACGGAACCAGACGTCGAGGAGCGGCCTCTCCTCCTCGGGAGCGTGGCGGACGCGCTGCCAGGTCGCCCCGCCGTCGCGCGTCCGGAGGATGGTCTCGTCGTGTCCGACCGCCCACCCGAGGCGGGAGTCGTGCAGGAAGACGCCGGTGAGGAGCGCTCGCGTCGGCGCCTCGGCCTGGGTCCACGACGCCCCGCCGTCGCGGGAGACGAGGATGTGCCCTCGCTCGCCGACCGCGACGGCGAGGCCGTCGCGGTCGGCGACGTCGAGGAGGAGCGAACGAGCGGCGAGCCGGGCGGGCGTCGACCGTTCGGACGCGGCGGGAGGCTCCGCCGCGCCCGCAGGGGCCAGGGTCGCCAGGGCGAGCAGGGCCGCGCCGAGCGCGGGAACGGACTTCTCACGCATGGCGCGGCCCTCCGGGTCAGCGGACGCCTTCGCGCCGGAGAGCGTCCGGCATGAAGTCGCCCTCGCTCCGCTTGATCTTGAAGTCGTGCGGCGCGTTCTCGCTGTTCAGGCCCATGACGAGGTAGCGCCCCGCCTGGAGGTCGGTGTGGGACTCGGCGGAGGTCCAGATCGTCGGCAGATCGTAGTAGGCGATGGCGTGCCCTTCCGAGACGCGCCAGAGCTGGTCACGGTTGTCGTACTGGTCGACGACGAGGATCTGCCAGCTGTCCTCGTCGATGTAGAAGGTCCGACGCTTGTAGATGTGCCTCTCGCCCTTCTTCAGAGTCGCGTCGACGACCCAGACCCGGTGCAGCTCGTAACGGGTGTGGTCGGGGTTCATGTGGAGCGGCGTGAGGATGTCCTTGTACTTGACCTTCGGGTCCTGGAGCCGGTAGGCGTTGTAGGGGACGTAGATCTCCTTCTTCCCGACGAGCGTCCAGTCGTACTTGTCCGGCGCGCCGTTGAACATGTCGAGCTGGTCGCTCGTCCTCATGTTGTCGGCGGCCGTGCCAGGGTTGTCGTAGGCGACCTGCGGGGCGCGCCTCACGCGCCGCTGGCCCGGGTTGTAGAGCCAGGCGTCGCGGGGCTGCGCGACCTGGTTCATCGACTCGTGGACGAGGAGGATGCCTCCCGCGAGGCGCGCCGGCGCGGTGACCGCCTGCTTGAAGTTGAGGAGGCGGTTCTTCATCGAGGCCTCGGTCGTGCCGGGGAGGTGGTAGACGAACATCGTCTCCTCCTCGAACTGCACGAGCGTGTACTGGCCTCCACGCGTCGGGGCCGCCTGCGCGACGGTGCGCCCCGCGATCTCCGCCCGGTAACGGAGGAGGTGGTTCCAGATGACCTCGATGCCGCTCTTCGGGATCGGGAACGGGATGCCGCCGACGGCGCCGGTCACTCCGTTCCCCCCTTCCGCGAGCTTCGCGGTCGTGGCGACCTTCTTCGTGGCGTCGTAGATCCGCTGCGGCGCCGCGCCGGTCCGGTGCGTCGGGTAGACCGGCATCCGGAAGGAGGGGTACGCCTTCAGCATCGCCTTGTGCCCTTCGGAGAGCTTCGCGGCGTGCTGCGCGGCGTTCTTGCCGTCGATCGTGAAGAGGGGCTTCTCCCCGGCGAAGGGGTCGGCGTAGTGGGTGCCCGGCTTCCAGCCCGCCGGCGCCTTCGTCAGGCCGCCGTCCCAGGCCGGGATCGAGCCGTCGGCGTTCCCGGCCTTCTCGCCGCCGAGCGGTGTGAGGGACGCGCCGAGCTTCGCGGCGTCCTGCGGGGAGAGCTGGGCGAGGGCGCTCCCGCCGAGGAGGGCGGAGAGTGTCAGCGTGCAGAGGAGGATTCGGGTGTTCCTTCGCATTTCGGCTCCACCTTCTCTAGAAGGAGTACTTCACGTTGCCCGCGAGGAAGTCGCGGTCGTTGATCAGGTTGTACCGCCCCGCGCCGAAGTAGCGGGTGTAGCTCAGGTCCCACTCGACGTTGATCCGGTACTGGAAGCCGAGGCCGAGCGTCAGCGCCATCCGGTCCTCGATGAAGGAGCCGCCCGGTCCGGGCGAGACCCCGTTCACGTCGTGGGCGAAGGAGAAGCGCGGGGCGAGGTTGATCGCGCCGATGGCGTTGCTGTAGTCGAGCCGGCCGGCCACGACGTAGCCCCAGGACGAGCTCGTCGGGAACGCGGTGGAGGGCTCGGTGCCCGGCTGGACGCCCGCCTGCTGGTGGGCCGGGTTGCCGCTCGTGTAGGTGCCCGGCGCCTCGAGCCGGAGGACGGACTGCTCGGGGAGGTCGTGGACCTTGCTCCAGGCGCCCTCGGCGACGAGGACGAGCTGGTCGGCGCCGAGGACGCGGCCGAAGACCCGCGTCGCGGTGAGCTGGGCCTGAGTCGTGTCGAAGAGCCGATAGCCGCGAATCTCCTCGTCGAAGCCGTAGGCGCCGGCCTGGTTCGTCGCGGCCAGGAGCCCTCCGAGCTGCCGGAGCGGGGCGAGCTGCGGCGCCGCCGGAAGGAGCCGGAGGGGCGTGAGCGCCGCGTAGAGGATCTCGACGTCGTCGACCTGGAGGGGGACGTCCTTGCGATGGGAGACCTCTCCCTGGAGCGCGACGCCGGTGCTTCTGAGCTGGGCGTTGAAGCTGAGGCCGTAGAGCTTGATGTCCTCCGGGTAGGAGAGGAAGTAGCTCGCGCTCGCCGCGTAGTTCCCCCGGGTGAGGAGGCCCGCCTGGGTCCCGGTGCGCGCCATGATGAGAGGCAGCCGGCTGTGGTAGTTCATGTAGAAGAGGCCGAACTCGGTCCCGCCGAGGGCGGGGACGAAGAGCCGGAACGCGGCGCCGTACTGGCCGGAGTCGTCGGCCTCCCGGTCGCCGTTGCGCGGGACGGCGACGCCGACCGGGTTGTTCGGGATGTTGAAGCCGACGGGGATGGAGTCCGGGGCGGAGCCGAACCCGAGCATGACCTTCGTGGCCCCGGCGCCCGCGAGGTCGGTCGTGGAGAAGTAGCTCCCGACCGGGTCGATCTTCGTCTGGGTCCAGGCGTACTGCCAGAACCCCTCGAGGGACGTGTTCTTCGAGGGCTTCACGCTCAGGAGGACGGCGCCCACGGGGAGGAGGGCGTCGCGCAGCTCGGAGCCGGGGACGCGCAGGGCGCTCACGTCGACCGGGTTGATCGCGTTGATGCCGCCCTGGATGAACGTGCTCTCGCCCCAGTTGATGACCTGCCAGCCGGCTCGGATCTCTCCCGGGACGGGCCCGAGGTCGAACTTCGCCCAGAGGAAGGCATCCCGGATCTCCGCCCGGCTGCCGACCCGGTCGAGGGCCTCGGGGCTCAGCGGGGTGCGGTCGCGGTCGCGCTCCTCGTTCTCGATGTCGTAGAAGCCGTAGGCCCTCACGAACGCGCCGATCCGCTTGTACGTCAGCTCGAGCTCGGTCGTCGCCTTGAAGGCGCTGCTCGCGAGGCCCGTGTCGTAGTTGAGGTTCCCGTCGTCGCCGTTCACGGAGAACGCCGTCCCTCCGGACGCGAGGCCGACGAGCGCACGGTCCCTCTTCTCGACTCGAGCGAAGAGACCGTACGACACCGTCGTGTCCCAGCTCCAGGAGAAGTCCCCCTGCTTCCCGTCGATCGCGGGTGCCGTCCGGGCCAGGGGGGCCAGGAAGGCCGCGGCGAGTGCCGCAATCGCGGCACTCCGTGTCGTCATTCGAAATGCGCTCATCGGATCCCCCTTCGCCAATCTGCGGGCTTGGCGCGGAGGGTAACCCAGGGGACTCGGATTTCGCACAGAAACCGTGCTCGGCGTCACAAACGCGCTAACGCGCGACCAAAGAGATGTGCTGCGTTTACGCAGCGAGGGGACGCGGTCCGGGCCGCCGGGTGCGGCCCGGACCGGACGCCCGCCTCAGGGGCGCGCGTAGCTGTCGATGACCTTCTCGATCGCCTTGCGACAAACGGGGCAGAAGCCGCCTGTCGTCCGGGTGAACATGATGCAGTCGGCCGAGGAGCGGTAGAGCCCCTTCGCCTCGTAGGCGGCCCCCTCGAAGGCGCCGACCTTCCCGGCAAACCTCTCCTTCGCGAAGAAGGCCGCCTCCGCCTTCTGCTGCTCGCGGAAGAGGGCGTCGATCTCGGAGGGCGGGACGCCCTTCGCGAGGAGGGCCTTCCTCCGGGCCTGGAACTCGCGGGAGGCCTTTTCGAACGCGTCCTTCGACCAGGGCGTCGGGAGCGGCGTCCCCGCCTCGACGAGCTCCTTCCACTTCGGGTTCGCCGGGTCCTTCAGCGCCGTCACGTTCATCTCCCACGGCTCGGGGAGGTCGGCGGCGCCCGTCTCGTAGGCGACGTCGGAGGTGTAGTACTCGTCGGCGAGGGCGGCGAAGTGGTGGCCGAACTCGTGGACGAAGACGTAGTCCGCGAACGCGGTGTCGGCCGAGGCGGTCGCCTGGTTGTTGTAGATGCCGCCGCCTCCGTACTGCGCGTCGTTCACGAGGATCTCGAGGACGTCGTACGGGGCCTGGGCCGCCGCGTCGCGCAGGGCGCGGTCGTCGTACGTCAGGACGTAGCGCTCGGAGCCGAAGACGTTGTACTGAACCTGGAGCGGCGTCCGCCGGAAGATGCTCGACTGCGGCCGATGCGCCCCACCGTCGCCAGAGGGGAGGTCGAGGGCCCGGACGTTGAAGTCCCCCTTCCGCGACGTGAACGGCTCGAATCGGAAGAGCGCGTCGACCATTCGCTTCACGTCCGCCCGGAACTTCGGGAGGTCCTTCTCCGCGTATCCCTCGCCGAGGACGAGGAGGTCGACCTTCTCCGTGGCGGGACCGTTCTCGAAAACGGTCCAGACCGTCCCGGCCTTCGGCGGGGGCGCCGGGTTCACGTCGGGCGAGGCGGGGTCAACGAGCGTTCCCCAGACCTCCCGAAAGAGGTTCCGCCGGTCGCGCTTCTTCAGGACGACCTGGACGGGACGGAGCGGCCAGGGGAAGCGGAGCGACTCGCGGAACGTCCGGTGCGTCGCCTTCGCCTCGGGGGTCGTCTCCCATTCGGCGTAGATCGAGGAATAGCCGCGGGCATAGAGGAGGCGGCCCGTCGACGGGTCGAGGACCTCGAAGCGATACGAGCCGAGGCCGAGGCCGTCGTCCGCCTTCGTGAGGGTCCCGGCCCAGGGGCCGTCGTTCACGACGCGGTCGACGACGACGATCTCGGCTCCCTTCCCTCCGGTGTGGAGCAGGTCGACCCGCATCGTCTGCGGCGTGAAGTCGTCCAGGAGGGCGGGCGCGGCGCCGCTTCCCGGGGCGGAGAGAGGGGCGAGCAGGAGGAAGGCCGCCCCGAAGGCGGCGCCGTGGACGTGCAGGGGGGTGCGTCTCATGCGGACCTCGCGAGGATCGTAGCGGAGCGGGGCTATTCTGACGCCGTGATTCGGACGTTCGTCGCGGTCCCGGTCGAGGACGCGGTCGTGAGGCGCCGCCTCGCCGGCGCGCGGAGCCTCCTTCCCGATCTCCGGGGCGTGCGCTGGGCGGCGGAGAGACAGCTCCACTTCACCCTCAAGTTCCTGGGCGACGTCGAGGAGGAGCGGATCGAGGCCGCCCGGCGGGCCACGGCGGCGGCGGCGCGCGGGGGGCCGGGCTCGTTCCGGCTCGCGCTCGAGGGGCTCGGGGCCTTTCCGCCGAAGGGCGCCGCGCGCGTCGTCTGGGCCGGCTGCGGGGCCGGCGCAGAGGCGCTCGCCTCGCTCGCGGCCACCGTCGAGGAAGCGTTCGACGCCGCGGGGTTTCCACGCGAGGAGCGGCCGTTCTCGCCCCACCTGACGCTCGCCCGGGTGAGGGACCCTCTCTCCGGGCGGCGCCTCGCGCAGGCGCTCCCTTCGGTGCCGGAAGAGCCGTTCGGAACGGTCCTGGTCGGGTCGATCGTCCTCTACAGGAGCGATCTCTCCCCGGCCGGTCCCGACTACTCCGAGCTCCTTCGCGTGGCGCTAGAATCGAACGCTGCAACGCAATAGAGGCCCCCTCCGGGCCGGATGAAGGAGAGAACGATGATCGACTTCTCCCTGACCGAGGAGCAGCAGGCGCTGCAGGAGCTGGCCCGGAAGTTCGCGCGCGAGGAGATGGCCCCGAAGGCGGCGCACCACGACGAGACGGGCGAGTTCCCCGCCGAGATCGCCAAGAAGGCGTGGGAGCTCGGCCTGATGAACACCCACGTCCCGCCGGAGTACGGCGGAATGGGGCTCGGCGTCCTCGACGGCTGCATCATCACCGAGGAGCTCGCCTGGGGCTGCACGGGCATCGCCACGGCGATGGAGGCGAACGCCCTCGCCGCGGCGCCCGTCATCGTCGCGGGGAGCGACGAGCAGAAGAAGGAGTTCCTCGGCCGGCTCACCTCCGAGCCGCTCTTCGCCGCCTACGCCGTGACGGAGCCGGGGGCCGGCTCGGACGTCGCGGGGATTCGGACGAAGGCGCGGAAGGTGGGCGACGAGTACGTGATCGACGGGGCGAAGATGTGGATCACGAACGGCGGTGTCGCGAACTGGTACTTCGTCCTCGCCTACACCGACCCCGAGAAGAAGCACAAGGGGATGTCGGGCTTCCTCGTCCCGCGCGACACGCCGGGGATCACCGTCGGCAAGAAGGAGCAGAACCTCGGGCAGAGGGCGAGCGACACGCGCGGCCTGACGTTCGAGGAGGTGAAGGTCCCTGCGAAGTACCGCCTCGGCAACGAGGGGGACGGCTTCCGGATCGCGATGGCCGCGTTCGACCACACCCGCCCGCCGGTCGCCTCCGGGGCGGTCGGCCTCGCGCAGAGGGCGATGGACGAGTCTGTGAAGTACGCGAAGGAGCGGAAGACGTTCGGCCTGCCGATCGCCGCCTACCAGTCGATCAGCTTCATGATCGCGGAGATGGCGATGAACATCGAGGCGGGACGCCACCTCGTCCGCCTCGCCGCGTGGGCGATCGACGCCGGGAAGCGGAACACGAAATACGCGGCGATGGCGAAGGCCTTCTGCGCCGACATGGCGATGAAAGTCGCGACCGACGCGGTCCAGGTCCACGGCGGCTACGGCTACTCGCACGAGTACCCGGTCGAGAAGCTGATGCGCGACGCGAAGATCTACCAGATCTACGAGGGGACGAGCCAGATCCAGCGGCTCATCATCGCCAAGGAGACGTTCGAGCGCTGAGCCTCCTCGAGAGGATTGGCGCGCACGGGGAGCGGGCCGCCGTCGTCGACCGCCACGGGCGGACGACGTACGGCGGCCTCCTCGCGTCCGCGGACGCCGTCGCCTCGGCGCTCCTCGCCGGTCGCGCCTCGCTCGAGGGGGAGCGCGTCGCGATCCTCGTCGGGCCGGGCGCTCCCTTCGTCGCGGCGCTCCTCGGCGCCTGGCGCGCCGGGGGCGTCGCGGTCCCGCTCGCGCTGTCGCACCCTCCCGCGGAGCATGCGCACGTCCTCGACGACGCGGGGGTGACGCTCGTCCTCGCCGACCCGGAGAACGTCGGGCGCCTCGCGCCCCTCGCGGCGGAGCGCGGAGCCCGCCTCCTCCCGCTCGAGGAGGCCGCACGCCCGTCCGCGGCGCGGCGAACGGCGCCGCCCCCGGCCGCGGAGGACCGGGCGCTCATCCTCTACACGAGCGGGACGACGGGGAGGCCGAAGGGGGCCGTCCACACGCACGGGAGCCTCGCGGCCCAGGTGGCCTCGCTCTCCGCGGCGTGGGAATGGAGCTCGGACGACGCTCTCCCGAACGTCCTCCCGCTCCACCACACGCACGGCCTCGTGAACGTGACGCTCTGCGCCCTCGCGAACGGCGCCCGCGTCGAGATGCTCTCCGGCTTCGACGCGGAGGCGTGCTGGCGGCGGCTCGAGGAGGGCGGCCTCTCGCTCTTCATGGCGGTCCCGACCGTCTACGCGAGGCTCGCCGCCGCGTGGGAGGCGGCCGACGCCGCGGCGCGCGCGAGGCGGAGCGAGGCCTGCCGCCGGCTCCGGCTGATGGTCTCCGGATCGGCGGCGCTCCCGGCACCGCTCTTCGAGACGTGGGAGAGGCTCTCGGGCCACCGGCTCCTCGAGCGCTACGGCATGACCGAGATCGGGATGGCGCTCGGGAACCCGCTCCGCGGCGAAAGGGTCGCGGGGACGGTCGGAGCGCCTCTCCCGCTCGTCGAGGTCGCGCTCGTGGACGAGTCGGGCGGGGCGTGTCCCGACGGCGCGCCCGGCGAGCTGCGCGTGAAGGGGCCGACGCTCTTCCTGGAGTACCACGGGCGGCCGGAGGAGACGGGGAAGGCGTTCGCCGACGGCTGGTTCCTCACGGGCGACGTCGCGGCGCGCGAGGCGGGCCGGTTCCGGATCCTCGGCCGCGCGTCGAGCGACATCCTGAAGACGGGGGGCTACAAGGTCTCAGCGCTCGAGATCGAGGACGTCCTGCGGCTTCACTCCGCCGTGAAGGACGCCGCGGTCGTGGGCCTCCCCGACGAGGAGTGGGGCGAGCGCGTCGCGGCTGCGGTCGTGACGGGCGGCGCGCCGCTCTCCCTCGACTCCCTCCGGGCGTTCGCCCGCGAGCGGCTCGCTCCCTACAAGCTCCCGACGCGCCTGCTCGTCCTCGATGACCTCCCGCGGAACGCGATGGGGAAGGTGACGAAGGCGGCCGTCCGGACGCTCTTCGGCGCTCCGCCACCCGGCCGCTAGAATCCCGTGGAACGATGCCCTATCTCGTACGGTCCTCGGGCGCCGGAGCTCCCGACGAGCGCTTTCCGCTGAAGCCGGGCGGCAACACCGTCGGGCGCTCCCGCGAGAACGACGTCGTCCTCCTCGACGCGAGCCTGTCGCGGGTCCACGCCCGGATCGACGTCGAGCCGGACGGGTCGAGCGTCCTCGACCTCGGAAGCCGCAACGGGACGTTCGTCGGCGGGCTCCGCGTCCTCCAATGCCGGCTCAAGCACGGAGACACGCTGCAGCTCGGGGAGCTCCCGCTCCGGTTCGAGGAGGAGACGTCCCCGGCCCGGTCGGGCTACTCCTCCCCGGAGATGACGCTCCACGGCCTGATCGGGGCGGGCGCGGAGATCGACAAGACGTCGGCGATCCAGCTCCGCGGCGCGCTGCCGATGCAGCGCTCCGAGGCGAAGCTGAAGATCCTGCTGACCGTCTCGCAGATCCTCTCCTCGCCCGAGCCGGTCGACGCGGTCCTGCCGCGGATCGTCGAGCTCCTCCTCCAGATCCTCGACGTCCACCGCGTCGCCCTCCTCCTCATGGAGGAGGGGTCGGACGAGCCGGTCGCGAAGGTCGTGCGGTCGCGGAAGACGATGACCGAGAGCGACTCGTTCTTCAGCCGGAGCATCGTGCGGCACGTCTTCGAGCGGGGGGAGGGGCTCGTCAGCGACGACGCGCTCGTCGACCCGCGCTTCGCCGGCTCGGCGACGGTCGCCGGAGACTCCATCCGCTCCTCGATGGCGGCGCCCCTGAAGGCGGGCGAGCGGGTGATCGGCGTCCTCTACGTCGACCACCGCTCGATCCCGAACCGCTACTCGAGGGAGGACCTCGAGTTCCTCGGCGCGTTCGGCAGCCAGGCCGCGCAGGCGATCGAGAACGCGCGGCTGACCGCGAAGCTCCAGGAGGAAGCCGTCCGGCGCTCGAGCCTCCTGCGCTTCTTCCCGCCGTCCGTCGTCGGTCCCCTCATGGGCTCGGCCGACTTCGGCGCCCGGGTGCGCGACGCCGACGTGACGGTCCTCTTCTCGGACATCAGCGGCTTCACGGCGATGTCCTCCGAGCTGGCGCCCCGCGAGGTCGTCGACCTCCTGAACCGCTACTTTCCCGTGATGGCCGACATCGTCTTCCGCCACGAGGGGACGCTCGAGAAGTACATCGGCGACGCGCTGATGGCGATCTGGGGCGTCCCCGCCCCGCACGACGACGACGCGGACCGGGCCCTCTCGGCCGCGCTCGAGATGCGCCGCGCGCTCGAGCGGCTGAACGCCGCCTGGGGCGAGGGGCGGCGGCTCGAGATCCACGTCGGCCTCAACTCCGGCCCCGTCGCGTTCGGGAACATCGGCTCTCCGCAGTACGTCCAGTTCGCCGCGATCGGCGACACGACGAACGTCTCGGCGCGCGTCTGCACGGCCGCGCAGCCGGGCGAGGTCCTGATCTCGGATGCGACCCGGCGGCGCCTGACGACGTCGAGGTTCGCGCTCGAGCCGCTGCCGCCGGTCGCGGTCAAGGGGAAGACCGAGCCGCTCCTCCTCCACCGGGCCCGCTGGGCGGCGCCGGAGGAGACGCGGGAGATCGATCGGAGCGCGCCGCGGAGCTGAGGCCGAGGAGGCGTGGAAGGAGCGGGTTCAAGACGGAGCCCCGCGCCACCAGCCGCGCCGCGTCGTCGGCGGCGCCGAGCCGACCGGAGAAGAAGCCTGCGAGGAGAAACGCCTCGGCGGACGCGGGGTCGATCTCGAGCGCCGCGCGGGCGAGGTGGAGCCCCTCGCGCGCGTCGCCGGGCCTCGTCGCGGGCGTATCCAGCCGGAAGCGGAGGAAGCGCGCGGAGCGCGAGAGGACGTGCGCGTTCGCGGGCGCGAGGCGGCGCGCCTCCGCGAACGCGGCCTGTCCGTCGGACCACGAAGCGGTCCGGCCCGACCGCGCCGCGAGGAGGTGAGTCTCGGCGCGTACGAGCGCCGTTCCCCGTCCCTCCGCGCTCGTCGCGGAGGCCTCGACGAGGAGACGTCGCGCGGCCTCGAGCTCCTCCGTCGGGGCATCCCCGCGCAGGAGGCGGTCCTCGGCGACCGCGAGCGACGCCGTCGCGGCCTCCAGGAGGCCCGTCACCGCACCGGGGTTCACCCTCCGGAGTAGCTCCAGGCGCCGCGCCGCCTCGCCCGCGGCCGGACCGGGATCTCGCCCGGACAGCAGCGCCCACTGCGACTCGACCGACGCGGAGACGACCCAGCCGAGAGCGTGGCAGAAGTGCTCGGCGAAGTCCTCCCCGCGCTCGAGCGCGCGCCGGGCCTCCGCGAGCAGGGGCGACGGGTCGCGCCCGCGGGAGAGACCGAACCGCGCCCGCGCGTTGAGCGTCTCCGCGAGGTTGCAGTGGACGGAGAAGAGGTTCGGGAACTCGACCGAGCAACGCCGGAACGCCTCCTCCGCCTTCGCGAAGGAGGGTGCGGGGTCGATGCCGTTCGCGGCCTCCCATTGGGCACGGTTGACCCAGGCGATGCCGACGTTGTCGAGGGCGTAGGAGAGGTCGAACCGCGAGGGAATCGTCCGCTCGGCGAGGGCGACCGCCTTCTCGAAGCGCGCGCGTGGGTCCTTCCCTTCGTTCGCGAGCTCGATGCCCCACTGCCATTCGACGTCCGAGGCACGGAGCAGGGCGAGGGCATTCGAGGGATCGACCTCGACCGCGCCCTCGCACCACCGGGCGGCCCCCTCGAGCTCCTTCGTTGCGGAGCGACCCCGGATCTGCGCGGTTTCAGCCCGGTCCCGGTAGAGCGAGCAGAGGCCCTGATAGCCGTCCGGAGCGCTCCGTGCGATCTCCACGGCCCCGCGATAGGCCTCCTCGGCGGCGTCCCAGTCGGGGAGCGCCTCTGCGTCCCGGCCCGCTTCCATCCGTTCCAGCCCGCGGCGCCGGAGCGCCCGGCCGAGGAGGAGGCGCGCCTCGTAGAGCCACGGTTTCGATTCGGCCGAAGAGCGGGCGAGGTCGATCGCACGGTCGAGGTCGCCCTGAAGCTCGGCCACGAGCGCCTCGGCGTACTCGGGAGAGTCCATCCGCGCGCCTCGCGCCTTCTCGAGGAAGTCGAGCGCCGGGTCGCGGAGAGCGGCGTCGGCCTCTTTCCGCCGCCGTTCCCGTTCCTGGGGCGTCGGCGCTGCGGAGAAGGAGCGGCGCTCCCGCTCGTAGAGGTGCGCGAGGTTGACGCCAAGGGCGTAGGCGGCCTCGGGTGTCCTCACCCCGCCGTCCCAGGCACGTTGGAGACGCTCCCGCGCCGCGTCGAGCTCGCCGAGGACGAGGTGCCCCCGGCCGAGGGCGTAGGCGCCCGGGGCGGCGGCGGCGGCGCCCATCGAAGGGAGGCGGGCCTCGAGGTCGCGCATCCGGTAGCGGACGATCGCCCGCTCGCGGTTCACGTCGTGAAGCGGCAGGAGGTGGGAGATCCAGCGGACGAGGATCTCGGTCTCCCGGACCTCCTCCCCGAGAGCCCGGGCGATCTCGGCGCGCCGCGCGGACTGGACGCGCGCGCGGACGGCGAACGTCGCGAAGGAGACGAGGGCGAGGGTCAGTCCCGCCGCGAGGATGGCGAGCGCGGGGTTCCGCCGCGCCCGGCGGAGGAGGCGGGCGACGGGGCCCGTCGGACGGGCGGCGATCGGCTCGCCGTCGAGGAAGCGCCGGAGGTCGTCGGCGAGGGCCCGCGCGGAGTCGTACCGCCGCGCCGGCTCCTTCTCGAGGCATTTCAGGACGATCGTCTCGAGGTCGGCGGGAAGCCCCGGCGCGTGACGGGACGGGGGAGCGGGCTCCTCGGTCAGGACCCGGTTCATGACGTCGAAGGGCGTCTCGCCGGCGAACGGGAGCGTTCCCGCGAGGAGCTCGTAGAGCGTGACCCCGAGCGAGTAGACGTCGGAGCGGCGGTCGATCGCCGCCCTCCGTCCGAGCGCCTGCTCGGGCGGCATGTACCACGGTGTCCCGAGGGCGAGGCCGGTCACGGTCATCCCTTCGACGCTCGCGTCGCGGACGAGGCCGAAGTCCATGACCCACGGGCGGCTCTCGCCGTCGGGCGTCGTCTCGACGAGGACGTTCCCCGGCTTGACGTCGCGATGGACGAGACCGATCCGGTGCGCGGCGTGGAGGCCGTCCGCGACGCGCGCGACGACCTCGACGATCTGCTCGAGAGACATCCCCTTTGCGGCGTCCTTCAGGTTCCGGCCCTTCAGGAGCGGCATCGCGATGTAGAGGTGGCCCGCGACCTCGCCCACCTCCCAGACCGGACAGACGGAGGGGTGCTCGACGCGCGCCTGGGCCCGTGCCTCGACGAGGAAGCGCCGCGCGAGCTCGGGGTCCTCGTCCTTGAGGAACTTGAGGGCGACGTCCCGGCCGAGCCGCGGGTCGCGGGCGGAGAAGACGCGGCCCATTCCCCCCTCGCCGAGGAAGCCGACGAGCTCGTAACGGTCCCAGCCCGAGACGGGGAACGACGGGCATGCGCGGGTCGTCTCCGCCGGCGGGACTCCGGCCGTCGGCGGGGTGGCTCCGGCCGGGGCGTCGGGATCCGCGACGCCCACCGGCCGGACCAGGGTCTCGGCCTCGTGAGCGCCGCTCGCGTGGGCGCCGCCGTTCTCGGGCTCGCGGTCCATCGCCGCCGGCGGCCTAGTCTCCGAAGCTGATGGCGAGGTCCCGCGCGGTCTTGATCGTGTCGCAGTCGAGCGGGACGGACTTCATGCGGCTCGTCGCCTCCTCGAGCGGGACGTAGTTCACCGTCGGCGGGGCGAGCGCGACCATGACGCCGCTCTGCCCCTCTTCGAGCGCCCGGACGGCGGCTGCGCCGAAGCGGAGCGCGAGGAGGCGGTCGAAGGAAGACGGCGTCCCGCCGCGGAGGAGGTGGCCGAGGACGACGGTCCGCACCTCGCGCCCCGTCAGCTCCTCGAGCCCCTTCATCACGCGCTCCCCGGCGCCCGCGAGCCGCTCCATCGCGCCCGCCTCGCGCGGGCCGAGCGTCGAGACCGTCCCCCCCTTCGGCTTCGCCCCCTCGGCGACGACGACGATGGCGTGGCGCTGGCCCGACTCCTCGGCGCGCCGCAGGTGTTCCGCCACCCTCTCGAGGTCGTACGGGATCTCGGGGATCAGGATGGCGTCGGCGTTCCCGGCGACGCCCGAGTCGAGGGCGATCCACCCGGCGTAGCGCCCCATCACCTCGACGACCATGATCCGGCGGTGCGCCTCGGCCGTGGAGTGGAGCCGGTCGATCGCCTCCGTCGCGAACGAGCGCGCCGTGTCGAAGCCGAACGTGATGACGGTCCGGTCCAGGTCGTTGTCGATCGTCTTCGGGATGCCGACGACCCGGACCCCCTTCTTCGCGAGGACGTTCGCGATCGCGAGCGAGCCGTCGCCGCCGATCGAGACGAGGGCGTCGATCTCGTGGAGGGCGAAGGCGCGGACGAGCTCGTCTGTCCGGTCGACCTCGACTGTCGTCCCGTCGGGCTGCTTCACGGGGAACCGCAGGGGGTTCCCGCGGTTCGTCGTCCCGAGGATCGTCCCGCCGAGGGAGGCGATCCCCTCGACACGCGTCCGGCTGAGCGGGACGAGCCCCCCGTCGGGGAACTGCTCGGGGAAGAGCAGGCCGTTGTAGCCGTCCCGGATGCCGAAGCAGCGCCAGCCGCGGTTCAGGGCGGCGCTCACGACGCCGCAGATCACGGCGTTCAGGCCGGGGGCGTCGCCGCCCCCGGTGTTGATCGCGATGTTCCGGACTCGGGCCATCATGCGTCCCCCTTCCCGCCCCGCAGGGCGGACGAAGCGCGAGCTCAGGTCAGGTCGAGCGCCCTCCCGAGGTGCTCGGTGAGGACCTCCGCCCCCTCGAGCCCGACGGAGAGCCGGATCAGGCCGGGCGTGATCCCGCGGGCGAGCCGGTCCGCCTCCGGGACGACGGCGTGCGTCATCGAGGCCGGGTGCTGGATGTAGGTGATGCAGGAGCCGAGGGAGACGGCGAGCTCCATCGGCGTGTCCTTGCGGCCGAAGTAGTTCATCACCGTCTCGCCGGCGGCGACGCCCCCCTTCACCTCGAACGTCAGGATCGCCCCGCCGGAGCGCATCTGGCGGCGGACGAGGTCCGCCTGGGGGAAGTCCGGCAGGCCGGGGTAGCCGACCGACGCGACCTTCGGGTGCGTCGAGAGGAAGCGGGCGACCTCGAGCGCGGTGGCGCTCTGCTGGGCCTCCCGCGGGGCGAGGCTCTGGACCGTCATGCCGTTCAGCCACGAGTCGAACGGGGAAGGCGTGGCGCCGACGTCCTTGTACCAGGGGAAGAAGTCGGTCTTCATGAACCGGAACGGCCCCAGGAGGGCGCCGCCGATCGAGGTCGAGTGGCCGTTCACGAACTTCGTCAGCGAGTGCATGACGAGGTCGGCGCCGAGCCGGAACGGCTGCTGGAGGTAGGGCGAGCAGAACGTGTTGTCGACGACGAGGAGGACTCCGCGCGGCTCGGTGAGGCGCGAGATCGCCTCGATGTCGGCGATCCGGAGCGTCGGGTTCTCCGGCGACTCCAGGAAGACCATCGCGACGTTCGGGTGCGCCTCGAGCGCGGCCTCGACGGCCGCGACGTTCCCCATGTCGCAGAAGACCGCCTCGACGCCGAACTTCCCGAGCCCCCGGAAGAGGCTGTCGGTGCAGCCGTAGACGTTCCCCGCGAGGATCGCGTCGCCGGCCCGGCAGACCGCGAGGGCGAGCGTCGAGATCGCCCCCATCCCCGAGCCGAAGATCAGGGCGCCGATCGTCGGCTCCTTCTCGTCCACCGCGAGGGCCTTCTCGATGACGTGGTGGGCCTCGAGCTGGAAGAGGACACGCTCGAGGTACTCGGTCGTCGGGTTCCCGAGGCGTGTGTAGATCCGGGCGTAGGGGCGCTCGCCTCCCTTCGCCATCCCGAGGAAGCGGTCGGCGCCGTCGCGGACGTCCTTGAACGGGAACGTGGAGCGCTGGTGGATCGCGGGGAGGCCGGTGCCCGCGGCGAGGGTCCGGAAGACCCCCTCGTCGAGCTGCTTCACCTCGTCCCGCACCCAGCGGGTCTTCCGTTCGAGCCACCACTCCCACCATTCCCAGCGGGCCGATCCGAGGAGGGGTCTGGGGGTCGCGCACTCTGCAGTCAGCATGGGGCGATCTTAGAACGCGGGACGAGCGTCCGTCTCCGCGCGGAGAGCCCATCGCAGCTTCGCGGGCCGCGCGCGCGGGTTCGCCCGGACCTCCTCCGGGCCCGGCCGAACCGGCTCGCGGGACCAGTCGGAGAAGACGCCGGCCCTCGCCCCGGCCTGGAACGCCTTCTTCACGAGCCGGTCCTCGCCGGAGTGGAACGTCAGGATGGCGGCGCGCCCGCCGGGCGCGAGGCACGCGGGGAGCGCCGTCAGCAGGGCGCGGAGGGCGCCGAGCTCGTCGTTCACCTCGATCCGTAGCGCCTGGAACGTCCGCCGCACGGGGTCGTCCCCCTCCTCCTGCCGGACGCGCTCCGGTAGCGCGGCGAGGGCCCGACGGACGGCGTCCGCGAGGGCCGCGGTCGTGTCGACCGGTGAGGCCGCGCGTGTGGTGACGATCGCCCGGGCGATCGCCGCGGCGTGCGGCTCGTCGGCGTTTTCCTCGAGGAGCGCGGCGAGGCGCGCCTCGGAGACGCGCGCGAGGAGCTGCGCGGCGGAGAGGCCGCGGACGGGGTTCATCCGCATGTCGAGCGGGCCGTCCTCCCGGAACGTGAAGCCGCGCGCGGGGTCGTCGAGCTGCATCGAGGAGACGCCGAGGTCGGCGAGGAGGAGGTCGACCGCGTCGAGCCCGAGGCTGGAAAGCACCTTCGGGAGCCCCGCGAAGCTCGAACGGCGGACGGTGAGGGCCTCCTCGGCGAACCCGAGGTCGCGCAGGCGCGCCTCGGTTCTGGGGAGCTCGACGGGGTCCGCGTCGAGGCCGACGAGCCGGCCGCCCGGGAGGAGGCGCGGCAGAAGCGCCGCGGCATGGCCGCCGTATCCGAGCGTCGCGTCGACGGCGATCTCGCCGGCTGCCGGGCGCAGCGCCGCGACGACCTCCTCGACCAGGACGGGGCGGTGCGTCCCGGCCGGCGTCTTGCCCGACGCGACGACCTTCGCGACCGTCTCCGGGAAGCGGGCCGGGTCACGCTCTTTGTACTTCTCCTCGAACCGGCGTGGGTTGCGTCCCGGGTAACGAGGTCGCCGGCGGGGTCGGGGCTCGTCCACGGTCCGATTGTGCGACGGCCGCGGTCCGGTCCGCCGCGACGGTTCCGTCGCAGCAGACCGCACTCTCAGGGCTTCGCGGTCTGGCGGGGAAGCTCGATCGCCGTCCCGACGGCGTCGGGAAGCGCCACGCCGAGCAGCTTCCCGACGGTCGGAGCGAAGTCGTACGGCGTTCGCTCGGCGTCGGAGACCCCGGCCGCGACGCCGCCGCCCCAGAAGAGGAGCGGGACGTGCGTGTCGTAGACGTAGTGGGAGCCGTGGGTCCCGCCGCGCGCGTCGGGGTAGAGGATCACGCCGCGCCGAGGGATCAGGATCGCCTCGCCCGACCGCTCCGCGTCGTGGTCGTTCAGGGCGAAACGGACGTCGCGATCGCTTCGGTCCCAGCTCTCCTTCTTCGAGGCGAGGAGGACCGTCCGGAACTCCTCGTGCCAGAGCCGGGCGATCGCCCCGGGGAGGACACGGTCGACGTCGTCCCGCGTCACGGGCCGCCCGGCCTCGCCGCACGGGCCCGCGACGGTCCGCATCGTCGGCAGGGCCGGGAGGTTGTACTTCACGTCGAAGCCCTCGTTCCCGAAGATCGGACGCGAGCCGGACGGGAGGCAGAGCTCCTCGCAGACGTAGCGGTTGAGGCGCTCCTCGAAGTTCGTCACGGCGCCGTTTCCCGTCAGGATCCGGCCGCCCGTGAACGTCTTGTCGACCCGGGCCTCGCGCTCGGGGATCGTCTGGAAGCCGTGGTCGGCGGAGAGCGCGAGGACGACCTTGCCGTCGGGGAAGGTACGCCCGAGCGTCTCGAGCAGGCGTCCGAGCTGGACGTCCAGCCGCCGGAGCGCGTCGAGGTTCTCCTCGGACTCGGCGCCGTACGCGTGGGAGACAGTGTCCTGCCCCGAGAGCGAGAGGCAGAGGATGTCGGGCTGCTCCTCGTGCCCGAGCTCGAGCTCCTTCGAGGCGAGGACCTCGAGGGCGAGGTCGATCGTCAGCTCGTCGATGAACGGGCTGTAGTAGAGGCCGTGGAAGTAGCCGTTCGAGGCGAGGGACATGTCCTTGTCCCAGCCGAGGCCGTTTACGGGGATCTGGAACGGACGCATCTCGAGCTCGGGGACCGGACGGGGCGTGCCCGGCGACGGCGGCGGGAGGCAGGCGGGGTCGGCCATCTTCCGCCAGGCGAGGCCGATCCGTCGCGGCAGGTGCCCGCCCGCCCGCGTCCGGTTGTAGCGATCGACGATCCCGGCGACGACGGCGCCCCCCGGCGAGCGGACGTCGTAGGCGGGGGAGCTGACGAAGCGTCCGGTCCTCTGGTCCCACCAGTAGACGGCATGCTCCCGGCGCTTGCCGGCCATGAAGATCGCGCCGCGGTCCTTGCCCGAGAGCGAGACGACGCGCGCGGCGGGGTACTTCTCGAGCAGCCGGTCGCCGAGAGTCGGGACCCGCAGATTCGCCGGTCCGGGGCGGAAGCCCTCGATCCCGGTCTCCGGGTCGACGTGCGGCTGGTCGGTGCAGTAGACGGGGCGGAGGGAGCCGTCGGCGCGCGGCTGGAACCAGCGGTTCGCGACGATCCCAGTGACGCGGGGCGGGGCGCCGGTGCCGAGCGAGGCGTGCCCCGGCCCCGTTTCGGTGTTCAGGTGGGCGTAGTGCGCGTTCCTCTCGACGTGCCCTTCGTCGAGGAGCTGCTTCAGCCCGGCGACGAAGTAGGGCCGGTAGTCGAGGAGGCGCTTCATCTGGAGCCCGTCCACCGAGACGAGGACGGCGAGCCGCGGTGACCGGGCCGGGGGCGCGGAGGCTTCGCGGCGCGCGGCCTGGGCCAGCGCGAGGAACGAGACGACGAGCGAAAGCCCGAGGGCGAGGGAGGAGGCGCGGAGCTTCTTCATCCTGCGGGGCGCGGTCCCGGAAGGGGGGCGCCGGGAGCGATTCTAAGCGCGCGAGCCGAGCGGACCCAGGGGGCACGCTCCGGAGGGCCGTCCGCTCCCGAAAACGCCGAAGCTGTTGCTAAGATCACCGAAGACCCGGGTCAGACTGAAGGAGCATTCGCGCCATGAGAACGCACGCGCATTCGCCTCGGATGGGCATCCTCCTCCTCGCCGCCGCGCTCGTCGCGCTGCCGGCCTCCGCCGCCGAGAAGCGGTTCCAGAACGACGACGCCTCCCGCGAGAAGGACGAGCCGACGACCTGGCTCAAGGACTACGACAAGCTCGTCGAAGGGAAGGCGGCCGACTGGGTCTTCTTCGACGGCTACTCGGCCGGCAGCTTCAAGAGCGTCGCCGTGAAGGACTTCTCCGGAACGGAGAAGGACAAGGAGGCGCGGCACGCCGCCGAGTACGGCCGGGAGTACCTCGAGCAGTGGATCCAGGAGTCGAAGAAGCTCGGCTGGGAGGTCGTGAAGGACGGCAAGGCCGACCTGACGATCGAAGGGAACGTCGCGCACGCCTGGGAGCCGAGCGGCGCGGCCCGTTTCTGGGGCGGCTGGTACGCGAATCCGGGGGCAGTCCAGGAGCTGATCGGGAAGGACGCCTCGGGGAAGATCGTGTTCCAGATCCGCCACAAGTCCCGCGGTTCCACGGTGAAGGACGCGATCGAAAACGGCCTCGAGGACGTCGTCGAGTCGCTCGAGAAGGGGAAGTGAGCCCCGGGCGCTGGAAAGCGCCCGGTCCGTGAGCGAAGCGGCGGCCTCGGCCGCCGCTTTCGCGTTCATCGGAGGAATCTCCGCCGCGCCGCAGGCGCGGGGTCCCGCGGTGGATGCGGCGGGAGCGCGAAAGGAAATTGGACGGCTCGGAGGGGGTCCGGGGGGACCGGCCGCCGCGCCGCAGGCGCGGGGTCCCCCCGGGAACACGTCAGTCCTCCCGGGGACACCTCAGATCAGCTGGTTCTGGTACGCGTAGACGACCGCTTCGAGCTTCGAGTGGACGTTCAGCTTCCGGAGGATGTTCTGGATGTGGTTCCTCACGGTGACGTCGCTGATGAAGAGCTGCTCGCCCATCTCGTCGGTCTTCTTCCCCTCGGAGAGCAGCCGGAGGACCTCCTGCTCACGCTTGGTCAGCGGAGAGGAGGCCGGGCGGGGCGGGACGAGCGGCGCGAGGCTCGGGTGCTGGACGGGACCGGAGAAGCGCTGGAAGAACCCTCCCGGGTCGGGATGGGCTCCGTTCGTCTCGGCGAGGATGTGGACGAGCGTCGTCAGCTCCGGGCGCTGACCGGGAATCGAGAGGATCGAGCACCGGAGTCGCTTCGGCCCGGCGTCGCGGGACTCGAGGACGATCTCGAAGGGCTGGATGGTCTCGCCCCGGTCGCGCATCCGGAGGATCGGGCACTCCCCGAAGCAGTAGCGATTGCCGTAGACGTCCCGGCCCGACATCGCCTGATGACAGCTCCGCCCGAGGACGTCGGCGGCGGGGTAGCCGAGGAGCCTCTCGGCACCGGTGTTCCAGAGGACGATCCGGTCCGAGGAGTCGATCGCGAAGACGGCCTTGCCGCTCTTGGAGAGGAGCTCGAGGAGGTCCTCGTGGCTGTCGGGAGCTTCCATTCCGGGGGCGGATTCTACCCTCGGAGCTGATGCGAATGCACCAGTCTCAATCCCCATTTCTCATCAGACGATGCATCACTCCGGCCAGCTCGAGATCGAGCGCCGTGACGCCTCCTGCGTCGTGCGTCGTGAGCCTGACCGAGACGCGCGACCAGACGTTCGTCCACTCGGGGTGATGGTCCATCTTCTCGGCCACCAGGGCGACCCGGGTCATGAACGCGAACGCCTCCGGGAAGTCGGCGAAGACGAACTCGCGGCGGAGCGCGCCGTCGGTGAGAGTCCAGCCTGGAAGCGAGGCGAGGCGGTCGGTGATCTCGCCGGGGGAGAGCTGGGGGGGGCGGGGCATCGGCACCTCCACGGGGCGCGTGGCCCCGGCACGTAAACTGCGGAGTCTATGAGGATCGCGGTCGCCATGTCGGGTGGAGTCGATTCCTCGGTCGCGGCGCTCCTCCTCGCGAGGGAAGGGGCGGAGGTGATCGGGGTCTCGATGCACCTCTGGGATCACGACCGGGAGGGGACCGGGGCGGGCGAGGGACGCTGCTGCACCCTCGACGACCTCCGCACGGCGCGCCGGGCCGCCGAGGCGATCGGCGTGCCGCACTACACGCTCGACCTGCGGGAGAAGTTCCTCGACGCGGTTGTCCGCCCGTTCGTGGCGTCGTACCTGGCCGGCGAGACGCCCGTCCCGTGCCTCGCCTGCAACACGGAGGTGAAGTTCGACGCCCTGTTCCGGAAGGCGCGGGCGCTCGGATGCGAGGCGGTGGCCACGGGACACTACGCCCGCCTCGAGCGGGACGAGAGGACGGGAGAGCTCCGGCTTCTCAAGGCCCGCGACGCCGCGAAAGACCAGACCTACTTCCTCTACGAGCTGACGCCCGAGCAGCTCGCCGCGGCCCGATTCCCGCTCGGCGATCTGACGAAGGCCGAGGTCCGCGAGCTCGCGCGCGAGGCGGGACTGCCGAACTGGGAGAAGCCCGACTCTCAGGAGATCTGCTTCGTCTCCGCCGAGGACGGGCCGGCGGGCTTCATCCGGAAGGAGGCGGCGAGCCTCGGCTTCGCGCTTCCGAGCCATCCGGCGGCGCTCCCCGGCGACCTCGTGAGGGCGGACGGCACGCCCCTCGGAGCCCATCCGGGAACGCTCGGCTTCACGGTGGGGCAGCGCCGGGGGCTGGGGGTGGCCGCCGGAGAGCCCCTCTACGTCGTCGGGATTCGCGTCGAGGACCGGCAGCTCGTCGTCGGGAGCGGCGAAGAGCTCCTCTCGCGGGTGGTCTTCCTCCGGGACGTGAACCTGCAGGTCCCGCGCGCCGGCACGTCGTACCCGGTCCTCTCGCGGATCCGGTCCCGGCACCCGGACGTTCCGGCACGACTCGAGCTGCCGGACGGGGAGAGCCGGCGGGGGGGGCGGGCCCGACTGGTGTTCGAGGAGCCGGTTCGCGCCGCCGCGCCAGGCCAGTCGGCGGTCTTCTACGATCCGGACCGGCCCGAGCTCCTGCTCGGCGGAGGCCGGATCGACCGTGCCGTGTCGCCCGGGGGGACGGGAGGCGAGACCGGCGCTCAGGGTTGCGCGAAGGGGACGACGGTGTAGCATCGGCCGGGGAAGGTGGTGGCCGCCCGGCGCGCGGGCGGTGCGTGAGGTGTCCGAACGCTCGCCGACGTGATAAACTCTCGCGTCGTCCGCGTATGGCCAAGACCGCTTCCCCGCACGTCGCCTCCCTCCTAAAGGACATTCGAGCCGCTCTCGACGACAGAGTGGACGAGAAGGCGCGCTCGGTTCCCGTCGCCAAGGGGGCGCTGAAGGTGATCGGCGTCCGTCCCGGCAGCGTCAAGGCCGTGGCGCGGGAGATCGCGGTCAGGCACAAGGCGACGCTCGCCTATCCGCTCGTCGCCGAGCTGCTCGACGCCGCCGCCTCCCGGAAGGTGCGCGAGGAGATTCTCGTCGCGGTGGAGCTCCTCGACAGGTTCCGCAAGGAGTTCGAGCCCGCGCTCCTCGTCCGGATGGACAAGTGGAGCTCCGTCGCCGACGACCTCGAGGTCGCCGAGGCGTTGGGTGAGAAGGTGGCGGCCTTCGTCCTCGCGCTCGACCCGTCGAAGATCACGACGATCCGCAAGTGGGCCCGGCTCCGCAGCGTCGGGCGGAAGCGCCTCGCGCTCCTGGCCGCCGCGGGCCTCGTCTCCGAGGGGAGGCGCGACGCGGCGCTGGCGCTCGACCTCTGCGAGATCCTCCTGAACGAGGACCACCCGGTCCTGGTGCGGGAGGTCGCGAGCCTCCTGCGCACGACGACGAAGATCGACGCGAAGGCCGTCCAGGACTTCCTGTTCCGGCGCTCGATCGACGGGAACCCCGCGATCCTCCGGGCCGGCTCGGAGAACCTCGACGCCGCTCGCCGCGCCGCGCTCATCGCGAAGCTCGAGGCGCAGCAGGCGAGTCTCGGCGCGCTGGCCGCCGCCGGGCGCTGAGCCCCGCGGCCTCCCTCCCTCCGAGCGCGCTCCCGGCGGGCCGCTCCGGCCGGGAGGAGGCGCCCGGCGACGCCGCCTCCCGGTCCGAGGGGACGACTACTTCGGTGCGTCGGCCTTGAATCGCTTCAGGAGCCAGGCGCGGACTTCGTCCTTCCCCTTCGCGCCGAGCGCCGCGACCTCGCCGCCCTTCGTTACCTCCGCGACCTTGAGCGAGTCGTCGGAAAGGACGAGCGCCGGAAACCCCTTCGCCGGGTCGATCCCGTAGCGCTCGAGGAGGGCCCGGTTCGGCGAGCCCGGCGCGACGTCGACGAAGACGGGGATGAACTGTCTGAAGAACGCCGAAAGGAAGGGCTCCTCGTAGATCGCGTCGTTCACGACGCGGCACGGCGCGCAGTCGTTGGTGCCGAAATTCACGAGCAGCCGCCGGCCGGACTCGGTGGCGGCCTTCGAGGCGGCGTCGATCGCCAGCGCGCCGACGCTCGTCGTGTCGTAGATCGGGAGGCCCTCCGGCGCAGGCGGCTCGGCGGCGAGGGCCAGCGGCGCGGCGGCGAGGAGGAAGACGGCGGCGAGGCGGGTGGTCGGTGTCATCGTTCCCTTTCCGTGCGCGGGTGTTCAGTTCGGTCGGACCGGTGCCCCGGCTCCGGGGCGCGGAGCCTCGAAGTCGACGCGGATCGGGCCGTAGCTCTTCTCGTAGACGGCGATGTTCTGCGCCAACGCGTTGAGCAGCTGCTTGGCGTGGACGGGCGTCGTGAGGACCCTGGAGAGTATCCGCACGTCGTTCCGACCGGGGACGGTCCGGGCGAAGTCGAAGACGAACTCGGCCGGGTTGTGGATGATGTTGACGAAGTTCGCGTAGACGCCGCTCGCGACGGAGTCGTCCATCGAGAACTGCAGGGCCGGGGGAGCGGCCCCTTCGCCCTTTGGCGGGGCTTCAGCCATTGAGACACCTCACGATGCGCATCCTCCCGGGATGCGCAAGAAGGATGCCATTCTAGCCGTCCGCCGGCACGCGCGCGGGACGGGTCCTGCGGGTCGCGACGAACGTAAGATCTGAAGATGCAGCGTACGACCCGGGGCGTTCCGGCCTTCGTGATCCTCGTCTCTTTCCTCCTCGGTCCGGCGTCCGTCCTCGCGGCGGACCCATCCGCGACGGTCGCGGCGGCCGACGCCGCCTGGGCGCGCCGGGCCGCCGGGGCGACGGGCGGGACCGCCGCGGATGCGGCCGCCCGGGACGTCGTCGCCGCGGCCCGCGCTGCCGTCGCCGCCGAGCCCGAGTCCGTCGGTGCCCGGTGGCGGCTGATGCGGGCGCTCTACTTCCTCGGGGAGCACGCCACGCCGGGGGAGGCGGCCAAGAAGGCCGTCTTCGACGAGGGGAAGCGGGTCGGTGAAGAGACGCTCGCGCTCCTCCGGCGAACCGCGGGAGCGTCGGCGGGCCGGGACCTCACGAGCGCCTCGCCGGTCGAGCTGGCACCGTATCTCGCACAGACGCCGGACGCCGTCCCGGCGTTCCTCTGGGCCGGGGTGAACTGGGGGAAATGGGCGCTCGTCTTCGGCAAGACGGCGGCGGCCCGGCAGGGTGCGGCCGCGAAGATCCGCGACTACGCTGCCGCGGTCGTGGCGCTCGACCCGACGTGGGACGAAGGAGGCGGGTACCGCGTCCTCGGCCGGCTCCACCATCAGACGCCGTCGATCCCCTTCGTCACCGGCTGGGCGTCCCGGGCGGAGGCGCTCGCGAGCCTCCGGCGCGCCGTGGAGAAGGGGCCGCGGAACTTCGTCAACCGTCTCTACCTCGCCGAGGCGATCTGGGACTACGAGAAGGGGAAGAGGGACGAGGCGCGCGGGATGCTCGAGGCGCTCGTCCGCGAAGCGCCGACGCCGGGCCTCGAGGTGGAGGCCGCCCGGGCGCAGGAGGACGCGCGTGCCCTCCTGGCCGCGTGGGCCGGGAAGGGACGGCGATGAAGGAGCGGATCCGGGGCGCGATGGCGCGCATCGTCGCGACCGCCGAGAGTCGCCCGCAGCTCTCCGCGGTGGAGGCCGCCCCCCGTCCCCAGAAGAAGGAGATCATCGAGATCCTCCGGCTCTTCCAGGAGGTAGTCTATCCCGGGTACTTCGGAGATACGGTCCTCTACCGGGACAACCTCCGCGACCACCTCGGCGACGTCCTGTTCCGGATCCACCTCCGGCTCTCCGCGGAGGTCGAGAAGGCGCTCGAGGCCTCCGAGGGCCGGCCGGCCGCGCGCCGCCACGCGCGGGAGGTCGTCACCGAGCTGTTCGAGCGGATGCCCGAGGTCGCCGACCGCGTCGCCGAGGACGTCCAGGCCGCGTACGACGGCGACCCTGCGGCCCAGGGTTTCGACGAGCTGATCCTCGCCTACCCGGGCGTGAAGGCCATCTTCACCTACCGGATCGCGCACGAGCTGCACCGGATGGGGGTGCGGCTGATCCCCAGGGTGATGACCGAGTTCGCGCACAACGAGACGGGGGTGGACATCCACCCCGGCGCGACGATCGGACGTTCGTTCTTCATCGACCACGGGACGGGCGTCGTCATCGGCGAGACGACGACGATCGGGGACCGGGTGAAGATCTACCAGGGGGTGACGCTCGGGGCGCTCTCTTTCCCGAAGAACGAGCACGGGGAGCTGATCCGCGGCGTCAAGCGCCATCCGACGGTGGAGGACGACGTCGTGATCTACGCGGGCGCGACGATCCTCGGCGGCTCCACCGTGATCGGGCGCGGCAGCGTCATCGGCGGGAGCGTCTGGCTGACGACCTCGGTGCCGGCTTTCACGCGCGTGACGCTCGCGGGGGAGCAGCTGCGGTTCGAGCCGCGGACCCCGCCCGCGCGCGGCAAGGGGCCGGGCGCGCCGGCCTGAGGCTCAGTCCCCTGCGGTCGAGAGGCGCTCGACCCTCGCCGGCGGAGCCGCGGCGAGGAGGGCCGAGACCTTCTGCCCGGTGCCCGGCACGACGAGGTCGGGCCGCAGGTCCGCGAGCGGCGCGAGGACGAACCGCCGGCTCGCCATCCTCGGGTGCGGGAGGACGAGCCCGGGGAGCTCGAGGACGAGGTCCCCGTAGAGGAGGAGGTCGAGGTCGAGCGGCCGCGGCCCGTCGCGGAGCGGGGAGCGCCTGCGGCCCGCCTCCGCCTCGAGACGCAGGAGGGTCGCGAGGAGCGCGACGGGCTCGAGCCTCGTCCGCCCGACGGCGACGGCGTTCAGGAAGTCGGGCTGGGGCGGCCCGCCGACGGGGGCGGTCCGGTAGACCGGGGAGAGGACGAGGCCGTGGACGCTGGACGAGAGGCCCGCGAGGGCCGCTTCGAACGCGAGGCGTGGAGAGCCGACGTTCCCGCCGAGGCCGATCGCGACCTCGGCCGGCCCGTCAGTAGTCGTCTTCGCTCTCCGAATCGCCTGCCTCGAGGCTCGGCCCCTCTCCGAGAGGAAGCTCCTCGTCGTCCAAGGCCGCCTTGGCGTTCGGGTCCTCGGGCTCCGCGCCGAGGTCGTCCTCGTCGCGGTTCCTCTCGAAGAGATCCGGGTCTGCGAACTCGTCGCGCTTGGCGCGACGAGCTGCGATCAGCGCGGCCGGCGACGTGTCGCGCGGCGGCGCGTCCTTCTGGTCGGCTCCGCACTTCGGGCAGAAGACGGGAGTTCTCTTCAGGTCGTAGAACTTCGTCCCGCAGCGGAAGCACTCGTGTTTTTGGCCGAGATCGGGCATTCGTTCCCTCAAAAAAGACGCCGGAACATAGCATCGGGTCCGAGGTCGGTCAACGAGATCCGGAGGCGTGGCGGGCGGCGCTTACACTCGCCGTGTGAGCCGCTCCTTCCTCCCGCTCTCCCGGCGCTTCGCCCGTGCGGTGCGCACGTGCTGAGCTTCGAGCTCCTCGCCGTGGACGGGGCCGCGCGGCGAGGTCGCGTGACGCTCGACCACGGGACCGTCGAGACGCCCGCCTTCATGCCGGTCGGCACGGCCGGTACGGTGAAGGCGGTCCGCTGGAGCGACGTCTCGGCCGCGGGCGCCGAGATCGTCCTCGCGAACACGTATCACCTGATGCTCCGGCCCGGCGGGGAGCTGATCCGCGAGATGGGCGGTCTCCACGCGTTCGTCGGCTGGGGACGACCGATCCTGACCGACTCCGGAGGGTTCCAGGTGATGTCGCTCGCGGCGAACCGCAAGCTGACGGAGGAAGGAGTCGTCTTCCGGAGCCACCTCGACGGCAGCGCGCACCTCCTGACACCGGAGCGGGCCGCAGAGCTCCAGCTCCGCGACTTCGGGGTCGACGTCGCGATGGCCCTCGACGAGTGCACCCCGTACCCGGCGACGAGGGACGACGCGGCCCGTTCGATGGCCCTCACGCACCGGTGGGCGCGCCGCGGGCGGGCGGCCTTCCTCGCGGCGCGCGAGGGGAGCGGCCGGGGCGCGCAGTTCGGCATCGTGCAGGGGGGGATGTACGCCGACCTGCGCCGCGAGAGCGCCGCCGCCGTCGCCGCGGAGGGTTTCGAGGGGATCGCGTGCGGCGGCGTCTCGGTGGGGGAGCCGAAGGAGGAGATGCGCGCGATCGTCGAGGCCACCGGGCCGCTCCTTCCGCCCGGGCGTCCGCGCTACCTGATGGGCGT
>JAKPXO010000326.1 GCA_029567505.1 Acidobacteriota bacterium
CGGGCCAGGACGTAGCTGTCGACGGCGAGGGCGACGACGATGGTGAGGACGACGAAGAGAGCGACCATTTCGAACCTCCCTGCGGGTTGTTCCGATTTCTCTCGGCCCGCTTCGCCCGGAGATATCGCAAGGGCGCTGCCACCCAACGACGATCCCGCGCAAACGTCTTCGATGCAAGGACTTCCGGTGGTCGAGCGCGAGGGCGCCCGCGCCGGCACCCGTTGACGTTTTCAACGCCGCGCCGCGGGTCGCGCCGGCGCAAACAACTGAAAACAAACGAGGTAAGTGCGGGTCACGAGGCCTTCGCCCGAGTGTGGAGGGCGATGAGATCGGCAACAGCCCGCCCGCGCGGGCCCCACGCGAGGCGGTGCGGCTCCTTCGGAGCGTCCCCCGTCAGCCAGCGGGGTGGGGGATCCGGATCGTGACCGTCGTCCCCGCGCCCGGCGCGGAGCGGATCCAGACCCGCCCGCCGAACGCTCGCGCGACGTGGCAGGCCTTCGTCAGGCCGTAGCCGCCGCCGAGCTGGTTCCGGCCGTCGGGGCGCCCGCGTCTGCCGAAGCGGACGACCTCCTCGATCTCCTCCTCGGGAATCCCTCGCCCCGTGTCGCTGACCCGGAGAAGCAGCCCGTCTCCGTCCTCCGCGAGCGTCACGCGGAGCGCGCCTCCCGGCGCCGTGTACTTCCGCGCGTTCGCGGCGAGGTCGCGCACGACGTCCTCGAGGACGGCCGGCAGGGCGAGCGTCTTCCCGTCGCGGCTCGAGAGATCGAACTCGATCAGGTAGGCGTCGGGGCCGCGGTCTCCGGCCCCCGCGGCGATCCGCCACCGGCCGAGCGCGTTCCGCTCGATCGCGCGGAACGCCTCGGAGAGGTTCTCGCGAACCTCGGCGAGCGCGCGGCGGACCCACGGTTCGGAGCCCGGCGCGCGCCGCCCCAGCTCCGCGGCGCGGGTCGCCAGGACGTCGAAGGCCGAGGCGAGGTTCGCCGCGTGGAGATCGAGCTCCTCGCGGAGGGGGCCGGTGCGTCCCTCGCCCGCGGCGGCGATCCAGGCGAGGACGGCGTCGCGCACCTCGCGGGTCTTCGCGAGCGCGGCGACCGTCCGCTCGGGATCGTCCAGCGCCGCGTGCCCGGCCCGGACGCGCGCCATCAGGGCGTCCGCCGTCACCGCGTCGCCGACGAGGTCGCCGACGTCGCCGATCCGGAGGACGACGACGTTCAGGACGTTCAGGATCGAATGGGTCTCGAGGAGCCGCAGGGAGCGCGCGTCGAGGTCGAGCGGCCCCGTGATCTCCCGCTCCGGGAGCGGCACGGCCCCGACCGACGTCCCCGGGTAGTAGTGCGCGAGGATCGCCCGGTAGCCGAAGCCGCGCTCGGCCATCACGGCCGCCCCGATCTGGCAGAGGCCGACGCCGTGCCCCCAGCCGGCTCCCCGGAGGACGAAGCGCGTCTCGCCGGCGGAGCCCGGCTCGCGGTCGACCACGAAGGCGGAGCTGTAGAGGTGCGAGCGCGAGAGGGCGCGGCGGATCTCGAGCTCCTTGCCCACGACGACGTCGCCGCGCTCCCCCGTGATCCGGAGGCGGAAGATGCGGCCCGACGGTCCGCGGGCGAGCGGCTCGAGCGCGGCGATCGGGCCGAGGTCGACGCCGAGGCGCGCGGCCACGAGGCCGCCCAGCTCGCCGGCACCGTACGTCACCGTCCAGCGGTAGAAGTCGCGCGTCTCCTGGTCGAAGCCGGGGAGGATCCGCGCGAGGAGCGCCGTGTCGGCCGTGTTGCAGAAGGCCGCCGGTGAGTCGCGCAGGAACGCCTCGAGATCGGCCGGCGCCGGCCCTTCGAGGCCGTCCGGGAAGGAGACGAGGTACGCGACCTCCGCGTCGTCCCACGCCGTCGCGTACTGCTCGGTGAGGCCGCCGCAGCACTTCGAGAAGCGGGCGTCGCAGACCTCGCCGCCATAAAGGAGCATCTCCCCCGCCGTCGCGCGGACCGCCTCCGCCGCCGCGGGAGAGATCGCCTTCGTGAGCCCCTGGTAGCGCTGGCAGTGGTCGTCGGCGCAGACCTCGAAGTCGGCGTGCGCCTCGCGCCCGTACCAGCGGAGGAGCTCGCCCGACGCGGAGGGAGGCGGCGGGACGACGGCCCGCGCCGCCGGCCCCTTCAGCCAGCTGCGCGAGATGACGGCGTGCGCCTTCAGGAGCTCGGGCGGGCAGGTGGCGCTCATCTCCGAGGAGACGACGCTCGTGACGTACTCCTCGAGCGGCACGTCGTTGACGACCGTGAGCCCCGACTCTCGCCGGAGGAGGCGGAGCGCTCCGCGAAAGACCTGGCGCTCCTTCCGCTCCCAGTGGAACCCGATGCCGATCGTCACGCTGTCGATCGCGAACGACGCCGTCGCCGGGTCGAGAGGCGAGAGCGTCGTCTCGGAGTCGAGCCGGACGCGACCCGGCCCGAGCTGCGCGCCGGAGGGATCGACGAACCCGCCGAGGAGCTCGACCTCGAGGAACGGGAGCCCTTCCATCAGGCCGACGGAGACGTTCACTGCGTGCCTCCGAGCCCGCCGAGGAGGCGGGCGAAGACCTCTTCTCCGATCGTGACTTCCTCGAAGACCGACCGCAGGTCGGCAGCCGTGAGGCGCTCGAAGTCCTTCTCCACCGGCGCGACGACGAGCCCCGAGAGGTCGACCGCCGCCGGGCTCACGACCAGCTCGCCGCGGTGGAACGCCTCCGGGCGGTGCTTGCCCCGCGGGTAGAGGAGGAGGACGAAGGTGCCGTCCGGCGCCTGCCAGGCGACGACGTTGACCCAGGGCTCCGGCTCCTGCGGGAGAGCGGCCGCGAGGAGTTTGAGCGCGCGCTCCGCCTCGGCCGCGACGGACTCGCGCGCGCCCCGGAGGAGGAGCGTTCGCGCGCCCCAGACGTCGAGCGCGGGACCGGACGCGCGCGCCGCGGCGGGGACGACCGGCAGCTCCCCGAGCGCCCCCGCCTGGAAGTGGAGGTGGTCGGGCGCGGAGGCGCCGCAGCGCGGACCGTTGTAGAGGACGAAGAGCCCCTCGAGGGCCCCGGCGAGGTCGAGGAGGTCGCCGAGGCGCCCTCCGATCCGCTGGTCGCGGTGCTCGCGGTGGACGATCGTCAGGTGCCGCTCCACGATCGGGAACGGGTTGCAGAGGAGCGTCCAGTCGCCGCCGAAGGGAAGCCCCCTCTGCTCGGGGAAGAGGTTCTCACGGCAGAGGAAGCAGGGGCGCCTCGCGATCGAGGCGGGGTCGACCTTCGCCGTCGTGCTCGCGGCCCGGTGCGGGATGTGACGGACGAGCGGACCGGCGCCGTCTCTTCCGAGGTCGCGCGTCCGTGCCCCGGCGAGCGCCGCGACGCCGGTGGCCAGGAGCGGCCACTCCTCGGCCTGCCGCAGGAACAGCTCCTCGACGGTCGCGCGCATCCCGTTCAGACGCGCCCCGCGAGGAGCCGCTGCCGGGCGGCGATCTCCACCGTCCGGAGCCAGTCCTTGTAGGCGTCGTAGCGGTTCTGCGTCTCGAGCGGGAGGGCGCTGTCGGAGTTCCCCTCCCAGCGACGGCAGAGGTAGACGGAATCGTAGATCCGCCCGATCTCGTATTCACGGCTGACCCGAAGGCAGACGGCGTAGTCCTCGCCGTAGCTCACGTTCGGGAAGCCGATCCGGCGGAGGACCGCGACGTCGAACGCGCGCGGCGCGCCGAAGCCGTTCACGCGGAGCGCGTTGTTCCGCCCGTTCTCGCGCGTCCACTCCCGGTGATCGACGAGGCCGGGCGGGATCTCCTTCAGGTCGAAGTCGACCATCGTGTACGAGGCGACGACCATCGCGTACGGCCCCGCCTCGAGCTCGGCGACGATCCGCGCGAGGACGGTCTCGCTCGCGTAGAGGTCGTCGGAGTCGAGCTGGACGGCGTAGCGGCCGCAGCGCGGGTGGAAGACGGCCTCGTCCCAGCAGCCGCCGATGCCGAGGTCGCGGCGCTCCGGGACGACGTGGACGAGGCGCGGGTCCCTCACGCCGCCGAGCATCTCGGTCGTTCCGTCGGTCGAGTGGTTGTCGACGACGATCACGTTGAACGGGAACGGCGCCTGCTGCGAGAGGGCGCTTCCGACGGCGTCGAGGATCGTGCGCTCGCGGTTCCTCACGGGGATGACGACGCTCGCCGTCACGGGGAAGCGCTCGGCGGGAGCCGGGACGGCGGCGAACTCCGGCGGAAGGAGCGCGCCGATCCGCCGCAGGTGCGCGGTCGCGACGCGCTCCATCTCGACCTGCACGTCGCGGTTCCTCGGGTCGACGTAGTCGAACTGCGCCTCGCCGGTGGGGCGCGTCTCGAGCGGCCCCGAGGCGTAGAGCGGCTCGGGGACGCGAACGACCGGGGCGCGCTCGGAGAGGCGGAGGCGGAGGTCGTA
>JAKPXO010000328.1 GCA_029567505.1 Acidobacteriota bacterium
TGATATTGACTTGAAGCGTGATCCGCAACCCTGTGGAATCATTTTTACGTACTACGCAACACGCCGCCCGGAAGTCATTGAAAGCCCGTGGTTGTCACCCCGCCACCTGTGCATTCCTCGATGAACTGCTGAACTTCGGGGGCGTCAGGCTCCATCGCTGGCCGGGAGCCAGAGGCCCGACGGTTGCCGCGCCTGGGGCCGCTCCGGTCGCCCTACGGGCTCCCTATGCGGCCCCAGGACCCCCGTGCTTCTCCGTCTGTTCGTTCGTCATCCCGTGCCTCTCTTGGATCACCCTATCTTCTCCTCTTCAGTGTCCAAGAAGTCCGGGGGCGCCCCGGGGTCCGTATCTCATCGATGTTGGCAGACAGGGCCGGCCGCCTTCTCGTTCCTCAAGACGACGAGATCTTGGTGAAGGCCCACTCCGGGAAGTACTCCAAGGACGTTGAAGTGCTTACTCCACCGAGCACGGATGTACTCAACGGAGTGAAATACGTCAACGTAGTATGCCTCGCTGTCGTCGGCAATGCGAAGCTGTGTGTTGTCGCCAGTGACCAGAATTCCGTTGCGGCGGACATTCCTTGCTATGCTTCCTGGCGCTCCAGCCAGCGCCATTACCGCCGAACCTTGAACTGTGACGAGCAGCATTGCACCGGGTCTTGCGATGCGCTTGAGCTCCTTCAGCCACTCCTCGGCGACCGGCTCGCGAAGGTGCGTGAACACCGACACTCCGATGATCAGATCGAAGTATGAATCCGGAAGGTGGGTCGGCGGATGCAGAGGCATCAGCTCGAATCGGCCGGAGGGAAGAGCAGCGCTACACCAATTTAGGTTGACCGGATCCACCTCGGCCCCCCAGACCTCCTGCCACTCTTCGGCTTCCGCGAGGAGGTATCGCGTTAGGCGACCTGCCCCGCAACCCCAATCGAGGATGCGTTCATAGGAGCGGAAGCCCGCCGGGGCGCCATACTGCATGAGGACGTTGTTGAAGCGACAAAAGACGCTGGCGCCGCCTATTGAAAACTTGCTTTGGTCGCAATCATTGACGACACGCGAGATTTGCTCACCCGCTGGCGCGGGCGGCTCGATTCTCGGGTCGCGAACGTACCATCGAGACGCGGCACTCTCCTCGGTCTGGGTCCCGAACGGCTGGAACTCGAGGGTTACGAATCTATCGTCATCAAAGGTCACGCGCGAATCACAGAGTGAGAACCTCGCACGTCGTGCTTCGGGAAGAGCCCAGAACACCTCATCGAGATCCATCGAGGGCTCGGGGAACTCGACTTGATCCGGCGTCCGTCCATCAACTAGGAATCGGGCTCTTTCCGGAACCGGGGTTAGGGCCCAACCGCTTGCCCGCACGAGCGGGGGCGCAACATAGATGGCGTCGAGCATCCAAGGCACGTGCCGCAACGTCGTACGCTGATTGGCGGCTTCATAGCGGCGAGATGGCTGCAGTGCCCGGAGCATACGACGAAGTCGGTGTTCGTAAGACATCGGCACCTGCGACACGCGAATGGCCTCGCGCTGAAAGCCTTACCGAAGCACGATTGAGGGAAGCCCATCCCAATCGCCAGCGAGTGGCACGTAGCCTCCGGCCCCGAAGGGGAAACTGACGTCAGCGTATCCTGATGAGTTGGAGTTGCGCAGGTAGAAAGCTCCATTGCTATACAGGCCCGTGGTCGTTGCGCCGTCGCCATTCCAGTCGCCGGCGAAGGGAACCATCGCCACCGTGCCGTAGAGAAATGCTATGTCCGCAGCACCCGCGGTGTTTGAATTTCGAAGATACATCCAATCGTTAGACCGAACGCCCACACTGTCGTAGCCCTTGCCCGTCCAATCGCCGACGATCGGCGTAGCCCCTGTGGCTCCGTAGTCAAACTCCTGAACTGCGCCATTGGAGAGCCGGAGCTTCCAGTGGCCCTGTCTGAACACGCCGACATCCGTGCGTTCATCACCATCCCAATCGCCTGCCACGGGAGAATCCCCCGCCTGCCCTAGATAGATCACTGAATCCGCGTAACCGGAGGAGTTAGAGTTTCTCAGGAAGAAGGTCCCGTTCCTGAAGACGCCGATCGTGTCAACACCGTCTCCGTCCCAATCGCCGGCTACGGGGATATCGCCCGGTATTCCGTACTGAAAGGAAACGTCGTCGGCCCCAGCTGACAGAGAGTTGCGGAGGTGAAAGATAGCGGTGCTTGGATCAAAGGCTCCGACGTCCTTTCCATCGCGCGCGCCTGGCCTCCGGCCGTCTGTGATCCCGCGGTTCTTCGTGCTGATCTCTCCTCGCACGTAGCCGCTGCTCTCTACGCCAAGGTAGTAGCCCCAGAGCGTGGCGGCGCTCCAGCCGCCGCTGGGCTCCGGAAAGGTGCCGGGATTGTCCTCGGAGGCCGTCCGAAAGAGAGCTGTGACATTCAGGTTGTTGAGCTGTAGCCATTGGTCGCCACAGGAGAGGCCCAATGCACGCCCATCCATATGGACGAAGTAGACGCCGAAGACGTCAAATGGAGGCGTGTTGACATAGAGGGCGCTGTCGAGACGATTGTCACCCCAACCAGTTTGGTGACAGTCGATTCCGAGTATCCAGTATCGTGTTCCGTACGGGCTAGGTCCTTGCGCGACGAACTCAGTGGTAACCCGGCCACCGTTCGCGGCGGTCGGCGGATTCGTCGCGCCAAGCTGAACACTGCCGCGTATGCTGGCATAGAAGTAGGCCGGGTTGCCGAGGCCCCACATAGAGGTGCTTCCGCCATAGATGGGGTAGTCCAACATCCAGAGCGCGTTCCAGTCCGCTCCGGGGACGACCGTCGTGTCGAGTATCCACTTTGCGATGAAGGGGCTCGTCGAATCGGAGAGTGTCGTGTAGCTTAGACGAGGATCTTGATTCGGAACAGCGTTCTCGAGTCCCGTTGTAAGGAACCAGTAATGGCCGTTCGTCGTCGAGCAGTCCGTCGTATCGAGGTCTGCGACTATCGGGTTTGGACCCTCATGACCAAAGCGCACGCAGCGCTTCTGTTGCTCTGGGTCCCAGGACCAGTCAGCGGCGACTGCGATGCGGGCGACTGCGAGCAGAGAGAGAAGAAGGGGCGCTTTCATGATTTTCTCCAATCGTATGATTGAGAGCGTCGCGCTGTTTCGAGCGATGGATGGCGCGGGCAGGTCCTCGCGGGTCGGGCTGGAAGCACGCGGGCTCGAGGCCGCAGGCTCGGAGTAGGGGCGTGCCAGTGATCCGCATCTCCCTTTATTGTAGTGCGGCGTGTTCAGCCGACCTAACGGTAGCGTCAGCTGCGAGCGACGCGGAGGGTGGCGTGGCTGCTGTACGCGGGTTTAGCTGGGCGGGTGGACGGTGCGATGACGCTAGTGGCCTGTAGTGAGTGAAGTGGTATCGGTCATGCTTACAGCTGGACCATGGCCCTTCTTGACGTATCGCCCGACGAACGCCGTGAGCTGGAGCGGCGAGTGCGGTCCCGGACCATTCGCGCCGACGACGCTCGCCGCGCTCGGTTGATCCTCATGCTTGCTTCCGGCGAGTCGTACCTGACGATCCGAAGCGCCCTGGACTGCAACGCCAACTACATCTCTCGATGGAAGGGACGTTTCGAGGAAAGCCGGCTGTCGGGCCTCGTTTTCCGACACGGTGGAGGAGGCCGTGTCGTGCTGACTCCGGCTTTGGAGGCACGCATTCTCGAGGGGACGCGTCGCGGGCCTTCGGACGGCTCGACGCACTGGACGACCCGAAAGCTCGCGCGAGTCATGAACGTGAGCCACACCCTCGTCGCCAAGGCGTGGAAGCGCGCGGGCTTGAAGCCTCATCGATTCGAGCGCTACATGGCCTCCGACGACCCCGGCTTCGAGGAGAAGGCCGCAGACGTCATCGGTCTGTGCGTGAATCCGCCGCAGCATGCCGCCGTCTTCTGCGTGGACGAGAAGACGGCGATCCAGGCGCGCGATCGACTGGACCCTGTACTGCCTCTGTAGCCAGGCCGTGCCGAGCGCCACTGATTCGAGTAATTCCGGCACGGGACTCTGTCGCTCTACGCAGCCCTCAATACGAGGACCGGCGAGGTCATCGGCAAAACGGGCGACCGCCACACGCCCGAGGCGTTTATTGCGTTCCTGTCCGATGTCGTCGCGAGCCAGCCATCGGACGCCAGATCCACGTCGTCGTCGACAACCTCTCGGCTCAAGAGGGCAAGCGCGTTCGCGAGTTCCTCGCTGACTTCCCGAACGTGCATCTTCACTTCACGCCGACCTACTCCTCCTGGCTCAATCAGGTCGAGATCTGGTTTGCCAAGATCGAGCGAGACGTCATCGCGCGCGGCGTCTTCACGTCCGTCCGTGACTTCTCGAAGAAGCTGCTTCGCTACATCCGCCACTACAACACGAGGGCCAAGCCCATCCGCTGGAAGTACACCGACGTGTCGCACTGAATCCGCGCTACCGTTTCAACCGAGACAAGCCACTAGTCGACTTCGTCCGAAGTGACTGACCTCGCGGACGAACCCCGGGACCGCCTGGACGGGGCTTTGCGGCGGGCAGGAGCGGCGAGCTCGACGTCCCGAGTCGCGGCGGTCGGAAGCTGCGCGTTCTCTTCGCCCGGGGCGACCCGTAGCGCGGTCCCGGCGAAGAACGCCTTCACCGCCTCGCCCGGCTCCCGCGCGGCGAGCTCCTCCGGGGCCTCGTCGTACCAGTGCGTCGGGAGGAACGTCCGGTACGGCTTCTGGAGGAACCGCCGGCAGACGAGGGCGATGACGCCGACGTCGGTCTCCGAGCGGATGACGCGGCCGGCGCTCTGGACGACGCGCGTCATCCCCGGGATGACGTAGGCGTACTCGAAGCCGCGCCCGAACCGTTCCTCGAAGTAGAGCCGCATCCGCTCCTGCTCGAAGCGGACCTGGGGGAGCGCGGGGGAGACGACGACGACGCCGTGGAGCATCTCGCCCGGGTAGTCGACCCCCTCGGCGAACGGCCCGCCCGAGACGGCGAGGAGGAGGATGCGCGACCCTTCTTCCCGAAGCGCCGAGAGGACTGCGTTCCGCTCGAGCTCGGTCGAGCGATCCGACGGCCGGAGGACGCGGTGTCCGGGGAGCGGCGGGAGGAGGGCCCGGACGTCGTCGACGAAGCGATAGGACGGGAAGAGGGCGAGGACGTTCCCGGGGCAGGCGTCGGCGATCTCCGCGACGAGCGCGGCGATGCGGGGCATCGCGGCGGCGCGCCGCTTCCAGGTGGTGTCGACTCCGGGGGCGACGAGGACGGTCCGGTTCTCCTTCGGGAACGGCGAGGGGAGCGAGAGGACGGAGGTCCGGTCGGGGTCGAGGCCCAGAAGGTCGCGGTAGAACTCGGGCGGCTGGAGCGTCGCCGACATCCCGACCGTGGCGAAGGCGGCGTCGAACGTCTCGCCGAGGAGGCGCGAGGGGTCCTTGCAGAGGAACGAGAGCTTCGCGCCGTCGGACCCGCGCGAGGCGAGGAGGTCGAAGGCCTCGAGGAGGCGGCCGTTTGGAGCGGCTCGCCGCGCGACGTCGTGGAAGCCGGCGTAGAGGAAGTAGAGCCCGAGCACGGGGTCGTCGGGGACGCGCTCGGCGCCGTTGCGGAGGTCGGCGAGGTGCCGGACGAGGAGCGACTCCATCGAGAGACGGACGTCGTCGAGGCGGTCGAGGTCGAGGGGCACGAGGTCGACGGCCGGGTTCCACGCGTCGGTCGACGGAGGGAGGGCGGACGCGGCGTCGAGGACGAGGGCGAGGACCTCCTCGGCGGCCTCCTGCGCGGCGGCCGCCGTCCGCGGGCTCGTCGTGCCGATCGCCCGGGACAGGCGCCGCACCTCCGCCTCGGAGACCTCGGGCGACCAGATGCCCCGGCCGCGCTCGACGAGGTTGTGGACCTCGTCCACGAGGAGGAGCGCGCCGTCGAGCGAGGCCGGGTCGCGCAGGCCGGAGAGGGCGACGACCGGGTCGAAGGCGTAGTTGTAGTCGCCGATGACGACGTCGGCCCGCTCGGCGAGCTCGAGAGAGACCTCGAACGGACAGACCTGCTCGGACCGCGACTCCTCGAAGACGAGGTCGGGCTCGAGGTGCGGCGAGACGCCGAGAAGGCGGTCCACGAGGTTCGAAGCGTCCAGCTTCGCGGCGTAGTCCTTCGCGAAGGCACAGTGGTCCTCGTGGCAGAGGACGACGCCGTTGGCGCACATCCTCTCCTTCGCGCGGAGGCGGACGGAGCGGGCCGAGGCCGCGGAAATCGCCTCGAGCGTCCTCCGGAAGATCTCCTGCTGCGTCGTCTTCGACGTGAGGACGTAGAGCTTCCGACCGCGGCGGAGCGCCTCGACGAGCATCGGGAAGAGCGCCGCGGCCGTCTTGCCGATCCCGGTCGGCGCCTCCACGAGGAGCTGCTCGCCCTGGCGGACCGCCCGGGCGACGGCGGCCGCCATCTCGCGCTGGCCGGGGCGGTATCGGCCGAACGGAAAGACGAGGTCGTCGGCCTCGGCCGCCTTCGCCTCGGCGAGAGCGAGCTCGCCGAAGAAGTCGCGAAGGACCGCGCGGACGCGGGCGACGAGGTCTTCCTCGACCTCGGCCTCGTCCCACTCGACCGGGACGATCCGGGTGTCGCCGGTCTCGATGTCGGCGAGGACGAGCCGGCCGCGGACCGGCCGCCCCTCGGCACGCGCGATCGCGAGGAGGTACCACTGGAGCTGGCGGGCGAAGCGGTCGAGCCGCGGCGAGCCGGCGAGGCGGGCCAGCTCCTCGGCGAAGTGGACCGACTTCACCTCGTCGACGACGACGGTGCCGTCGGGGTCCTCGAAGCGGCCGTCGAGGCGTCCCTCCAGGACCGCGGTGAAGCCGTCGACAGCGAAGGTGTGGCGGACCGCCTTCTCGACGGCGTAGCCCGGGATCGACGCGAGCGCCTCCGAGAGGACGCGCCGGTGGACGGCCTGGCCGATCCAGCGGCGCTCCATCGAGTCGCCCCGGCCGTCGCCGATCCGCCGCGAGGTCGGGGCGAGGAGCGCGGCGGGCGAAAGGAGGACGGTCTTCGAGGCGAGGTCGACCCGGATCGGCACGCGGCATTCTAAGGACGAGGTCGCCTACAATCGGGATGGTGGTGACGGCCGGGTCGAAACGACCTCTCGGACGGGGCGTGACGTTCGTGCTGCTCGGGCTCGCGCTCTGCGTGGCCCGGGCCGATGCGGGGACCGCGTCGGCGAAGCGGACGCCGCGGAGGCCGGCCGCCGCCGCTCCGGTCCGGCCGCTGACGCTCGAGGAGCGGCTTCTTTCCGTCGCGCGGAGGACCCCGGTGAGGAGCCGGTCCCAGGTCGGGGTGATGATCGCCCCCGTCGGGGGGGCGCCGATCCTCGCGATGAACGGGGAGACGGAGCTGATCCTGGCGTCGACGACGAAGCTCTTCACGACGGCCGCGGCCCTCGACCGGCTCGGCCCCGGGTACCGCTTCCGCACGACGCTCGAGCAGGACGGGGAGCTCCTTCCCGACGGCACGCTGTCGGGCCGGGTGGTGATCCGCGGCGGGGGCGATCCCGCCATCTCCGGCCGTCTCTACGACGACGACCCGTGGGCGGTCTTCCGCCCCTGGTCTGCGGCTCTCTCGGCGCGCGGGATCGTCGCCGTGAGGGACGGACTCGCGCTCGACACGTCGTTCTTCGACGACGTCACGACGCATCCCGACTGGCCGGCGGCCCAGGAGCAGCACTGGTGGCAGGCTCCGGTCTCGGCCCTCTCCTACAACGACAACGTCGTCCTCGTGAGGGTCACGGGCGGCCTCCGCCCGGGCGGCCGCGCGAGCCTCGGCTTCTACCCGGCGCACCCGTTCCTGATGTCGCTCGTCGGCCGGGTGACGACCCACAAGGGCCGTGGCGCGCGGGTCGGAGTCTCGCGCAACCCGGGCAGCCCGCGGGTCGTCGCGTCGGGAGCGGTCGGTCGGCGACGGACCTGGTCGGGCGACGTCACGGTCGTCGACCCGCCTCTCTACCTCGCCTCGGCGTTCACGAAGGTCCTCGAGGACGAAGGGATCACCGTCGGCGGCGAGCCGGAGGTGAGGACGGAGCGGCGGTCGGCGCCTATGTCGCTCCCTCTCCTGCACGTCCACGAGACGCCGATCCTCCCGACGCTCGCCGTCTGCAACAAGCGTTCGCAGTCGTTCTTCGCCGAGCAGATCCTCAAGACGCTCGGCGCCGAGAGGCGAGGCCTCGGCTCCTGGGAGAACGGGCTCGCCGAGGTGTCGGAGTTCCTCCGCTCGCTCGGCCTCGACCCGGCGCGCTACCGACTCGCCGACGGCTCGGGACGCTCGCGGGAGAACCGTGCGACCGCGGCCGCCTACCTCGACTTCCTCCAGGCCCTCGCCACGCGCTGGCCCCACTTCGCCGCGTTCGAGCCGACGCTCGCCGTGACCGGCGACATGGCGGGCTCCCTGCGTTACCGGATGCTCGGTCCCGACACCCGCGGGAAGGTCTTCGCGAAGACCGGCAACATCGCCGGCGTCGTCACTCTCGCCGGGTGGATCGAGGCGAGGAGCGGACAGCGCTACGCGTTCGTCATCCTCGCGAACGGCGGATGCGGCGAGGGGCGCGGGCACGCCTACCAGGACCGGATCCTCGCGACGCTCGCCCGGTTCGGCTGAGAACCTCCCCGCGCGGGCGACGTATACTGCGCGGCCCCGATGGATTACCGCTCGCTCCTGAAGAACGTCGAGAAGACCCTGTCCGCGATCGAGGAGAGCGCAGACGTCGTCTCCACCGTCGCCTCGGTGGGAGAGACCGTCGTCGGGAACTTCCGCAACGAGCTCGGGATCATCGGCGGCCGCCTCTACGAGCTCGAGGACGGGGAGTACGTCCTTCGACGCGGGTTCGGCCGCTCGAAGAAGGTGTCGGAGGGGATGACCGTTCCGGTGTCGTACGAGCCGATCCGCCGCGCGATCGAGGAAGGGGTCGTCCTGGCCGACCTGAAGGACCCCTGGGTCGACCGGGAGCTGGAGGCTCGCCTCGGTGTCACGCGTTTCGCGGCGGTCTCGTTCGGCGACGACCGGTTCATCCTCTCCTTCGACGTCCACCCGCGCGTGGCGGCCGACGACCTGCTCGTCTCACTCGGGATCATCCGGACCGTCCTCGACTCCAAGGTCAAGAGCGAGCAGCTCGAGGACCTCCTGGAGGAGGCCCGGCGCATCCAGCAGTCGATCCTGCCGCGTCACGTTCCCGAGATGGGGGACTACGAGGTCTGGGCCGCGACCGAGCCGGCCGAGGCCGTCGGCGGCGACTTCTACGACTTCATCACCCTCGGCCCCGAAGCGTTCGGCACGGCGATCGCCGACGCCTCCGGTCACGGGCTCGTCGCGGCGCTGCTCGTCCGGGACGTCTACGTGGGCCTGCGGATGGGGATCAAGGGCGACCTGAAGATCGCGCGCGCGATCGAGCGCCTGAACCGGATCCTGAACAAGAGCCGGCTCTCGACGAAGTTCGTATCGCTCTTCTACGCCGAGTTCGAGGCGAACGGCGAGGTCATCTACGTCAACGCGGGCCACCCGGGGCCGATCCACCTGCACGCCCGGACGAAGAGCTTCTCGGAGATGGAGTCGACGGGTATGGTCCTCGGCCCGTCTCCGAACGCCGTCTACGGCCGGAGGGCCGCGAAGATGGAGCCGGGCGACCTCCTCCTCCTCTACACCGACGGGATCGTCGAGGCGCACGACCTCCGCGGGCGGGAGTTCGGGCTCGACCGGGTCCGGCGGATCCTCCTCGACTACCGGAAGCGCTCGGCGCGAGAGACGGTCGAGAAGCTCATGTCGACCGTCCGGCTCTTCAGCTCAGGTCGGGCCGCGGAAGACGACCGGACCGTCGTCGTCATCCGCCGGACGGGCAAGCCGCGCGGAGCCCCGGCGAGCGAGCCGCCCGCCGTGACCACGTCCGCCTCGGCGGACTGACCCGAACGGCGCGGGGCGGCGCATCAGCCGCCGAGGCCCTGACCCGCCCGGTGCAGCCGGAACCACTCCGCCGTCGCGTGCATCCCGCCCTCGAGCGGGACGAACTCCGCGAGGCCGAGGAGCTTGCGGGCGCGTCCGACGTCGAGGACGCTGCGGCGCTGCTCGCCCGGCTTGGCGGGGTCGAAGCGCGGGGGCCGGTCGGCGTCACACGCGGACGCGACGAGTCCGTAGAGCTCCCGGACGCTCGTCTCGATCCCCGTGCCGACGTTGAACGTCCCGCCCACGCGCCGGAGGAACGAGGCCTGGTTCGCGGCGACGACGTCGGCGACGTGGACGAAGTCGCGCGTCTGGAGGCCGTCCCCGTGGATGACGGCGTCCTGGCCCGAGAGGAGGCGGTTCATGAAGATCCCGACGACGCCCGCCTCTCCGCGGCCGTCCTGACGGGGTCCGTAGACGTTCGCGTAGCGGAGGACGGTCAGGAGGTAGCCGCCGTCGGGTGCGAGCGCGGCGAGGTACTTCTCGCCGGCGAGCTTCGCCACGCCGTAGGCCGAGCAGGGGTTCAGGGGGTGCTCCTCGTCCGCCCGGTCGCCGACGGGGTCGCCGTAGATCGCGCCGCCGCTCGAGGAGAAGACGACCTGGGAGACCCCGGCCTTCGCGGCGGCGAGCGCGACGCGGATCGTGCCGAGGACGTTCACCTCGGCGTCGAAGACGGGGTCCTCCACCGACTTCCGGACGTCGATCTGCGCGGCGAGGTGGAAGACGGTGTCGACGCGCTCCTCGACGAGGAGCGCGTCGAGGCCCGGGTCGCGCACGTCGCCGCGGACGAAGCGCGCCTCGGCGGGGACGCGCCGGAGGTCGCCGGTGGAAAGGTCGTCGAGGACGACGACGCGGTGACCGAGGGCCAGGAGCGCGTCGACGACGTGAGAGCCGATGAAGCCGGCGCCGCCCGTCACGAGGACCGGGCAGCCGGGCACGGGCGGGGGACACTCTTTCGGCATGATCGTTCGCGAGAATAGCGGCGTGCCGCGGAGCCGACAAGCCGGGAGACCGTCCCGCGAGTTCTGGGAGCGGACGACCGAAGAGGTCGCGCGCGCCCTCCTCGGCTGCCGCCTCGTGCGACGCCGGCCGGGCCAGCCGCCGGTGACGGTCGTCGTCGTGGAGACCGAGGCGTACCTGGGCGTGCGTGACCGCGCCGCCCACACCTGGAACGGCCGCCGGACGCCCCGCGTCGCGCCGATGTGGGGACCTTCGGGCCACGCCTACGTCTTCCGGGTCTACGGAATGCACGACTGTCTGAACGTCGTGACGCGCGAGGCGGGCGTGCCGGAGGCGGTCCTCCTGCGCGCCGCGGTCCCGCTCGCCTGGTGGACGGGGACGCCCGTCGCACGCGGCGAGCTTCTCGCCGCCTCCGGCCCCGGCCGCCTCTGCCGGGTGCTCGGCATCGGACGCGAGCTCTCGGGGGCATCGCTGGGAGGGCCGGAGCTCGAGCTCCTCCTGCCGCTCCCCGGCGCGGCGCGCCCGCTCCTCGTCGGCCCCCGCGTCGGCGTCGACTACGCGGGCGACGCCGCGCGGTGGCCGCTCCGGTTCGCCGTCGGAGGCTGCGGCGCCGTTACGCGCCGCGCGGAGCTGTCCGAAGGCTCGGGCGGAGGTCGCTGGAGGCCGCCGGAACCCGCGTGAAGCGGACGACGCGGTTCTTCCCGGTCCGCTTCGCGGCGTAGAGGGCCCTGTCGGCGCACTCGACGAGCGCCCCCTTGGTCCGCCCGTCTTCGGGGTAGACGGCGAGGCCGATCGAGACGGTGAGCGGGAGCGGCTCGGCGGGCCCGGCCGGCAGCGGGGCGGCGGCCACGGCGGCGCGGAGGCGCTCGGCGACGCGGCTCCCCTGCGCCGCGTCGGTCTGCGGGAGGACGACCGCGAACTCCTCGCCGCCGTACCGCGCGACGACGTCCATCTCCCGCACCGACTCCAGGAGCCGCGACACGACGCCGCGCAGGACGGCGTCGCCGACGGGGTGGCCGAACCGGTCGTTGACCGCCTTGAAGTCGTCGAGGTCGACCATCAGGAGGACGAGGCTCTCGGCGCTCCGCTCGTGCCTGGCGATCTCGTGCCGGAGCGTCTCCTGGAAGGAGCCGTGGTTCGCCACGCCGGTCAGCGCGTCGCGCAGCGTGCCGAGGCGGACGGTGCGGTAGGCGCGCGCGAGCCGCACGGCCTGGACGACCTGCAGCGCGAAGAGGTCGAGGACGACGCGGTCCTCCTCGACGTCGACGGCGTCGCTCCCCGGCTCCGCGAGCTCCAGGAGACCGACGACGCGCGAGCCCGCGGCGAGCGGCATCGCAACGGGCGGAGCGAGCCCGAGCCGCCGCCGGAGGGACCGGAGCGGCGCCGCCTCGGCCGTCTCCGGGGCGACGAGGTCGTGCGCCAGAGGGCCGGCGGGGACGCGGGCCTCGGCGAGCGACGGCCACTCGTCCTCGAGGCCGACGTGGGCGCGCGGCACGAGGGTCCCTTCGAGCCGGTCGTGGAGGGAGAGGAGGACCTGCCGGTGGCCGAGGCTCTTCCGGGCGGCCTGCACGGTGTTGCGCAGGACCGAGTCGAGCGGGAGGTGCGCCCGGAGCTCGGGCGTCGCGCGGAGGACCCTCTCGAGCGCGGCGGCGCGTCGGGCCTGGGCCGCGTTCGCCCTCTCGAGCCGGGCGGATCGCAGCCGGCCCTCCTCGGCGATCGCTTCGCCTCGCCGTTCCGCCTCGAGGAGCTCCTGTCGCAGGGTGGCCGCGACGGTCCGGCGACCGGCGCGGAACGCAATCGCGCAGGCCGCGGCGAATGCCGCCGCCGTCGCGGCGAGGAGAAGGGGGGAGGGAAGAGGCGGCTCCACGTGGCGTTGCGGCGCTCAGCGCCAGCGGATCAGGCCGCCGTCGTGGAGCTTCTCGAAGACCCGGAGGACCTCGCCCTCGGGGAACGGGCTGATCTTCGCGATCGAACGGACGTCCCAGAGCCCGTTGATACGGGAGAGGATGAACGCCTCGTTCGGCGTGAACGACCAGGACATCAGCTCCTCCATCGGCCGCGTGAGGGAGGGAATCGCCGTCGGCGCGAACGTGCTCCCGGAGGCGGAGGCGGGGATCTCGAGCCGGTTCTGCGAGCTCGGGGGAGGGGCCGAGGACCGGAGCGAGGCGGAGGACGGAGGCCCCTGGGGAGCCGGCGCGCGCAGGCTCCCCGAAGGGGGACCGGACGGGGCCGGGACCCGGAACGCTCCCGAGACCGGCGCCGGCCAGGGGACGTTCGCCGGCGGGGCGCCGATATCGAGGAAGGATGCGGCCGATGGGCCGCCGACCCGCAGCGACCCCGAGGTCGGCGGTCCGGCGGGGGAGGGGGCCGGCGGCGCCGCGCGGAAGCTCGTCGACGGCGGCGGTGCCGCGGGCGGCGCGGCGACCGGAGCCGCGAGCGACGTCGTGACCGGTCCCGAGGGCCGCACGCGATGGGACCCGCTGTCGGGGCCCCGCCGAAGGAACCGGGCGAAGTCTCTCGGTGGCGCCGGCCGGCCCTCCGGCGGCGGGGGGGGGAGCGGCAGCTCGTCGGCCGTGTCGGACACCCCCTCGAAGTGCGGCGTCGCGGCCTCCTCGAAGACGGTCTCGTAGGGGTCCTCGGGGGTCAGCTCCGAGCTCTTCGGCGCGGTCACGGTTGGCGCCGACGCCAGCTCGACGTGTCCGCTCTCGATCAGGTCGAAGA
>JAKPXO010000370.1 GCA_029567505.1 Acidobacteriota bacterium
CGACGAAGATCCTCTTCGACGTCTTCGTCACGGGCTGCACCGTCGGCCCGGCCACCGACCCGGAGGCGTGCCAGATCATCTATCGGCTGAACCAGGACCCGCAGCAGGTGCTGACGGAGTGGAAGCCGGTCTTCTGGGAGAACGTCCCTCCCGGAAAGCACAGCTTCATCGCTGCGCTCTACAAGGGTGAGAAGCGGATTGAAGCCCCGTTCGCGCTGACGCAGGGCTTCTTCGAGGTCGCCGCGGCTCCCGCGGCGGCGGCCCCGGCGGCGGCTCCGGCCGCGGCCCCGGCGGCACCGGCGACGCCGGCCGGCTGATCCCGGTCCCGGGCGCGGGGCCTTCCGCCCCGCGCCCGCTCCCGATGCCTCTCGTCTACCAGACCCCCGGGACGCGCCCCTGCGTCGTCGACCCGCCGCTCGTCCTGGCGCCGATGGCGGGGATCACCGACGGGACCTACCGGCTGCTCCTGCGCCGGATGGGGGGCGTCGGCCTCGTGACGATGGAGTTCATCTCGTCGGAGGGGCTGACGCGCGGAGCCCGCCGGACGGAGCGGCTGATGCGCTGGGAGCCCGAGGAGCGCCCCCTCTCGATCCAGATCTACGGCTCCGACGCGGCCCGGATGGCCGAGGCCGCGCGCCGGGTGGAGGAGGAGGGGGTCGACGTCTGCGACATCAACATGGGGTGCCCGGCGAACAAGATCCTGAAGGGGTGCGCCGGCGCGGGCCTCATGCGGGACCTGACGCGGGCGCGCGGGATCATCGAGGCGTGCCGCAAGGTGCTCCCGACGACGCCGCTGACCGTGAAGTTCCGGGCCGGGATCACGGAGGAGACGACGAACTTCGTCGAGCTCGGGAAGATCTGCGAGGGGGAAGGCGTCGCCGCCGTGGCCCTCCACCCGCGGACGGCGAAGCAGTTCTACTCGGGGCGGGCCGACTGGAGCCGGATCGCGCGCCTGAAGGAGGCCGTGCGCATCCCCGTCGTCGGGAACGGGGACGTGGAGACGCCGGAGGACGTCCTCCGGATGCTCCGCGAGACCGGCTGCGACGCCGTGATGATCGGCCGGGCCACGATGAAGAACCCCTGGGTCTTCCGGCAGGCGGCCGACCTCCTCGCGGGGCGACCGTACCGGGTCGCGACGCTCGAGGAGCGGCGGGACGTCATCCTCCAGCACTTCCGACTGATCCGCGAGGCGGAAGAAGACGTCCCGAAGCGGATGATGGGGAAGCTGAAGACGTTCACCGGCTGGTACACGCACGGCGTCCCGAAGGGGACGGAGCTGCGCCGGAGGATCCAGTCGCTTCCGACGCCCGAAGCGTTCCTCGAGGCGGTGGAGTCGTTCTTCGCCCTCCGGATCGAGGAGCGCGACGGACGGGTGTCCGCCCCGGAGGGCGAAGGAGCCCCACCCGTTCGTCCGGTTCTTGCGTAAGACTCCGAGGGAGGTCCTCACCGTGCGACGTGTCGTCTCTGCGCTCTCCGTCCTCCTCCTGCTGGCGCCCGCCGCCGGCTTCGCTCAGCCGGTCCAGCAGACGTCCGGGAAGGTCCTCGGCGTCTCCGTCCCGCTCGAGGTCTCCGAGCAGTTCCTCGGGACGAGCGCCGGCCGGACGGTCGTCCGCTTCACGCTTTCGTTCTCCCGCACCGACCTGCGCGAGAAAGCGGGGCTCGCCCCGCGGGTCTACCCGTTCTTCGTCGTCGGGGAAGCGCGGAGCGCCTCGGGAGAGGTCGTCGACGCGTTCCGGGAGCCGGTCGACGTCGACCTCTCGGACGCCGAGCTCGGGAAGGCCCTCCGCGCCTCGTTCCTCCGCGCGCTGCCGCCCGGCTCGACCACGCTGGGCCTGAGGCTCGAGGCGGAGAACGGCCGGTCGATGGGGCTGCGGTCGGTGACGTTCGACGTGCCGAAGATGACGTCGGAGTTCCGGGCGGACGACGCCGGCCCGCTCACCGCTCCGGCGATCCTCCTCGAGGAGAAGAACCGCGAGGATGTGCCCTCGGGCGACCTGATCCGCTTCCTCCCGCCGCAGCGCGAGGTGCCGGTCGGCCTCCTCCGGATCGAGTGCGAGGTGAAGCCCCCCATCTCGCGGGTCGATTTCCACCTCGGCGACAAGCTGATCCTGGCCCGGAACCGCCCGCCGTTCACCGTCGAGATCGACCTCGGGACGATCCCGCGCAAGCAGACGCTCCGCGCCCTCGGCTTCGACCGGCTCGGGAACTTCGTCGACGCCGACGCCTGGGCGCTGAACGAGAAGGAAGCGCGCCTCGCGGTCCGTGTCCTCGACCTGCCGAAGGCGAAGGGGAAGGCCGATTCCGACGTGAAGGTCGCGGTCCAGTCGATCGCCGGCGCGGTCGCGAAGCGGGTCGCGCTCTTCCTCGACGAGAAGAAGGTGGCCGAGTGGACCGCTCCCCCCTACCGGGCGAGCGTCGCGGCCGCGGAGGTCGAGAAGGCGACGCTGATGCGCGCCTCGGCGTGGGACGCGGAGGGGAAGGAGTACTCCGACTTCCGGATGCTGAAGGGGGACGAGCGGCTCCTCGCGAAGGTGGACGTGAACCTCGTGGAGCTGAACGTCTCGGTCTTCGACGAGGCGGGGCGGTTCGCGAAGGGGCTGACGAAGGACGACTTCACCGTCCTCGAGGACGGCGCCGTCCAGGACCTCTCGGCCTTCGAGTTCGCCGAGTCGCTTCCGATGGCGCTCGGCCTCGTCCTCGACGGGTCGGGCTCGATGGACAAGTCGATGCCCCTCGTCAAGCAGGCGGCGACGGAGTTCGTCTCGAACCTCGTCGGCGAGAAGGACCAGGGGTTCGTCATCGAGTTCCGCGAGCGGCCGACGCTCCTCGCGCCGATGACGTCGAACCGCGCCTCGCTCATCCGGGCGATCGGCGAGACGCGCGCCGGCGGCGCGACGGCGTTCCACGACTCGGTCATCCTGGGCCTCTACCAGTTCCGCTCGCTCGCCGGCAAGAAGGCGCTCGTCGTCCTGACGGACGGCAAGGACAACCATTCCTCGACCGACTGGCCGACGCTGAAGCGCTACGCGCGGACCGCGGGGGTGCCGATCTTCGTCGTCGGGCTCGACCTCGGCCTCTTCGACGTGGGGCTGAAGTCGCGCCTGAAGGAGCTCGCGGAGGACACCGGCGGGGAGACCTTCTTCATCGGCGGGGCGAAGGAGCTCGCGAGCGTCTACCGGAAGATCGAGGCGGAGGTCCGCTCTCAGTACTTCCTGAGCTACCTGACCGGGTCGAAGAAGAAGGACGACGAGTTCCGGACGGTCGAGGTGAAGCTGGCCCGGCCGACGCTCCGCGCGAAGACGATCCGCGGCTATTTCCCGTAGCCGGCGGACCCGGCTCCGTCCTTCGGAGACGTCCGGACGCTTCCGGCGCCCGTCGCGCGAAGCCGGCCCGCCAGGGCCGCGACGTGCCCGGCGCTCGTCCCGCAGCAGCCGCCGACGAGCCGGGCGCCGAGCGCGAGCCACCGCTCCGCGATCGCGGCGTACTCCGCCGGGGAGACCGGCTCGGCGAAGAGCCCCGCCGCCTCGTCGAGCGGCAGGCCGGTGTTCCCGTACGCGGCGAGCGGGACGCCGGGTGCGGCGGCTGCGAGGCCGGCGAGGCTCGCGGCGAGCCGCCGGGCCGGGACGCAGTTGACGCCGAGGGCGACGGGGGGCGCGGGGAGCGCGAGGAGCGCCCGAGCCGTCTCGCCGAGCGGCTCGCCCGAGAGGAGCGCGCCGTCCTCGCGCGTCGTCGCGCAGGCGACGACGGGAAGGCCGGTCGCCGAGGCGGCCCGCGCGGCCGCGAGCCATTCGCGGGCCGTGCCGAACGTCTCGAGGAGGAGGAGGTCGGCGCCGGCCGCGGCCAGCGCCTCGGCGTGGAGCGCGTAGAGGCGGGCGAGCTCGGTGTCGACGGGGACGAGGTCGGGCCGCCAGCAGTCGGCGACGGGCGCGATCGAGCCGGCGACGAGGACGCCGGGTCCCTCGGCGGCCGCCTCGCGGGCGAGGCCGACCGCGCACCGGGTCGCCTCGCGGGCGGCGGCGCCGAGGAGGGCCGGCTGCGTCCGGAACGTCGCCGCCGTCAGGACGTCTGCTCCCGCGCCGACGTTCTCGCGATGGAGGGCGAGGACGAGGTCGGGTCGCTCGAGGACCGCGCGGGCGCTCCAGAGGGGCGGCGCGGAGGGGGAGCCGCGCCGCGTGAGCTCGGTGCCGAGGGCGGCGTCGAGGAGGAGCGGCCGTTCGGCGAGGCGCGCCGCGAGCGCTGCGGGGTTCACTCGTCGAGGCTGGGGAAGGCGCCCGAGATCGGCCCCTGGCCGAAGCGGGCCCCGTACGCGAGGGCGGCGAGGCCGGCGCGGTTGCGCGCACCGGTCTTGCGGAACGCGCTCGCGAGGTGCGAGCGCACCGTCTCGACCGAGACGCCCAGCGCCTCTCCGACCTCCTTGTTCGCGAGGCCGTGCGCGACGAGCGCGACGACGGAGGCCTCGACCTTCGTCAGGTCGAACCGCGCGACGAGGTCGGCCTCGTCGACCGGCGGGGGAGAGTCGTTCGAGACGACGAAGACGACGGAGGGCTTCTCGGAGGGGCCCTCGGCCTTCTCCTCGGCGACGTCGGCCGAGACGAGGCGGAGCGTCCCCCCCTTGCGGCGGGGGTCGTCGACCGTGGCGGCCGACTCCTCGGTCCCCTGCAGGGCGCGCCGCGCCGCGCGAAGGACGGCTGACGTGATCGCGGCGCCGCCGAAGTGATCCTTCGCCGCCCGGTTCATCGCGAGGAGGCTCCCCTCGGCGTCGAGGACGAGCGCGGCGACGGGGAGGCGATCGAGGACGGTCTGCATCGCGCGAGCGCGGCGCGAGAGGTCCTCGAGGAGCTTCTTCATCGCGTCCAGGTCCTCGACGAGGGGGAGGACGAGGCGTCCGAACGCGAGCTCGCTGTCGGTGAAGTCGCCCGAGAGCTCCTCGACGTCGAGCGTCTTCTTGCCGCTTCGCTGGAGCTTCTCGAGGAGGCGTCTGAGGGCGTCGAATCGCATCGGGTCGGGCCTCGAGCGGCACTATACAGGGGGGAAGGGGGTGCCGATAATCCGCGCCATGTCGCATCCGAAGCGGAACTGGGCCCTCGTCCTCGGCGCGTCCTCGGGGTTCGGAGAGGCGGTCTCGATCGCCCTCGCGAAGGCCGGACGGAACGTCTTCGGCGTCCACCTCGACCGTCGCGCGACCCTGCCGAACGTAGAGCGGATCGCGGGCGAGATCGCGGGCGCCGGGGGGAAGGCCGTCTTCTTCAACGTGAACGCGGCCGACGCGGAGAAGCGGGCGGAGGTCGTCGGCGCGATGAAGGCGGCCCTCGCGGAGAGCGGCGGGGCGCTCGACGTCGTCCTCCACTCGCTCGCCTTCGGGACGCTCAAGCCGTTCCTCGGCGACGAGAAGGAGCGGATGACGAAGGCGCAGATGGAGATGACGCTCGACGTCATGGCCCACTCCCTCGTCTACTGGGTGCAGGACCTCGCCGCGGCGGAGCTCCTCGGCGCCGGCGCGCACGTCTTCGCGATGACCTCGGCGGGCGGGCACCGGATCTGGCCCTCGTACGGCGCGGTCTCCGCCGCGAAGGCCGCCCTCGAGAGCCACTGCCGCCAGCTCGCGGTGGAGCTCGTCGCGCGCGGAATCGCGGTGAACGCGATCCGCGCCGGCGTGACCGACACGCCGGCCCTCCGGAAGATCCCCGGGAACGTCGAGATGATCGAGCGGGTCCTCGCGGTCCACCCGGCCCGGCGGCTGACGACGCCGCAGGACGTCGCGAACGTGATCGTCGCGATGGCGCGGCCCGAGACGGCGTGGATGACGGGGAACGTCCTCGGCGTGGACGGGTCCGAGGACCTCCTCGGTTGATCTCCCTCCCCGCGGGGTCGTACGCGCTCGTCACCGGCGCCTCGGCCGGGATCGGCGAGGCGATCGCGCGCTCCCTCGCGCGGAGGAAGGTCCCGCAGCTGCTCGTCGCCCGCTCCGCGGAGAAGCTCTCCGCCCTCGCGGCGGAGCTGCGTGAGATCTCCGGCGTCGCGGTGGAGGCGGTCCCGCTCGACCTCGAGGTCGACGGCGCCCCGGAGCGGCTCGTCGCCGCGACGGACGGGGTCGGGAAGCCGGTCGGCCTCCTCGTGAACAACGCGGGCTTCGGCTGGTACGGGCCGCAGGCCGAGCAGGGGCTCGAGCGGACCCTCCGGATGCTCCGGCTGAACGTGTCCGCGCTCGTCGAGCTGACCGACCGGCTCCTCGTCCCGATGCGCGCGCGCGGAGCGGGGCTCGTCCTGAACGTGGCGTCGACGGCCGCGTTCCTCCCCGTCCCGCACATGTCGGTCTACGCGGCGACGAAGGCGTTCGTCCTCTCCTACTCCCACGCGCTCCACGAGGAGCTCGCGGGGACGGGGATCGTCGTCACGGCGCTCTGCCCCGGGACGACGCGGACCGACTTCCACCGCGTCGCCGGCCTCGCCGAGGGGGAGCGGGTCCGCTTCCCGTCGCTCTCGGCGGAGACGGTCGCCGAGGCGGGGCTCCGCGGCCTGGCGCGCGGCCGGGCCGTCGTCGTGCCGAACCTCCTCGACTCCGCCTGGATCTTCACGGGGCGCCTGGTGCCGCGCGTGGTCCCGCCGAAGATCGCGGCCGCCGTCTTCTCGCGCCTGAAGCGCGCGCCGCGCGCCTGAGCCTCGCCGGCGCCGGCCTCAGACGTGCCGGCGCCGCGAGGCGATCGTCCCGCCGAAGAGCCCCGCGAGGACCCCTCCGAGGACGAGAAGGCCGCACGTCGTCGGAGAGAGGAACCGGACGAGGAAGACGCCGAGGAGGACGTTCTCGGTCGTGGCGATGAACAGGAGGACGCCCCGGAACGCGAGGCCGAGCAGGCCGAGCGCGAAAAGCCCGCCGAGGAGCCCCTGGAGGACGCCGCCGAGGAGGAACGGCCCGCGGATGAGCATCTCCGGGGCGCCGACGAGGCGGAGGATGTCGATCTCGTCGCGGTGGAGGAGGATCGTCAGTCGGACGACGTTCGCGATCGTGAACGCGGCGCCGAGCGCGAGGCAGAAGCCGGTCGCCGCGCCCGTCACCGCGACGAGCCGGACGACGCCGCGTAGGCGCCTCACCCAGTCGACGTCGAACTGCACCTCTTCGACGGAGGGGAAGGCCGTGAGGTTCGCGAGGAAGGGGCGGAGCGCGGCGGAGGACGCGGCGCCCGGCAGGAGGTCGAGCTCGACCGAGGTGGGGAAGGGGTTCGCGGAGAGCGTCCCGGTCGCGCTGGCGAGGCTCGAGAACGAGCGGGCGAAGCGGCGCCGCGCCTCCTCGGGCGTGACGCGACGGACGGCGGCGACGAGCTTCGAGTCCAGCGCGCGGCGCTCGAGGTCCGCCTGCGCCGCCTCGTCGGTGCCGGGGCGCAGGAAGACGGTGACGGCCGTCTCCTCGCGGAGCGCGTCGACGACGCCGCCGAGGTTCTCGGCGGCGAGGAGGAAGATCCCGACGAGGAAGAGCGAGAACGCGATCTGGAGGACGGAGACGACGGTCATCCGGCGGGCGCGCCAGAGGCCGGCGAGCGCCTCGTCCAGGAGCGAGACGAGGGCGGCGCCGCGCCTCACGGCCGCTCCTCGGGGACGACGGGGTGTGCCGACGAGCCCTCGCGCCGCCACGCCGCCTGCGGAGGGAGCGCCGCCTCGACGAGCCCTTCGAGGATCCCGCCCCGGTCGAGCGTGAGGCATCGGCGGCCCGTCTCGCGGATCAGCGCGACGTCGTGCGTCGCGACGAGGACGGTCGTCCCGCGGACGTTGATCTGCGAGAAGAGCCGCATCATCTCCTGCGCGAGGCGGTGGTCGAGGTTCCCGGTCGGCTCGTCGGCGACGAGGAGCTCGGGCTCGTTCACGAGGGCGCGCGCCAGCGCGACCCGCTGCTGCTCGCCGCCGGAGAGCTCCTCGGGGAACGCGTTGACGCGGTGGTGGAGCTCGACGAGCCGGAGGACCTGGTAGGCCCTGCGCCTCCGCTCGGCCAGGGAGACTCCGAGGAACTTCAGGACGAACGAGACGTTCTCGAAGACGGTGCGCGTCGGGAGGAGCTTGTAGTCCTGGAAGACGATCCCCATCGTCCGGCGGAGCTCCGGGATGCGCGAGGCCGGCATGGCGACGACGTTCCGCCCGTTCACGAGGATCTGTCCGGCGCCCGGCGTCTCGGCGCGGTAGAGGAGCTTGAGGACGGTCGTCTTTCCCGCGCCCGACGGACCGGTGAGAAAGACGAACTCTCCCTGGGCGATCTGGAACGAGAGGTTCTTCAGGACCCGCCGCCGGTGGTACTCCTTCGAGACGCCGTAGAACTCGATCACGCGTCGAGCCTTTCCCGGAGGAGGCGGTTCACGACGGCGGGGCTCGCCTTCCCCTCGGTCGCCTTCATCACCTGGCCGACGAACCAGCCGAACGTCGAGCTCTTCCCCCCGCGGTAGGCGGCGGCCTGCGCCTCGCTCGCGGCGAGGACGGCGTCGACGGCGGCGCGGATCGGCGTCTCGTCCGTCACCTGGAGGAGCCCCCTCTCGTGGATCAGCCCGTCGACGTCCCGCGCGCCCGCGCAGAGGAGCGCGAAGAGCTCCTTCGCGATCCGCCCCGAGATGGTCCCGTCGTCGATCCGCGCCACGAGCCGGGCGACCTCGCCCGGCGGGACGGGGAGCCGCCCCTCCTGCCGATCGGAGTCTCCCATCCGCGCGAGGAGGTCGCCGAGGAACCACGCGGCGACGCCGCGCGCGTTCGACGGGTGGAGCGCCACCGCTTCCTCGAACGCGTCGGCGAGCGGTCGCGTCGCGCAGAGCGTCGCGGCGTCCGCCGGGGAAAGGCCGAGGTCCGCCGCGAGCCGCGCCTCGCGCGCCTCCGGCGGCTCGGGGAGAGAGGCCGCGATCTCCGCGAGCCACGCCGCGTCGAGGACGAGGGGTCCGAGGTCCGGGTCGGGGAAATAGCGGTAGTCCTCGGTCTCCTCTTTGCCGCGCATCGGGCGCGTCGTGCCGGACGCGGGATCGAAGAGGCGGGACTCGGCGGCGACGGCGCCGCCGGCGCGTAGGACCCCGGCCTGGCGCGCGACCTCGTGCTCGAGCGCCATCCGCACGTGGGTGATCGAGTTGAGGTTCTTGATCTCGACCTTCGTCCCGAGCGTCTCGGTGCCCGCGGGCCTCACGGAGACGTTCGCGTCGCAGCGGAGGGAGCCCGCCTCCATGTTCCCGTCCGAGACGCCGATCCACCGGACGAGCCGCCGGAGACGGGAGAGGAAGTCGGACGCCTCGGCGGGAGCGCGCAGGTCGGGCTCGGTGACGATCTCGGCGAGCGGGGTCCCGGCCCGGTTCAGGTCGACGAGGGTGACGCCGGGCGGGACGTCGTCGCCCTCGGCGTCGTGGATCGACTTGCCCGCGTCCTCCTCGAGGTGGATCCGACGGAGGCGGACGGAGCGGGTCGAGCCGTCCGCGGCGCGCACGTCGACCCGGCCTCCCGTCGCGAGCGGGCGGTCGAGCTGGGTGATCTGGTATCCCTTCGGGAGGTCGGGGTAGAAGTAGCTCTTCCGGGCGAAGGCGGAGCGCGCGTGCACGTCGCACCCCGTGGCGATCGCGAGGCGCGCCCCGAGGAGCGCCATCTCCCGGTTCGGCACCGGAAGGGCCCCCGGGTAGCCGAGGCAGACCGGGCAGACGGCGCTGTTCGGCGCGGCCGCGAAGACCACCGGGCAGGCGCAGAACGCCTTGGTCCGCGTCCTCAGCTGAACGTGGACCTCCAGCCCGATGACCGCCTCGAGATCGTGAGGGAGCATTCCGGACGGCGAGTCTAGCCGAGCGTGCCGCGGCCTCTCCCTGCGGCTAGAATCGGCGGCCCCGGGCGCCGCGAGGCGTCCCTCCCATGACACGAGCCCGCGCTTCCCGAACGCCCGCCGCGGGCGGCCGCCCCGGCGGATCGCCCGTCGTCTCGCGTCTGACGCACGCGACGTTCCGCCTCTGGTTCCCGTTCTTCCGCTGGCTCGTGACGGCGCTTCCCCCCGAGTGGGTCGCGCGCCTGGCGGCCGCGACGGCGGAGCGGGCGATCTGGGCGCGCGAGAGCGTTCGCGAGGCGATCCTCGAGAACCACGCGGCGGTCCTCGGCCTCCCGCCGTGGCGGCGCGAGGTGGAGGAGTCGGCCCGCGCGATGCTGGGGCACCACTCGCGCTCCTGGATCGACCTCCTCCGCTTCTCGGCGCACCCCCCGGCCGATCTCGACGCGATCGTCCCGGAGAGGATCGGCACCGAGCACCTCGTCGCCGCGCGCGACGCGGGGCGGGGCGCGATCCTCCTGACCGCCCACGTCGGCAACTTCGAGATCGGCGGCTTCTTCCTGCAGGAGATCGGTCTCCGGGTCGCGGTCGTCTACCTGCCCGACCCGTCGCCCGTCGTGGAGCGAGACCGCACCGCGGCGCGCGACCGCCTCGGCATCCGCTCGATCCCGATCACGTCGGAGCTGTCGGCCGTGAAGGTGCTGCGGAGCCTCGAGGAGGGGTACTTCGTCGCGATCCAGGGAGACCGCGACTACGGCGGGACGGGTCGGAGGATGCCGTTCCTCGGGCGCGAGGTCTCCTTTCCCGTCGGGCCGTTCCGGATCGCCGCGGCTGCCGGAGCCCCCCTCCTGCCCGTCTTCGTCCTTCGCGGAGAGGGAGGGACGTACCGGACGGTCGTCGAGGCGCCTCTCCGCGTCGAGGCGGCGCGGAGAGGCGAGCGAGACGAGGCCGAGCGCCGGGCCATGACCGACTTCGTTGCGATCCTGGAGCGGACGATCCGGGAGAACCACGCCCAGTGGTACACCTTCACCCGCTTCTGGGAGCCGCCGACCTGAGACGGGCGTGCGCCTGGAACGGGCCTTGCTAGACTCCGCCGCCGCCGGCGACCGCCGCCGGATCGGCCCTCCCGCGTGATGAAGATCGTCCTCGCCATCGACCCCGCTCAGCCGCTCGCGGCCTATCGCGACGCCCTCCTCGCCGCTGGCGCGCGGGACGAGGAGGTCGTGGTCGTGCAGCCGGGGGACACGCTTCCCGCGGAGTTCGACGGCCTCCTCGTCTCGGGCGGGGCGGACGTCGACCCGGCGCGCTACGGGGAGACGAAGGTGAACGAAACGGTGACGCCGCGACCGGAGCGGGACACGCTCGACTTCGCGCTCGTGGAGCGGGCGGGGGCGCTCGGGGCTCCCGTCTTCGGGATCTGCCGCGGGCTTCAGGTCCTGAACGTCGCGCTCGGCGGGACGCTCTGGCAGGACCTGCCCTCTCAGCGCGATCGGGGCGTCTCCCACGCGTTCTCGACGCGGGACGGGCACGACCCGGCGCACCTCGCGCACGTCGTCCACGCCCGCAGGAACGTCTCCGGGCGGCTGCCGCTCGCCGCGGAGATCGCGGCGCTCGACGGCGAGCCGGTCAACTCCCGCCACCACCAGGCCGTGAAGGACCTCGCCCCCGGCCTCGTCCCCCTCGCGGCCTCCCCCGACGACCTCCTCGAGGCGTTCGCGCGCGACGGGGGCGCGTTCCTCGCCGCCGTCCAGTGGCACCCGGAGAACCTCGTCGGCCGACCGGTCCAGAAGGCCCTCTTCACCTCGTTCCTCGCCGCGGTCCGCCGTCGGGCGGCCCTCGTGAACCCTCACGCCTCTCCCGGAGATCGCGCCGTCGGGGCCGCGTCCGAGCGTGGAGGCCAGCACCTCGCGCCCGGAGATCCGGGCGGACGTTCCGACGTCCGCGTGGCCTCCGGGGCGCCGGAGCCAAGATGACGAAATCCCGTCTCGCCCTTCTCGCCCTGCTGCTCCTCGTCGCCGTCCCCGCGGAGCTCGCGGTCGCCCAGGCCGGCGCCACGCCGTCCGGGCCGCCGCCGCTTCCGAAGGACGTCCCCGCGTTCCAGGTGGGGCAGTACAACGCCTTCACCTGGTACGGGCGCTTCGGCTACACGAACCTGTCGTTCATCGACACGGGCGACGGCGTCCTCGTCATCGACACGGGGTGGACGAAGCAGGACGGCGAGAACCTGAAGACGCAGATCGCGGAGAAGACGAACGGGAAGCCGGTCCGCTGGATCGTCATGACGCAGACGGACGTCGACTCGAACGGCGGGATCGCGGCCTTCCTCCCGACCGACGCGACGATCTTCGTCCATGCCCGCGCGCTCGATCCGCTCTCCGCGGGCGTCCTGCGGGCCGAGCCGGGACAGAAGAAGCCGACGATCGTCGGCGTGGCGGACCACCTCGTCCTGAACGCCGGCGGGCGCCGGTTCGAGCTCCTCGCCGCGCCCGGGCGAGCCCACTCCGAGTACGACCTCGTCCTCTACAACAACGACAGCGGCCTCGTCTGGGCAGGGGACCTCATCACGCCGGGGCGCTGCCCGAACCTGACGAACCCCGTCTCCGACCCGAACGCCTGGATCGAGATGATCGGCCGGATCCAGTCGCTCGGCGCCGTCGGGATCGTTCCGACGCGCGGGGACGCGACGAAGGCCGTCGCCGACGAGATCGAGAAGAGCCGCGCCTACATCGAGCGGGTCCTCCGCTTCGTCGCCGAGCAGAAGGTGAAGAGCTCCCCGGAGGCGCGCGTGGCGGCGGAGCTCTCGCTGAAGAAGATCGGCGACTACTGCCCGCTCACCGGCGACAACGCGAACGTCATGGCCCTCTACCGGCGGATGCAGCCCGACGGAACCTTCCGGCTTCCGGGTGCGGTCGCTCCCGCGCGTCCCGCCGCCCCGGCCCCGCGCTGAAACGGTAGGCCCGGAAACGAGAATCCCGGCCGGTTGATCACACCGGCCGGGACGGGACGGGAGGGCGTCGGGTCCTCCGAACTCACGGTCGCCCTCTTCCTTTTGAGCCGCGTCCGCGGCCCGTCTTTCCTTCGCGGGGACGATCCGGTGTCGCCCCGGAAAGAACCTCGTTACCGCTGGAAAGAGCTTTCGTGTCCCGTGGAAAACATGGGTTTCGGAACGCCCGATGTCAAGGGCGCGCGGGCTTCGGCCAGCGCGCTTCGACCGTCGTCTGGATGCCGCCGCGCGTCGTGAAGATGCCCCGCACGGACATCCTGCGCGGTCGCATCGCGGCGACGAGGTCGGCGAGGACGCGGTTCACGACGTTCTCGTTGAAGATGCCGAGGTTCCGGTAGGCCAGGAGGTACTCCTTGAAGGACTTCAGCTCCACGCACGCCGCTTCGGGGACGTACGTGACGACGAGCGTCGCGAAGTCGGGGAGGCCGGTCTTCGGACAGATCGAGGTGAACTCCGGGACCGTGATCGTCACCTCGTAGTCGTCCGCGTACTGCGAGGGCCATGTCTCGAGGGACGGGAGCTCCGCTTTCGTCCCCGAGGCGGCGTGGTCGTCCGTGTAGCCGGTCGTCATGGCGGAAGGATAGCCCGGCCGTCCCGCGGCACGGAATGTGCGACACTCCGGGGCCGATGGCCATCTCGCCCGAGAAACGCAAGCAGATCCTGAAGGACGTGAGGCAGCTCGTCCTCATGGCGGCGATCATCCTGACCGGCCGCTCCGTCCTCGCCGACTGGTACGTCGTTCCGACCGGTTCGATGAAGCCGACGATCCTGGAGGGGGACCGCGTCTTCGTCTGGAAGTCCGCCTACCAGATCCGTGTCCCGTTCTCGAAGATCCGGATCATGACGACCGGCGAGCCGCGGCGGGGAGACGTCGTCGTCGTGCGCAACCCGGACGGCGGGAGCGTCCCCTTCGTCAAGAGGCTGATCGGACTCCCGGGCGACGTAGTCGAGCTGCGGAACGAGGCGCTCCTCGTGAACGGAAAGCCCCAGAAGGTGGAATACCTCGAGCCGCTCACGCTGCCGGACGGCGACATCGAGATCCTCGGCACCGAGCGGATCGACGGCCGGACGCACCCGATCCGGATCCTGCCGGAACGCCACGCCCTCCGGAACTTCGGTCCGATCACGGTCCCGGAGGATGAGGTCTTCCTGATGGGAGACAACCGCGACGAGAGCCGCGACGCCCGCTTCTTCGGGACGCGGCCGGTCGTCGACCTCCTCGGGAGAGCCGTCGGCGTCATGTGGAGCTGGAGCCCCGCCCGGGCCGACGGATCGGCTCTCTCCCGTCTCGGCCGGCCCCGTTTCTCGCGCTTCGGACGAGCCTTCATCACGTCCGCTCCCGCCGCCCGGGAGTAGGCCCGCCGTCCGGCTCCGGGGCGGAGCCGCTTGCCATCGCCGTCGTTTGGATCTATTCTAAACAGCGTGAAGATGGCTCCGCCCGCCCTGGAGTGCCTGCTCCGCGCCCGAGGGCTTCGGGTGACCGAGCCCCGGCTGGCGGTGCTTGCCTTCCTCGCCGGGACCGACCGTCACCCGACCGCCGAGGAGGTCGAGAGCGCCGTGAACCGGGAGGGGCCGGTCCTTTCGCGCGCCTCGGTCTACAACGTCCTCCATGCGCTCGTGGACGTCGGGCTCGTGACGGGCCTCAGCGTGAAGGACGGGCCGGTCCGCTACGACGCCCACCTCGGACCGCACCACCACCTCGTCTGCCGGGGCTGCGGCCGGGTCGAGGACGTCGAGTGGAAGGACTTCGCGGTGGCCGAGCGTGGCGTCCTTCCCGACGGCCGCGCGGTACGCCCCCTCTTCCTGACCCTGGACGGGCTCTGCACCGGATGCCGCGAAAAGGAAGAGGGGAGAGGCGAGCCCGCCTCCCCCCTCCCCTCCCGGCGACCCGGGAACGCTCAGCGCTTCTCGACGGGAACGTAGTCGCGCCGGGCCGGTCCGAGGAAGACCTGGCGCGGCCGGGCGATCTTCTGGTCGGGGTCGTTGACCATCTCGTGCCACTGTGCGAGCCAGCCGGCCGTCCGGCCGATCGCGAAGAGGACGGTGAAGTAGTCGGGGGGGAAGCCCATCGCCTCGTAGATGAGGCCCGAGTAGAAGTCGACGTTCGGGTAGAGCTTCCTCTTGACGAAGTAGTCGTCCTGGAGCGCGATCCGCTCGAGCTCGACCGCGATCGTCAGGAGAGGGTTCTTCCCCGTGACCTCGAAGACCTGCTCGGCGAGCGCCTTGATGACCTTCGCGCGCGGGTCGTAGTTCTTGTAGACCCGATGCCCGAAGCCCATCAGCCTCTTCTCGCCCTGTCCCTCCTTGACCTCCTTGACGAAGGCCGGGACGTTGTTGATGGTCCCGATCTCGCGAAGCATCGTGAGGACGGCCTCGTTCGCGCCTCCGTGGAGCGGCCCGTAGAGCGCGGAGATGGCGCCGGAGAGGCTGGAGTACGGGTCGGTCTGTGCGGAGCTGATCGCGCGCATCGCGTTCGTCGAGCAGTTCTGCTCGTGGTCCGCGTGGAGGATGAAGAGGACGTCGAGCGCCCGCTCGAGGACCGGGTTCACCTTGTACTTCGGCTCCGACATCTTCCGGAGCATCGAGAGGAAGTTGCCGACGTAGGAGAGCTCGTTGTCGGGGTAGACGTAGGGGAAGCCGATGGAGTGCCGGTAAGCGAACGCGGCGATCGTCGGCATCTTCGCGATGAGGCGGATCGTGTGGTGCGCCCGCTGGCGCGGGTCGTTCACCTGCTTCGCGGTGGGGTAGAACGTCGAGAGCGCGCCGACGGTCGACTGGAGCATCCCCATCGGATGCGCGTCGTGGCGGAACCCCTCCATGAGCTTCTTGATGTTCTCGTGGAGGTAGGTGTGGTGCGTGACGTGCCGCGTGAACTCGTCGAGCTCGGTCTTCGTCGGCAGCTCGCCGTTCCAGAGGAGCCACGCGACCTCGAGGAAGCTCGACTTCTCGGCGAGCTGCTCGATCGGGTAACCGCGGTACTCGAGGATCCCCTTGTCGCCGTCGATGAACGTGATCTTCGACTTGCACGACGCCGTGTTCAGGAACGCGGGGTCGTACGTCATCAGGCCGAAGTCCTCCGGGTTCACCTTGATCTTCCGGAGGTCCATCGCCTTGATCGTGTCGTTCTCGACCGGGACGACGTACTCCTTGCCGGTGCGGTTGTCCCGGATCGTGAGAGTGTTCTCGCTCATCGTCTTCCCCTTCCTTGCCGCGCTGGACTGGACCCGCAATTCTAGCCCCGCGAGGGCCGGATTCGAGCGACCGGCGAGGCCCGGCACGCGCCGGAACGGCACGAGAGGAAGGGCGAAGCCCTTGCATAGAATCGCGACGCGGGCCTCGGGCCCGGAACGGAGCCGCCAGATGAACCTCCGCCGCTTCCTCGCCGAGGCCGGTGCCCTCGCCGTCCTCGCGATCGCCTGCGCCCTCGTCTCGAACGCGTTCGCCGCGAAGGAGCGGCGCCTCGAGCTTCCGGGCGACTACCCGGCCGCCTTCTCCGTCCCGAAGCCTCCGGCGCCGGTTCCGTTCGAAAGGCACCCGGCGCCCGCCGCGGACGAGCCGGCGCCGCCCGCCTCGGCCGCTCCGGCGGTGCCGGACCGTCCCGCGCCGTCCGCGCCGGCCCCCGCCCCCGGGTCACGGCGTCCGGCCGCGGATCGGGAGCCCGCGCCGCCTCCCCAGGAACGCCCGGCCGCTTCGTCGCCGTCGTCTCCAGCCGCCCCCGACCACGTCGCCGAGGTCCTCGCCCGCTTCCCGCCGCACGGCCAGCCGGGCGTCGAGATCACCGGCGAGGCGGCCGCCTGGCTCCACGCCCGCGGCGCCCTCTTCCTCGACGCCCGACGCTCGAAGGACTTCGTCGAGAAGCACGTTGCCGGCGCGCGCTCCTTCCCGATCTGGGAGGCGGCGGTGGTGAAGGAGCGGGTCGAGGAGCTCGTCGCCGAGGGTCGCGACCAGACGCTGCCCGTCGTCCTCTACTGCACGGGCGGCGACTGCGAGGACTCCCACATGCTCGCGCAGACTCTGTTCGGGGCCGGCTTCGAGAACCTCCTCGTCTACCGGGACGGGTTCCCGGACTGGCTCTCCCGCGGCGGCGCGGTCGCGACGGGGAGGGGGCGGTGACGCTCCGGGAGGCCCTCACCCATCCCTGGCTGACGGTCCGGACGCAGATCGCGCTCGGCCTCTTCTTCATCGTCGCGGCGCTGCCGAAGATCGCCGACCCGCCGGGCTTCGCGCACATGGTCTACAACTACAAGATGCTCCCGGGACCGCTCGTGAACGTGATGGCGCTCGTCCTCCCCTGGGCCGAGCTGCTGATGGGCCTCGCGCTCGTCGCCGGGATCTGGCGGAAGACGGCGGCCGCCCTGGTCGGCGCCCTCCTCGTCGTCTTCATCGTGGCGATCTCGGTCAACCTCCTGCGCGGGAACGCGATCGACTGCGGCTGCTTCGACGTCACGGCCGCGAACCTGACCCGCGAGGAGCGCTTCCGGGACATGTGGATGGTGATCCTCCGCGACGTCGGGATGCTCTTCCTCGTGGCCCAGGGCCTTCTCGGAGCGCGCCGCGTCGAGACGGACGGCGAGGCGTCGGCGATCTGAGCCGGGGGGCGATCGCGCGCCGCCCGTTCCCGGCTATGATTCGGTCCCGAGCAATCTTCGGAGAACGTCGCCGCCGTGCCGACCGCCCGTGACCTCGCCCTGCTGAAGGCGTTCGACGCCGTCCTCGCCGAGGGGCGCTTCCTCGACGAGTCGATCGGCGCCGTCCTCGAGACGGCGCTCCGATTCTTCGATGCCGTGGCCGTCGCGCTCCTTCCCGCCGGCGGGGCCCCCCCGATGAGCCGCGCCGGCTCCTCCATCGTCTCGGCCGCGGCCGAGCAGCGCCTCGGCCGCGCCCTCGAGACGCACCTCTCGGAGGGGCGCGAAGGGCGGGTCGCCGAGTCGGGGCTCGTCTTCCTCTGCGCCGCCGTGAAGACCGGCGAGCAGGTCAGCGGCGCGTTCGGCGTGGCGCTCGCGCAGTCGGCGGGAAAAGGGATGGAGGTCGACGACGGGATCCGTTCCTTCGCCCGGATCCTAGGCCGGATCCTCGAGCGCGAGCGGAGCGTGGCCACCCTCGTGAAGCGCCGCGAGGAGGCGGTCGCGCTCTTCGAGCTCGCCTCCGGCGCGCTCCACACCCTGAACGCCGACGAGGTCGTCCGGCTCACCGCGGCCTCGCTGCAGCGGCAGCTGGAGTTCGAGCAGGTCCGCGCCTTCCGCTACCACCCCGAGAAGGGAGAGGTCGAAAGCGTCCTCGCGCAGGGGACCTCGCCCGGCACCGGCGGCGGGTTCGTCCCGGGGCAGCGGGTCCCGATCGACAACGACGGGATCCTCGTCCGTGCGCTCGCGGCGCACGGCCCCGCGTTCGACGAGGACGACGCCGACGACAGCAAGGGCCCGAGACGCAAGCGCCGCCTCGCGATCCCGATCGAGCAGGGGGAGACGGTCTTCGGCTTCCTGACGATGTCGCGCCGGGGAGCCTTCGTCCTGACGGCGCAGGAGATGCGCCTCGTCCAGGAGCTCGCGCGCCTCGCCGCGGGAGCCCTCGAGCGGGCACGCCTCATCGAGCTGGAGCGCCGGACGGCCGAGCACGTCACCTTCGTCAACCGGGTCCACGCGGCCCTCTCCGGCCTGAACGACCTCGAAGCGATCCTCGCGAAGACCGTGGAGGAGACGGGCGCCGGCCTCGGCCTCGACCTCTGCGCCGTCCAGGTCCGCTCCTTCGAGGGCGGGAGGCCCCCGTCGAGCGTCTGGACGAAAGACGGAGCGAGCGTCCCCGGGGTCGAAGGGACGATTCCGCGCGCGCTCGTCGACCGTCTGGCCCACCCCGAGGCTGCCGTCCTCCTCTCCGACGTCGCGCTCGACGCCGACGGGCCGGCGCTCGTCCCCATGCCGAACGCCGCGAAGGAGCTCCCGCGCCCCCTCGGCCTCGTCGCCGTTCCCCTCGTGTCGCACGGAGAGTTCCTCGGCGTGCTGTCCGGCGTCGGCGCCGGCCGGCCGTGGGCTTTCGATCCGCCTCTCCTGCGCGCCTTCCAGGCCGTCGCCGCCGAGGCCTCCCACGCGGTCACGTCCGCCCGCCTGCTCCAGCGCGAGCGCGACTCCTACCGCTTCCTCGACCGCCTGCGCGAAGTCGGACGCTCCTTCGCGACCACCTTCGACGGCCCGCGCATCAAGCACGCCCTCTGCGAGCACGCGATCGCGCTCCTCGCCGGGGAGAGCGCCCTCTTCTGGGACGCCGACGCGCAGACGAAGTCGCTCCGAGTCCTCGCCCAGGGCGGGAGCGACCCTTCCGCGGAAGCCCCGCGCCACGTCCCGACCGAGAGCACCGGGCACCCGGTGGTCCGCGCGTGGGCCGAAAAGGCGCTCGTCCTCGTCGACGAGGCCGAGATCGGGGCCCTCTATCCGGCAGCCGCCGGATCTCCCGGGCTCCGGGCCATCGCGGCGCCGCTCCTCTTCCAGGACGAGCAGATCGGCGTCCTCACGTTCGCCTTCCGCTCGCCGGGCGGGCCGTGGCCGGCCGAGCTCGCGGGACGCCTTTCGCTCCTCGCCGACACCGCCGCGGTCGCGCTCCACAACTCGCGGCTCATGAAGATCATCGAGCAGCAGACCGAGCGGGACGGCGCCACCGGCCTCTACAACCAGGGAGCGATCGTCAAGCGCCTCGAGTCGGAGCTCAAGCGCGCCGAGCGAAGCGGCCAGCCGCTCTCCGTCGCGCACGTCCGCATCGACGGCCTCGGCGAGGCCTCGCAGCGCTTCGGGATGCCGTACGGAGACGCCCTCCTCCCGAAGATCGCCGCCCAGCTCGTCCGCGCCACCCGGTCGGTGAACATCGTCGGCCGCGGCAAGGGCGACCGCTTCTGGATCCTGATCTTCGACGCCGACAAGCCGATCGCGCAGAGAGCGGCCGAGGCGATCGCGAAGAACTTCGCCTCGTTCCGGGACCCGCGCCTCGACGCGACGGGGCTCCGGTTCTCCCTGACGCTCGGGCTCGCCGCCTACCCGGAGGACGCCTTCGACACGGCGAGCCTCCTCTCGCGCGCCGAGGAGGCGCTGGACGACGCCTCCCGCTCGGGTCCCGGCTCGATCGCCCTCTGGGGGGCGCTCGCCGGGGCCGACGTCGCCGAGGAGCTGTAGCACCGCCACTCGCCCGGCGGCGGAGCCGGGATCGCCCGGTTCCGTGACGCGCTTCGCATTCGGGGGCTTCCCGGCGGTCGTATCCTTCCCCTGGAAACGAGGATGCCATGGCCGTGACACCTGGAACCCTCCTGGGCCGCTATCGCCTCCTCGAGCGCGCCGGCGCCGGCGGAATGTCGGAAGTCTGGCGCGCCGAGGACCAGACCCTGCATCGCACCGTCGCCGTGAAGGTCATTCACGACCCGATCGCGGCGGACCCGACGTTCGCCGAGCGGTTCCTCCGCGAGGCGCGCCTCGTGGCGGGGCTCGAGCACCCGAACATCCTCGCCGTCTACGACTTCGGCACGGCGCCCCTCGAGGGGAAGGAGGTCTCGTACCTCGTCATGCCCCTCGTCTCGGGAGGCTCCCTCAAGGAGCGGATCACGGGGCCGGTAGCGCCCGCGCAGGCGGTGCCGTGGCTCGCGGCCATCGCCGCCGCGCTCGATCACGCGCACGCCAAGGGGATCCTCCACCGTGACGTGAAGCCGGGCAACGTCCTCCTCGACGCCTCCGGCCGCCCGCTGCTCGCAGACTTCGGCCTCGCCCGCAGCGCCGACTCGGTCTCGGGGCTGACGGCCACCGGGACCGTGATGGGGACGCCCTCGTACATGGCGCCGGAGCAGGCGATGGGGAAGGCCCTCGACGCGCGGGCCGACCAGTACGCCCTCGCCTGCATCGCGTTCGAGATGCTGACGGGGCGCGTGCCGTTCAAGGCCGACACGCCGCTCGGCGTCCTCCACCAGCACGTCAGCGTCCCGCCCGAGCCGGTCACGTCGTTCGTCGGCGGCCTTCCGCCCGCCATCGACGACGTCCTGTCGCGTGCGCTCGCCAAGGACGCGTGGCGGCGTTACGAGAGCTGTACCGACCTCGTCTCGGCGCTCGCCGCGGTCTTCGGCCTCTCCCTCGGCGCCGCGGCCGCCGCTTCCGCACCCGTCCGCGCGGTGCCCCCGCCCCCACCGGGGGCTCCGACGATCCACGGCGCCCCGACGGTCCTCGAGGCGGGAGGGGCGCGCGTCGCGGCGGACCTCCCGACCGTCGCGACGGCGGGCGCCGGCGTCGTCCCGTCGGCCGGAATCTCCAGCCCCGACACGGCGATGGCGGCCGCGGCTTCGATGCCGCCTCCGCCGCCGGTCGCGCCGGCGCGAGCCGGGAAGAGCCCGGCGCTCCTCGTGGCGGCGACCGTCGCCGGTCTCGTCGTCCTCGGGGGAGGCGGCTGGCTCGCGTACTCCCGCTTTGGCCCGGGGCAGACCGCGCCGGAGGAGAAGCCGGCGGCCCTCGCGAGCCTCGCCCCCGGGGCGACCTCCGCCACCGAGCCCGCTCCGGCGGAGACGGTCCCGACCGGGCCGGCGACCGACAGCTTCGGCAGCGCGGGAAGCGGAGCGCCGACGGAGACGGGCCCCGGCACGGCGCCGCAGGCCGCGAGCACGCCTCTGGCGGCGTCGTCGGTCGAGGAGAGCGGTCCGATGGGTCAGGTCGTCGAGACGCGCCCGGGTCCCGCGGCGACGAATTCCGAGGACGTCGTCGGCAAGGGGCAGCGGGGGAGCTCCGATACGGGCGGCGTGCTCTCCGGGCTGGAGTCCGGTCCGCGGGACACCGGCGCCGTCGTTTCGGCTGATCCGTCCCTGCCGCGCCGCGAGGCGCTCGTCGACGGAGGCCAGTGGTCGCTCGACACGCGGCTCGAAGAGGCGTATCGCGCCCTCGACACGACCCGCTCGAAGGGGTCCCTCACGCGCGAGGCGCTCGCGGAGGCGGGCGGCATCGCGCGCGAGATCACCTCCACGAGCGACGAGCCGGAGGCCCGTTTCATCGACCTCTACACGCGGGCCGGGAGCGCGTTCCTGAACGGCGAGAACGCCACGGCCTGGCAGCAGCTGCACGAGGCGTTCCGGGTCGACCAGTCGGGCGCGGCGGGAGGTCGGGTCCTCCGGTTCGTCCGGCGCGTGATGAAGGGAAAGGGGATGAACCCGGGACGCGACGCGAACTGGATCCTCGGCCTCGCGTTCGGCGACGTCCGGGGCGACCTCGACGAGGAGCTCGCCGCGGCCGCCGAGCGCGCCCCCGGGAACCGGGCGGTCCGGGTCGCCCGGGCGCTCCGCGCCGTCGAGGTCCGGGACGGCCGCCGGGCCGGCGCCCTCCTCCGGGAGGCGTGCGGGGACGGGATCGAGGAGGCCTGCGAGCTCCTCGGCCGCCGGTAGACACGGGAGACGAGGGAAAAGGAAATCGGCGGGCCGTGAGGCCCGCCGATTCCTTCTCCCGCCGTCTCTGCGGCGTCAGTTCTTGATCATGTCGCCCGGCTTGAAGCCCGAGCCGCTCACGATGGAAGCGGTCGAGAGGCGGGCGCCCATCACCTTCGTGATCTTCACGCGGCCGACCTTCGTCTCGTCGGAGCCGAGGACCTCGCCGGTGTCCGGGTCCTTGATGACGTTGCCGACCCGGTAGACGTCGAACGTGTCGCCTTCCTTCACGCCGGCCTCGGCGCCGACGTTCAGGAAGACCGAGCCCCCTTCGACCTTCGCGATCTTCCCGGCGATCCCCGAGGCGTCGCTCGCGCCGCCGAGGCCGGAGGTCGACACGCCGACCTTCCCCATCGACTCGGCCAGCTTGACGACGACGGGGCGGAGGACGCGGTCGAGCTTCCGCCGGTCCTCGACGCCGCCGCCGGCGCCCGCGACGAAGACCTTCGCATCGGACGTCGACTCCTTCGCGGAGTCGGCCCAGACGATCTCGCCGGTCGTCGTGTTGATCATCCGGGCGTCGATCGCGGCGTCCATCTTCTGCGACCCGACGTTCACGGACGGAAGCCTTCCGAAGAGGCCGCCGGGGACGCGAGCCCCGCGGTCGGCGACTCCGAGCTCGGTGAGGGCGCCGGTGACGATGTACTCCACGCCGAGGAGCTTGCCCGCCTTGACGGCCGTCTTCGGGTCGATCTCGCCGGAGAGGGAGAGGTTCTTCTCCTGCATGATCGCCGCGAGCTGCTCGCGCTCGATGACGCGGTACTTCCCGGACTTGACGAGCTCGGTGACGAGCATGTCCTGGGCGGCCTCTCCGGCGCGGTACCAGGAATAGTGCTGGGTCTTGTCCTTGAACTCGATGACGGCGACCCGGGGCTTGGCGGCGAGCGCCGTGGACGAGGCGAGGGCCGCGAGGAGCCCCGCGGCCACGACGAATCGGTGCTTCATGGCATTCCTCCGTTCGGCGGCCATTCTCCGCCGCCGGCCGCGCACCTTCAACCGGCGGGCCGGCCCTACACTGTGGCCGTGGACACGGAAGAGGACGTTCCCGTGGTCCTCCCGCTGGAGGACGCGATCGACCTGCACGCCTTCCGTCCGGCGGAGACGGCGTCCGTCGTCGAGGAGTACCTCGCGGAGGCCGCCGTGCGCGGCTTCGACGAGGTCCGGATCGTCCACGGACGGGGGGTCGGCACGCAGCGGCGGATCGTCCGCGCGGTCCTGGCCCGGTCGCCCCTCGTCGTGGAGTTTCGCGACGCGCCCCCGGAGCGGGGCGGCTGGGGCGCGACCGTCGCCCGCCTTCGGCCCGGCGGGGCCGTCCGCTAGACTTCGGCCCCGTCGATGAGCAACGCGCCGAGAACGACCGTCATCCGCTCCTCCGGAAGCTACGTGCCTCCTCAGGTCGTCACGAACGAGATGATCTCCCGGATCATGGACACGACGGACGAGTGGATCGTCCCGCGGACCGGCATTCGCGAGCGGCGATTCGGCGCGCCCGGCGTCGGCCCGGCGGAGCTGGCCGAGCACGCCGCCCGGCGGGCGCTCGAGAAGGCGGGCCTCGCGCCGAAGGACATCGGTCTCGTCGTCTTCGCGACGATGACGCCCGACCACTACTTCCCGGGGAGCGGTGGTCTCCTCGCGGCCCGGCTCGGCCTGACGACGACGCCGGCGCTCGACATCCGGATGCAGTGCGCCGGGTTCCTCTCGGGCCTCCAGACGGCCGACGCCTTCATCCGCTCCGGCGCGTTCGACCGCGTCCTCCTCGTCGGGGCGGAGGTCCACTCCGGCCTGATGCCCTGGCCGGAGTCGGTCTGGGACGTCATGCTGGGGAGGAGCCCGGGGCCCTGCGACCCGTACTGGTACGAGCGGGCGACGGGGATGCGCGACCGGGCCGTCCTCTTCGGCGACGGCGCCGGCGCGATGGTCCTCGAGGCGAACGAGTCGGGGGACGGCCGCGGCTTCCTCGGTATCGTCCTGAAGACCGACGGGAACCACTGGGACAAGCTGTACGTCCCGGGGGGCGGCTGCAAGTCGCGGCCGTACTTCACGCCGGAGATGTTCGAGAGTCTCGGCACGATCCCGATCGTCGAGGGGCGCCAGGTCTTCCGGCTCGCGAGCCAGCTGATGCCCGAAGCGGTTCGGGAGGTCCTCGCGGGCTGCGGCCGCTCGCTCGAGGAGCTGGACCTCCTCCTGATGCACCAGGCGAACCTCCGGATCAACGAATCGGTGCAGAAGGTCCTCGGCCTCCCCGACGAGAAGGTCTTCAACAACATCCAGAAGTACGGCAACACGACGGCCGCCACGCTCCCGCTCGTCTACGACGAGGCGGTCGCGGCGGGGCGGATCGGGCCGGGCTCGCTCGTCGGCTTCACGGCCCTCGGCGCGGGCCTCCACTGGGGCGCCGCGCTCGCGCGGATCTGAGGGGACGGCGCGGCGCCGTCAGCGCGTGACGCGCCCGGAGCGGGACCGGGAGCCGTCCAGGAGCTCGGCGAAGATGTTCCCGAAGCTCTCCGCCGAGGACGGGCCGTCGGCGGTCACGACGCCGCCCGCCACCGCGACGGGCTTCTTCTCGTAGCGCGCCCCGGCGTCCTTCAGCGTGCGCAGGGCCTCCGGGGTGACCCAGATCGTCGCCGACTTCCCCTCGAGGAGGCCGGCTTTCGCGAGGAGGCCGACGCCGAGAGAGAGCCCTCCGACCGGCTTGCCGTCGTGCGCCGTCATCCGGAAGAACTTGTGCGCGATCCCGTTCTCCCAGATCTCCGGAGAGCCGGGGCCGCCGACGACGACCGCCCCGGCAAAGTCGGTCGGCCGCAGCTCGACGATCGGCACGGCGTCGACCGAGGTCCCGTCCTGCGTGGTCGCGCCGCCGGCCGCCGTCGTCGCGACCACGACCTCCGCACCGGCCGCCTCGAGGACGCGGCGCGGCTTGTCGAGCTCCTCGACCTGGAAACCCTTCGGAGCGACGAGGAAGAGGACCTTCAGACCCTTCAGGTTCTGCGGCACGTGAGCCTCCCGAGGCATTTTCTAGACGATCTCCGCGCGGGCCGCTCCTGTCAAGCGCCGCGGGAGCTCTCCCCGGGCCACCCGGCCGCCGGGCGAAGCGCCACCGAGGAGCCGACCCAGGTGAAGTCGCGGTTGAAGTCGACGCCGTGCATCTTCCCGCGGGAGAGCCGGCAGAGGTTCAGGCCGAGGGTGAACTCGCGCCGGGAGCCGGGCCGGAAGAACATCATCCGGATCTCGACCTTCACCCCTCCGCCGTCGACCGTGATCAGCGCCGGGGCGTACTCGATCTTCTCCTGCAGGCACCACCGGTCACGCTCGGCGGCGGGGACCGCCGCGACGTCCGCCTCGGTGGGCTCCACGTTTACGCCCCCGCCAGCGAAGGAGAAGAGAGGCTTGAGGACCCAGCGCTTCGCGAGGTCCGGGGGAAGGGCGTCGAGCGTGTCCAGCGTGAGCGTCCGCGGCGCGGCCGGGTGGTCGAGGAGCGGCAGCGCGGCCTTCGAGAAGGCCCAGAACCAGTTCGGGTGCGGCGCCCACTCGACGGCGAGGTCGTCGCGGAAGTCGAACGGGAGGCGCGCGCCGGTCCGGACCAGCTCGTCGACGACGACCCGGTTGTAGATCCGCTCGATCGGGACGCGCCGGCCGCCTCTCCTGCGGTAGAGGCGGCGTCCCTCCTTCTCGACCTCCGTCGCGCAGACGGCCTCGACACCGAGCAGGCGCCGCGTCGCGTCGAAGTCGACCGCCGTCTTCTGGCCCTCGGGGTGAAGGTCGAGGAGGACGACGTTCTCCGGGTCGTGCCCGGCCACGACGGTGCGACGAAGGAGGTCGAGGTAAGTGGTCCGCGTCAGGCCGGAGAAGTACGGGCTCCATCCCCCGGCGGGCAGGCCCGGAATCTCCGAGAGGGCCGCTTCCCATGCGTCGGCCTGCAGCACCTCGAAAGCCGACAGCGACGGGAATCCCTGGAGCTCGACGAGCTTCGGCTCGAGGCTCCCGTCGGCAGCGCGCGCGACGGCGAGGTCGATCTGCGCGATCGACGGGAGCTCGTCGATTCCGGGCGCGTCCCACTCCGGCGGGACGAAGCGCCGCAGCCGCGCAACGGTCTCGGGGCGGGAGAGCTGCGCGAGGATCCCGTGCGACGCCGAGACGAGGCGCTCCTCGAGCTCGCGGGTCAGGAAGACCGGCGTCTCGGCGAGGCGGAACCCGGGCGCCCGCCCGGCGCGGCGCGCGAGGTCCTCCGCCTGGCCGCGGGCGAGCGCGGACGTGAAGGCGCGGTTGAAGGCCGCGCGGTGCTCGGGGTGCATGGCGCGGTCAGTCTATGGAGCCGCCCCGCGGAAGGGAAGGGAGGTCGCGCGGGGCGCGCGCCCGGCCCGCGTCAGCCCGCCGGCTCGACGCAGCGTGGCCCGTCGCGGGCGGGAGAGCTCACCCAGGAGGAGACGGCCCACGCCTCCATCCTCGAGGCGTCGAGCGGGCGGAGGCAGCGCGCGGCCTCGTCGGGAGAGAGCGCGCCCTCGCGCATCCAGAGCGCCTCGGCCTCGGCGTCGAGGATCACCGGCATCCTCGCGTGGACGGGCCGGACGACGTCGTTCGCTTCCGTCGTCACGATCGCGAACGTCTCGAGCGGCGGTCCTCCCGGAGCCTCGCGGCGCTCCCAGAGGCCGGCGAACGCGAACGCCCCTCCGCCCTTCAGCCGGAAGTGCCAGGGGACCTTCCCCGGCCCGGAGGCCTGCCATTCGTAGAAGCCGTCGGCGGGGACGAGCGCGCGCCGTCGCCGGAGCGCGTCGCGGAACATCGGCTTCCCGGCGAGCCCCTCGGCGCGGGCGTTGATCGGCCGGAGGCCGGCGGCGTCCTTCGCCCACGAGGGGAGGAGGCCCCAGGTCAGGAGGGCGAGCTCACGTCCGGGCCCGTCGGCACGGACCACGGGCGCCGGCGTGGATGGCGCGACGTTCCACCGCGGGACCCACGCGAGCCCTTCCGGCAGGCGGGCGCCGAAGCGCGCGGCGAGGGCGTCGGCCGGGCTCGTCTGGACGTAGCGGCCGCACACGGGCTCACCCGGCCGCTTCCGGCTCCGGTTTCGGCTCGTCGGGCTCCGGCTCCGGGTCGGGCGTCCGGTCTCCGAGGAGGGCCGCCCACGGCGCGAAGCGCTCGAACCGCTCCCCGACGACCTTCACCGCCGCGGTGAGCGGAACGGCGAGGATCGCCCCGGGGAGGCCCCAGAGGATCCCCCAGAAGAGGAACGCGACGAGGACAGCGAGCGGGTGGAGCCGGACCCGGCTCCCGACGATGAACGGCGTCAGGACGTTCCCCTCCAGGAACTGCACGACCGAGTAGAACGCGACGACCTTCAGGGCGAGGAACGGCTCGTCGGTGCCGAGGAACGCCACGAAGACCGCGGGCGTCGTCGAGAGGATGACGCCGACGTAGGGCAGCAGGACGCAGAGCCCGGCGAGCGGCCCGAGGACGTAGCTGTACGGGACCTTCAGGATGAGGAGACCCGCCGTCGTGATGCACGCGGTGATCAGGACGACGAAGAGCTCGCCGAGGACGTAGCCGGAGAGGACGTGCGCGACGTTGACGGCGAAGTCGGAGGCGGCGCGCCCCCCTTTCCTCCGGAGGATGCGCGTCAGAGCCCCGGAGTACTTCTCGCGGTCCTTCAGCATGAAGAACGCGAGCATCGGGACCGCCGCGGTGTAGAGGAGGAGCGAGAAGATCGTCTTCGCCTGGAGGACGACGCGCGAGATCGAGTCGAGCATCCCCTCTTCGAGGCGGACGGAGCGGACTCCCGAGGCGCCGCCGTCGGAGAGGAGCCGGCGCGTCCCCTCCTCGATGCGCGAGAAGACGCCGCGCGCCTGCGCCGTGAGCGCCTGGATCTTCCGCTCGTAGGACGGCCAGTCGCGCGAGAAGGCCTGGGCCTGGTCGAGCGCGTTGACGATGAAGAACGCGAAGAGCGCGCAGAGGAGGAGGAGGACGACGAATGCCGCGAGGCCGCGCGGGACGCGCAGCTTCTCGAGGAGCTCCACGAACGGGTGGAGCGCGAACGAGAGGAAGAGGGCGAAGAAGATCGTGACGAACAGGATCTTCCCGGCCCAGAGCAGGCCGACGACGGCCGCCGTCGCGAGCACGACGAGCGCGCGCGAACGAAAAACCCCGCCGAGAGCGGGGCTCGTTCCGGTCGTGAAGGCGCCGCTGCTGTCCAAGCGGCGCGAGTTTAGCGCGTCGGGGAGAGACGAGAGCGGCCGGCGAAGGCCGGCCGCTCGAGGTCTCTGCCGGGGAAGGGCGCCGGCTAGGGGAACGTCACCGTGACGACGGCGCGACGGTTGCGCGTCGCGTCGTCCGCGGCCTCCGCGTCTCCCCGGCCGTCGACCTGGATCCGGGACGCGTCGATGCCGTGCCGCTTGACGAGGTAGTCCTTCGCGGCATCGGCCCGGGCCTTCGCGAGCGCGGCGTGGTCGCCTTTCTCGCCCGGGTCGGTGTGGCCCGTGATCGCGCAGGTCGCCGAGAGGTTGTTCTTCAGGCGGAGCGCCACACCGTCCAGGATCGCCTTCGCGATGTTCGTCAGGCGGCTCTTCGCCGCGTCGAAGAGGATCTCGTCGGTCGTCGAGGTCTCGGGCTTCGGCGCCGGCGGGGCCTCCACGACGGGCGCGGGCGCCGGCTCGAGGACGGGGGCCGGGGCGGGCGTGGGCTCGACCGGAGGCGGGACGTGCGGCGAGGGGACGACCTTCGGCGCTTCGACGACCTTCTCGGGCTGTGGGGCGTAGGAGAGCTGCAGGAGGCCGCCGATGTTGCTCGGCGAGCTGCCGTACTTCACCCACCGGTCGATGTTCGCGCGGATCCCGGCACCCGCCACGAGGCCGCTCTTGCCGAGCGCGAAGCGCGCGCCGAGGACGGCGTCGGTGAGGTCGGGCGGCTCGGTCGTCCCGCCGTCGTACATGACGCGGTGGATCTCGAAAATCCCCTTCAGGCGGTCGGGGATGAGCGGGACGCCGACGCCGGCGGAGAACGACAGCTCGTTCGCGATCTCGTACGTCTCGTCGTACTGGTCGTCGTGGTCGGCCGTCCAGAGGTAGGCGAGCTGCCCCGTGAAGATGCCGTAGGTCCCGGAGAAGCCCCACTCCCAGTCGGCGCGATAGGACGACATCGCGGCGTCGTCGCTCTTGCGCTGGGTCGGAATGTAGGCGGCCCCGAAGATGGCGACCTTCAGCGGGTCCTTCCGGTTGAGGACGTACTTCGTCCCGATCCGGAGCTTGTCGGTCTCGTCGTGGTCGACCTCGCCGAAGCGGTCCCGCCCCCCGATGTTGCCGGCCCAGAGCCGGTCGTCCGAGGAGTAGTACCGCTGCCCGGCCGTGAACGACGCCTCCCAGTTCGGCAGGAGGCCGAACGTGATGGAGAGGCCGAGCTTGTCGGTGCTGTATCGGAGCGGGTCGTCCCCGAGAGGCGCCAGCAGCGGCACGGACGCGGCCGTCCGGTCGTACATGCTGTAGAAGAGCGAGAACGCGAACTTGCCCTGGGGAACCGTGTCCGCGTCCTGGATGCCGAAGAGCCCGGTCTCGCCGGTGAGGGTGGGAGCCACCTGAGCGCTCAGCGGAAGCGCCGCGAGAAGAGCCACGGCCAGCGCGAGGAGGAGTCCGGTCCGCATCCGTCGCATCGAGTCTCCTTATTTCCAGCCGGGGACCGGACGAGTCACCCCCGTACCGGGGAAGGGGAAGCCGCTCCGCGTCCTGGGCTCGGATCAGTTGTCAAGAGTCTAGCAGCACGAGATTTCCCGGCAAAGTCAATTGACCGTCCGAAACGTCATCAGGAAACGGGGAGACCCGCCCCCCCCGATCTCGCGGGCCGCCAGGGCGGAGGCGAAGACCCGGTAGCGCGAGATCCGGAAGGCCACCTCGAATCCGAGGCCGGCGTCCTGCCGGTAGTCGCCGAGACGGGTGTAAACGTCGCGCCCGACTCCGGCGTTCCCCGTCCCGACGTAGCCGACCGCGTACAGGGTGTTCCACGTGGCCTTCAGGAACTCCGAGTTGCGGTTGACGAAGACCGGGACGAAGGCCTCGAGCGTGACGTGGAGCTGGTCCGTCCCGAACGGCGCATCCCGCAGCCCCCGGAGCGCGTCGCGCCCCCCGAGCGAGAGGTACTCGCCGGCCGGGATCCGGAACGGAAGGCCCCCGGGGGGCGGCTCGCCCTCGCTCGGCGGCTTGTGAGGGAAGAAGCCGGCGTGGAGCCGGGCCACGAGGCGGCTGGTCCCGACGTCGATCGCCTGGATCGCCTCCCCCTCGACCTTCAGGTAGTCGTAGTCCAGGATCGGTACGCCGTAGGTGACCCCGAGTGAGAGGCCTCGGCCCCCCGGGGCGAACGCGCGGGCCACCGTGAAGAGGTTCCGGACCCGGTCGTTCGGGTCGCCGGAGATCCGGTTCCCGAAGTCGTCGTCCTCGGTCCCCCACTGGAAGCCGACCTTCCCGAAGAGGTTCGTCTGGCCGTCATCGGCGGACTCGTGCGGCTTCTTCGGTCCGGAGACGTTGAACCGGTCGACCTCCGCCAGGAAGACCAGGCGCCCGTAGAGCCCCACGGGACGCCGCACGAACGCCGAAAGGCCGCGGACCCGGTCGTACCCGAGGGAGAGCGACTCGAGCGCCGCGAAGGAGACCCGGTCGAACGCCGCGAGCGTGAAGCTCTGGCGGGAGCCGTAGTACTTGTAGCGGAGGAACGCCGCGATGTCGCCCGAGACGAAGTCGTACTCGAACTGCGTCTCGAAGAGCGAGCTCCGGACGAGCTTCGAGAGCCGGATCTCCGCCTCGCCCTCCGGGACGTAGACCGCGATCCGCGGAATGATCCCCGCGGGCTCCTCGCGCGCCGGCTCCTCCGCCAGAAGCGGAACCGCCGCGAGAGCGAGGAGGACGAAAGCACGCCTCAAGCGAGACGAGTATAGAGAGCGGCGCCTCCGTGCCGCGGAAGGGTTCGGGAAACCCGGGCGCGGGTTTCCCGCTACAGCAGGATCGAAATGGCGAAAGGGGAGCTCCGGTGCTCCGTGCCGCGGAAGGGTTCGGGAAACCCGGGCGCGGGTTTCCAGCTACAAGCAGGATCGAAATGGTGAAAGGGGAGCTCCGGTGCTCCGTG
>JAKPXO010000381.1 GCA_029567505.1 Acidobacteriota bacterium
CTCGAGCCAGGCGCTCGACCTCGCGTTCCGCGCGAGCGAGGGGCGCTACGTCGTCGTCTTCGCTCGCCCCGACCGCCCGCCCGGCCGCCACGCGATCGACCTGACGCTCCGGACGAAGAAGGGGCGGGTCCTTGCCCGCCCCTTTTACGACGATCCCTGAGGGCGCCCGTCCCGCGGGCCCCCCGCCTCGCGCGCCTCAGACGGCGGCGGGGGCCTCCTTCGCCTCCTGCTTCTCGACCCAGCGGTTGAACGCCCACATGGCGACGGCGGAGAGGAAGCCGATCGCCATCAGGAGGAGCCAGCCGCGCGTCGCGGCGGCGCGGTTCAGCTCGAGGAGGCCGTCGGCGCGCGTCGTGGCGCCCTTCGCCATGACGTCGTTGAAGATCCAGGCGCCGACCGGGCCGCCCGTGAGCGAGCCGATCGCGAGCGGGAGGTTCGCATAGCCGAGGAAGAGGCCCTCCTGCCCCTTCGGGGCGAGGGCTCCGATGTACTCGTACATCCGCGGCGAGGTGTAGAGCTCGCCGAACGCGATGAGGCCCACCGTCAGGATGATGAAGATCGAGGCGATCGGAAGGAGGTCGGCCACGGGGGCGCGGAGCCCGCCGGCGGACCAGAGCGGCCAGAGGTTGATCCCCATCGAGACGCCAATGACGACGCAGCCGACGATCATCGACCTCACGGGCTTCATCTTCCCGAAGAGGCTCGTCACGAGCAGCTGGAAGACGACGATGACGAACGGGTTCGCGGCGGTGTAGAGGTCCATCGCCGGGCTCGTCTCGACGACCCGCTTCACGTAGAGCGGCATGACGTTGTAGACCTGGTTGTAGAGGAAGAAGAAGCCGCTGATGACGACGAGGAAGAGCGTGAAGCGCGGGTTCTTCAGGACCAGGACCATGTCGAGGAGGATCCGGCCCGGGGTGCGCTTCGGCTTCACGGGCGCGTCCGCGGCGACCGCGGGCTCCTTGTAGAAGACGAGGACGACGAAGAAGGCGACGACGGAGGCGGCCGTCGCCACGGCGAAGATGTACGAAAGGGCGCCGCTCCCCTCGGCGAGCTCGGGCGAAGGCCGGAGCTTGAGCGCCTGCGAGATACCGAGCCCGGCGCCCGCGATGATCGCGAACGCGCCGAGTGTCGTCTTCGCGATCGTGCCGGGCTTCTCGCGGTGCGTCACGTTCCACCGCACGAGGAGCGTCAGGAGCGCCGCGGCGACGCCGCAGACGGCGACGACCGCGAGGATCAGGACGACGTCGGGGCGGGTCCGCACGACGTACGCCGTGCCGCGCCCGAAGAGCGACCCGATGTTGATGATCATGTAGAAGATCGCGAATCCGAGCGTGGCGAGGGCGCCCGACGTCTTCTGCACGGTCCCCGAGATGCACGGCTTGATGACCGAGCCGCCGATCCCGATGAGGAGGATGCCCGCGACGAGGACGCCGACGAGCCCGGAGGACGCCGTGAACTCCTTGCCGACGGTCGGCGCGAGCTTCGCCCCTCCGAACCAGACGGGCGATCCCATCAGCATGTAGCCCGCCGCCAGGAGGACGAACGCGACGAGGAGCGACTTCCGGAAGCCGACCTGGTCGGCAATCGTGCCGGAGAGGATCGGGAGGAAGTAGACGAGCGTCCAGAGGACGCTGTTCAGGTTCGAGGGCCAGTACTCGCCGAGCCCGAGCTGCCCGAGGTAGATGACGACGAAGCTCGCCATCGAGTAGTAGGCGGCGCGCTCGAAGAGCTCGGTAACGTTCGCGGTCCAGAAGACGGCGGGAAAGCGGTTCTGCTTCTCGTCGGTCATGACCTCGGGATTCTAGAGGGGCGCGGCCCGCGGCGTCTGCCGTAGACTTCGTCGGATGGGCTCGGCGGGGCGGATGGCCCTCTTCCTGGGAATCGTTCTCTCCGTCTGGAGCGCGTTCCACGTCTACGCGTTCCTGCGGGTTTTCTCGATCCCCGCCCTCTCGCGCGCGGTGCCGTTCGCCGCGCGAGCGGCCCTCTTCGCGCTCCTCTGGCTCTCCTACCCGCTGGGCCGCGTCCTCGCGCGGCAGGTCCCGGGAGCCGTCGCCCGGGCCGTGGAGGCGGCGGGCGCCATCTGGATGGGGGCGCTCTTCCTTCTCGTCGCGGCCCTCCTGGTCGCGGACCTCGTCACGGGCTTCGGGAAGCTCTGGCCGGCCGGAACGGTCCCCGCTCGCGCCGTGGCGCTCGGAGCTGCAGCGCTCCTGTCCGCCGTGGCGCTCGTCCAGGCGGGCCGCGGTCCGAGCGTCGTCCGGCACGAGGTCCGGGTCGCGTCGCTTCCCGGCGGAAGGACGGAGCTGAGGCTCGTCCAGCTCTCCGACCTCCACCTCGGCACGCTCCTCGGCGAGCGCTGGCTCGCGAGGAGGATCGCGCAGGTCGAGGCGCTCGCACCCGACCTCGTCGTCGTCACGGGGGACCTCGTCGACGGCGAGGCGCAGGCGGTCGAGCCGCTCGTCCCCGCCCTCCGGACTCTGACGGCCCCGCTCGGCGTCTGGGGCGTCACGGGGAACCACGAGTACTACGCCGGGCTCGAGAGGTGCCTCTCGGTCCTCTCCGCCGGAGGGATCCGCGTCCTTCGCGACGAATGGGCCCTGGCGGCGCCGGGCCTCGTCCTGACGGGCGTCGACGACCTGACGGCCCGCCGGCAGCTCGGCCTCGACGGGAAGACCCTCGACGCGGCGTTCGCCGGTCTCCCGCACCCCGCGGTGGTCGTCCACCTCTCCCACTCCCCGCTCCTCGTCCGCGAGGCGGCCGAGCGCGGCGCGCGGCTCATGCTCTCCGGCCACACGCACGGCGGGCAGCTCTGGCCGTTCGTCTTCCTCTCGGCGATCCCGTACCCGTTCCAGGCGGGGCGCTACGAGGTGGACGGGATGACGCTCGTCGTCTCGCGCGGCACCGGGACCTGGGGCCCGCCGATGAGGCTCTTCCGTCGATCCGAGATCGTGGAGGTCGTCCTCCGGACGTGAGCCGGCGCCTTTTCGGCTTCCCGTCGGGATCGGCGCGGAAGGCGAACAGGCCCGTCTCCCGCCGAGGACGGGGACGCCCGCCGTTTCCCCGACCCTCCGTGTCCGCGCCTCCGCGCGACGCGTTGTGACTTCGTGTCACAGTGGCGATCTCCGCGGAACCTTCCGACCGCTCCGACGTAACTGCGACATGACCCCCGGATCGGACGTCTCCCTCGAGACGAATCGCCCCACTCCGGGGTCGTGGAGGTCGGGCATGGGCAAGCTCTTCAAGGTCCTTCTCGGGCTGGTCGTCCTGGGCGGCGTCGTCACCGGCATCTACGCCCTCGCGAGCTCGGGGAGGAAGG
>JAKPXO010000392.1 GCA_029567505.1 Acidobacteriota bacterium
GCCGTCCTCTCCGACTTCCGCTGGAAGGACCGCAACACGAAGACCTACCTCGCGATGGCCGACGCCGGCGACTCGGAGCCGAAGGTCCTCTTCGACCTCTCCTCCGAGAACCTCTACGCCCTGCCGGGCGACTTCGTCACGCGAGTGGACGGCCGGGGCCGGCCTCTCCTCCTTACGAGCCGCGACGGGAAGCGGCTCTTCCTCTCCGGCGAGGGCTACTCGCCCGAGGGGAACCGGCCGTTCCTCGACGCGTACGACGTCGCGACCGGGAAGACGACGCGCCTCTGGCGCGCGGACGGAACGTCGACGTACGAGCGGATCGTCCGGGTCCTCGACGCCGAGCGGGGCGTCCTCCTGACGCGGGTCGAGGGGTCGAAGCTCTTCCCGAACTACCAGGTCCGGAACGTGAAGGCGCGGATCGCGCCGCGCCCCGTCACGTCGTTCGAGAACCCCTACAAGCCCCTCGAGGCGGTGGCGACGAGGAAGGTCCGCTACAGGAGGGCCGACGGCATCGACCTCGCGGGCGACCTCCACCTGCCGCCCGGCTACGACCCGAAGCGCGACGGGCGCCTTCCGCTCCTCCTCGAGGCCTACCCGACGGAGTACAAGGACAAGGCCGCGGCCGGCATGGTCGACTCCTCCCCGCACGCGTTCGTCCGGCCCTACTGGGGCTCGCCCGTCTTCTGGGCGCTCCGCGGCTACGCCGTCCTCGAGAACGCACAGTTCCCGATCGTCGGCGAGGGGGAGAAGGAGCCGAACGACACGTTCGTCGAGCAGCTCGTGGCGAACGCGAAGGCGGCGATCGACGCGCTCGAGAAGGAAGGGATCGTCGACCCGAAGCGCTGCGCCGTCACGGGGCACTCCTACGGCGCGTTCATGACCGCGAACCTGCTCGCGCACTCGGACCTCTTCGCCGCCGGGATCGCGCGCTCCGGGGCGTACAACCGGTCCCTCACGCCGTTCGGCTTCCAGGCCGAGGAGCGGACGTACTGGCAGGCCCGGGACGTCTACTCCCGCATGTCGCCGTTCGACCACGCCGCTTCGCTCAACGAGCCGATCCTCCTGATCCACGGCGACGCCGACAACAACCCCGGGACGTTCACGCTCCAGAGCGAGCGGCTCTTCGAGGCGATCCAGGGGCTCGGCGGCCGGTCGCGCCTCGTCCTCCTCCCGTTCGAGAGCCACGGCTACGCGGCGCGGGAGAACATCCTCCACATGCTCTGGGAAACGGACACCTGGCTCGAGACGTGGGTGAAGGGGAAGAAGGACTGAGGCGGGGCCGGTCCCTCAGGGCATCTCGGTGCCGTAGTAGTACTTCTCGAACCAGGGCTTCCAGTCCTTCTTCGTGGCGAACGAGAGGAGGGCGACGAAGTCGTCGGTCGTCACGTCCCGCTGCTTCTCGAAGCTCCTGAGGAACGAGCGGAGGACGGTGAAGAAGAGGTCGTCACCCAGCTCGAGCCGGAGCGTCTGGAGGAGGTGCGCGCCCTTCGAGTAGACGAGCTCGGCCCGGTCGATCGCGGTCGAGCTGTCCCAGGTCGAGGCGATCTTCGGCGCCAGGTCGTTCGCGAGGTCGATCGGGGCCGCTTTCGCCGAATGCCGCGCGGCCCCGGCCCACGTCCCGGCGAGCTTCTTCCCCTCCGCCTTCCCCTTCAGCTTCTCGATCGCGTACATCGAGGCGATCTCGGAGAACGCCTCCGAGATCCACTGGTGCTGGGGGGAGGCGTCGGCGACGACGTACCCGAAGTAGGCGTGGGCGATCTCGTGCGCGACGCGCTGGTTGATCCCGTGCGAGAACAGGGACGAGATCTCGTCCGTGAAGATGCTCGACTGAAACGCCTCCTTCGTGATCCGCATCATTCCGGGAGGCGCCTGGCCGAAGCCGTAGGCGTTGATCTCGACGATCGTGAACTCCTTCCACGGAAACGGCCCGAGGAGCCATTCGTAGAACTTGCGGACCCCGTGGAAGACGCTCAGGAGCATCTTCCCCGACATCTCCTTCGGGATGCCGTAGCTCGCGA
>JAKPXO010000398.1 GCA_029567505.1 Acidobacteriota bacterium
CAGGCGGAGCCCCCCGGGAGCTGGGGCTCGAACGCGAAGAAGATGCTCGACGACGCGACGGTCGCGTCGGCCCGGGCCGCGCTCGACGCGAAGGACGGGGACCTCCTCCTCGTCGTCGCGGGGAAGAGAACGACGGTGAACGACGTCCTCGGAGCGCTTCGGCTCCGCGTCGCGCGCGAGGAGAAGCTCGTCCCCGAGGACCGTTTCGACTTCCTCTGGGTCACCGACTTTCCGCTCCTCGAGTGGCACCCGGAGGACGGCCGCTGGTACGCGACGCACCATCCGTTCACCGCACCGCGGCCCGAGGACGTGCCCCTCCTCGACACGGACCCGGGGAAGGTCCACGCCCGGGCCTACGACGTCGTCCTGAACGGGATGGAGCTGGGAGGCGGGTCGATCCGGATCCACCAGCCGGAGGTCCAATCGAAGGTCTTCGCGACGCTCGGCATCGGACCCGAGGAGGCGAAGGCGAAGTTCGGATTCCTCCTCGAGGCGTTCCGCTACGGCGCGCCGCCGCACGGCGGCCTCGCCCTCGGGCTCGACCGGATGCTGATGGTCCTGACGCGCTCCGCCTCGATCCGCGACGTCATCGCGTTCCCGAAGACGGCCTCGGCGAGCTGTCTGATGACGGAGTCGCCCGGGCCGGTCGCGGACGCCCAGCTCGCCGAGCTCGGCATCCGCCTGGCGGGAGATGACGGGCCGAAGCCGGCCTGAGCCCCGCGCCGGCCGCGCCTTCCGCTTCGCGGCGGCCGGCGTGCCGTGCGAGGTGGCCGTCGGAGAGGGAGCGCTCGCGCGCCTCGCGGACGCTCTCCCGCGGATCGCTCCGGGGCGCTGGCTCGTCGTGTCGTCCGCCCCCGTCCTGGCGGCGCAGGGCGACCGCCTCCGGACCGCGCTCGCCCGGGCGCGGAGCGTCGACCCGGAGCCGCTCGTCGTTCCCGACGGCGAGCGGGCGAAGAGCTGGGCGGAGCTCGGCCGGCTTCTCTCCGGGATGGCCGCGAGGGGCCTGGCGCGCGACGGCGGGATCGTGGCGTTCGGCGGAGGGACGGTCGGCGACGTCTGCGGGCTCGCCGCATCGCTCGCCCTTCGGGGTGTTCCCGTCGTCCAGGTCCCGACGACGCTCCTGGCCGCGGTCGACAGCGCTCTCGGCGGGAAGACGGCGGTGAACCTCGCCGGCGGCAAGAACCTCGCCGGCTCCTTCCACCACCCGCGGTTCGTTTGCGCCGACACGCGGCTCCTCGACACGCTCTCCGAGCGGGACCATCGGTCGGGCCTGGCCGAGATCGCCAAGTCCGCGCTCCTCTCCGCCCCGTTCTGGCGGCGCCTGCCGCGCCTCGTCGAGGGCCTCGTGTCGCGCGACCCCCTGGCGCTCGCGGAGGCGATCGGGCGCTCGCTCCGCCTGAAGGCCTCGATCGTCTCCCGCGATCCCGACGAGGCCCTCGGGCTGCGTCACGTCCTGAACCTCGGGCACACGATCGCTCACGCGCTGGAGGGGGCGTCCGCATTCCGGCTGCGACACGGCGAGGCCGTCGCCTGGGGGCTCCTCGCCGCCCTTCGACTCTCCTCGGTCCGGGGTCTCCTGACGTCGGCCCGCGCGGAGGCCGCGGCCTCGACGCTCCGCGGCCTCCTCGCGCCGCCACCCCTCGACGCGCGCGTCCGCCGGGGCTTCCCGGAGCTCCTCTCGCGCGACAAGAAGAGGGACCGGGCGGGGCTCCGGGACGTCCTGCTGGAGGCTCCCGGAAGACCGCGGCTCGTGCGCGTCACGGTGGCGGAGCTCGCCGCCAGCCTTCCGAGCGGCGACGGCTAGAATCCGCGGGTGGCCGCACTGCCTCGCCGACCCCGGCTGCGCATCGTCACGGCGCTGATCGCGACACTCGTCGTCGTCTCGATCGTCCCGCTCGCGCTCTCCGCGGTCCGGCTCGTCTCCATCAACCGCGACGCCCTCGAGACCGCGGAAGCTCAGTACCTGACCCGAAGCGCCGTGACGCTCTCCGACGCGATCGACGCTTACCTGCGCCGGATGCTTGTCCAGGTCAAAAGGATCGGGGACGGACTCGAGCTCGCGCGTGCGGTCGCCCCCGGCGAGGATCCCTTCGCGTTCGTCGGACGGACGGG
>JAKPXO010000401.1 GCA_029567505.1 Acidobacteriota bacterium
CCGCCAGGTGAACTTCGGGCTCGACCTCGAGTCCGTCACCGAGACGGTCGTCGTCACGGCCGAGGGGACCCCGCTCATCAGCCCGGACCGGATGGGCTCGACGTCGGCCATGGCGGAGGAGCAGATCAAGACGCTCCCGACGGTCCGGCGCCAGCTGCAGGACTTCGCCCGGCTGAACCCCTACGTCGGGGTCGACGCGAGCGACCAGACGGGCACGCGCATCAGCGTGGCCGGAAAGAACAACCGTTACAACACGATCCAGATCGACGGCGCCGTCAACAATGACCTGTTCGGCCTCGCCGACACCGGCACGCCGGGCGGCCAGACCGACGCCCAGCCGATCAGCCTCGACGCGATCCAGGAGCTTCAGGTCGTCGTCTCGCCGTTTGACATCAAGCAGGGCGGCTTCACGGGCGGTGGCATCAACGCCATCACCCGCGGTGGCACGAACGAGTTCCACGGCTCCGCCTATGGCTCACTCCGCGACCAAAGCTTCGTCGGCGATGGCCCTCTCGACCGTCCGATCTCGGACTTCGACGAGGACCAGTACGGCTTCCGCATCGGCGGCCCGATCCTGAGGGACCGGCTCTTCTTCTTCCTCAACGGTGAGATGAACCGGCGCGAGGCGCCGACCGGCGTTTCCGCGGACGGTACGACGACGACGGTGTTCAACGACCCCGCCGCCGCCGAGCGGTTCCGGAACTTCCTGATCTCGAGGTACGACTACGATCCGGGCGGCCTCGGCGACTTCGGTCAGAAGACCGACAGCGACAACGCGTTCGTTCGTCTCGACTTCAACGTGAACGAGTCGCACAACGCGACGCTCCGGCACAACTACGTCGACGCCGCCCGAGACGTCGTCGGCGACCGCTCGAGCACGCGCTTCCGCTTCCCGACGGGCATCTACGCGATCGCCGACGAAACGAACTCGACGGTCCTCCAGGTGAACAGCGTCTTCGGCTCGAGCTCGTTCAACGTGGCCCGCGTCGGCTACCAGACGATCCGTGACGTCCGCGACACGCCGGTCATCTTCCCGACTGTCGACATCGGCCCGATCGCGCGCCAGCCGCAGCTCTCGGCCGGGACCGAGCGCTTCTCGGGCGCGAACTCGCTCGACCAGGACATCCTCGAGATCACCGACGACTTCACGTTCGTCAAGGGCAACCACACAATCACGGTCGGGACCCACAACGAGATCTTCGACTTCAAGAACCTGTTCCTCTCCGACTTCTACGGCTGGTACCGGTTCAATACCGTCGCGGACTTCGAGGCCGGCATCGCCGCGGACTACTCGATCACCTTCGCGAACGGCGCCGACCCGCGCCGCCCGACCGCCTTCGGCGCCGAGCAGTGGGGCCTCTACGTGGGCGACAACTGGCGCGTCAACGACAAGCTGACGCTCAGCCTCGGGGTCCGCGCCGACATGCCGCGCATCCCCGACTCGCCGGCCCGGAACCAGGCCGTCTACGACACGTTCGGCATCGACACGAGCGACGTCCCGAGCGGTGACGTCACCGTCTCCCCGCGCCTCGGCTTCAACTTCGCGATCGACCCGAAGCAGCAGGTCCGTGGCGGCATCGGCGTCTTCGCGGGCCGCACCCCGTTCGTCTGGATCTCGAATGCCTTTGGCGGCACCGGCATCGAGACGACGAGCCTCTCCGCCCGCAACGTCCCCTTCAACCCCGATCCGTTCAACCAGCCGAAGAACTTCCCGCCCGGCTCCTCCGCCGTCTCCGTTGACGGCATTGACCCGGACTTCGAGTTCCCCCGCGTCTGGCGCGCCACCCTCGCCTACGACCGTGAACTCCCCTTCGGGGTCCGCGGCTCGCTCGAGGGGATGTACACCGAGACGATCCAGGACGTCTACTACATGAACATGAACAAGGTCGCGACCGGCAACGTCGCGTTCGACGGCCGGCCGACCTACACGAACGTGGCGTCGGGCTTCCGCGACATCCCGTACATGACGAACACCTCGCTCGGGCGGCAGACGAACGTGACGCTCCAGCTCGAAAAGAGGTTCGACTTCGGCCTCGCCCTCACCGGCTCCTACGCCTGGACCGACGCGAAGGCCGGGTTCGAGGGAACCTCGAGCCGCGCGATCTCGAACTGGCAGTTCCACGCCACCCGCGGCGACATCTTTAGCCCCGAGCTCTCCCGCTCCTTCTGGGAGATCGAGGACCGCTTCAACATCACGGCTTCCCAGAACTTCCGGACCGGCCCGCTGGCCCACAACGTGGCCCTCTTCTACACGGTCCAGTCCGGCACGCCGTACTCCGTCATGATGGGCGGAGACCCGAACCGGGACGGCTACTCCTCGAACGACCTCCTCTACGTGCCGAACAACGCGAGCGACATCGTCCTCCAGGGAGCGACCGCCGCGGAATTCGACGCCTTCCTCGCGTGGACCGGCCTCGACGCGTACCGCGGCCAGGTCGTGGCGCGGAATTCGAGCTTCACGCCCTGGAACCGGTCGCTCGACTTCCACTACGACGTCGAGCTTCCGATAAGCGTCGTGAGGACCCAGCTGACGTTCGACGTCCTCAACCTGATCAACCTGATCGACAGCGAGAAGGGGATCATCCGGTACGTGTCGAATCAGTCCTACACGCCCCTCAACTACCAGGGGATCGACTCGGCCTCGGGCAAGCCGATCTACCGGACGGCGTTCAACGGAGCGCTCGGGGAGGGCCGCGCCTTCTCGATCAACGACCTGCGCTCCCGCTGGCAGTTCAAGTTCGGGCTGCGCCTCTCCTTCTGACCTTCCGGACGGGAGTCCGATCGAGAAGGGGGGCCGAAAGGCCCCCCTTCTTCTTTGGCTCGCCGCTCCCGCGCGCTAAGGGAAGAGCGCCCGCAGCCGCGCCTCGTACGCCGTGGCCGCGGGCTCGCCTTCCGCGGGCGCCCACGGCGGCACGTCGTCGCCGCACGACGGGGCGTAGGGGCCGGCCTTCACCTCGAAGAAGACCGTCCCCTCCTCCAGCGCGACGACGGTGTGGAGGACGCGCGCCGGCAGGTCCACGCCGAACGCCTCCCCGGCCGCTGCGCTGAGCCGACGGGTCGCCGCCACCGCGCCCGACGCGTCGAAGAGGACGAGGCCGAGGGCGCCCCGGACGACGAGGTAGGTCTCGTCCTTCGGCGGGTGAAGGTGCCGGTGGGGCCGGATATAGGTGCCGGGCTCGACGGCGTTGAGGAGCCGGTGCACCGGGTCCTCCATCGCGTGGAGGTTCCCGTTGGCCCTGCGGCGCGGCCGGCTCCGGGCCTCTGTCGAGAGCGCGTCGAGGACGCCGACGTCGAGGAAGCGGCCGCCCGCCTCCTCGGGAAAGAGCCCGGGCGGCGCTCCTCCGCTCACGGGGCCTTCTCCCCCTCCCACGCCGCGACGGTCGCCTCGAGAGCCTTCCCGTACCCGTCGGGGGCCTTCCCCTTCGAAAGCTCGATGGCCCGGCGCATCGCGACGACCGCCTCGGCCGTCTTCCCCTCGTGCCGAAGGTAGTTCGCGAGGAGCTCGCGGTTCCAGAAGCTCTCCTTCACGGCGACGGAGCGATCGATCCAGGCCCGTCCCTCCGCGAGCCGCTCCTTCCGCTGGAGCGCCCAGCGGGCGGCTTGCAGGAGCGTCCCCATGTCGTCCGGCTTCTCCTTCAACGCGGCGTCGACGCCGGCCCAGACGATCCCGGGGACGTCGAGCTCGACCGGGAAGGAGAACGTGAGCTTCTCCCAGCTCCAGGAGACGCGGACGGTTCCCGGCTCGACCGCATCGAGCGCGAACGTCATCCATTCCGCGTGAGGGGCCGTGGCCGGCACGACCTCGAACCGGAGGAGGTCTTCCTTCGGGTCGTGGAAGTAGGCGCCCCACTGCTCCGCCTTCCGGTTCAGGACGAGCGTCCAGCGCTCCCTCGCGGGAACGGCGAAAAGTGCGTACGTGCCGGCCGGCACGTCGTGTCCGGCGACCTTCCCGTCGTGCGAGAGGGTCAGCGTCGTCGCCTCGTTCGCGCCGAGGCGCCACGTCTCGCCGTACGGGACGAGGGCGCCCCAGATCGCGCGGCCGCGGACGGCGGGCCGGTGGTACTCGAGCGTCACGCGCGAGGTGCCGATCTCCTGCGAGACCGAGGCCGCGGGGCTCGGGAACGGGAGGCGCGGCTGGGCCGCGGCGGTCGGGGCGAGCGCCGCGAGCGCGAGGCCGGCGGCGGCGAGCGGAAGTGCGCGTGAGCTCATCGGGAACCTCCTTCGCTCTTCCCGGCGCCACGCCCCTTCCGGGGCACGGGGCCGGTCCGGACCGACGCGTGGAGCGGCAGGGGCCGCGCCGGGTCCTTCGCTCCCGTCACCTTCGCGGCCCAGCTCGTTCCGCGGGAGATGTCGGAGTCGGAGATGAAGCGGACGTCGAGGAGCCCCTTCGTCCGGAGCCCCGTCCGCAGGTAGTTCACCTCGCCGAGGCAGAGGCTCCACCCTTCGAGCCACGTCGCGAGGGCCTCGCGCCGG
>JAKPXO010000402.1 GCA_029567505.1 Acidobacteriota bacterium
GGTAGAGGCGCGCGACCGTCTCGGTGTTGTGGTTCAGGACCTCCGGCGCCGCCTCGAGGACCGTCCGGAGCGCCGCCTCGCTCCCGAGGAAGTCGGGGATCAGCACCTCGACCGTGACGCCGGGGTTCGCCGCTCGAATCGCTCCGATCGTCGCGGCGAAGTGGGCCGCGCCGCCGTCGGGGAGCTCGTCTCGGTTGACGGACGTGACGACCGCGTGCCGGACGCCCAGCTCCTTCACCGCCTCGGCGACGTGGCGCGGCTCCTCCGGGTCGAGCGGCCGGCCGATCCCCTGGGTCACGGCGCAGAAGCCGCAGCGGCGCGTGCAGACGTCACCCATGAGCATGAACGTCGCCGTCCGCTCGCGGCCCCAGCACTCGAAGATGTTCGGGCACTGCGCCTCCTGGCAGACGGTGTTCAGGTGCTTCCGGCGGACGAGGTCGAGGATGCCCCGCGTGTCCTCGTTGTCGACGAGCCGGACTTTCAGCCACTCGGGGCGCGGGGTCTCGCCGTAGACCGGCCGGTCGGGGTTCGGGACGAATCGGGGAAGGGGCGGACCGCTCACGGGGGCGGAGTGTAGCCTCCGGAGGCTGCGGGGCCGGAGGCGCGGGGAGCTCGGCGGGCCGGGCCCGGGAAGGAGAGCGTGGTGAGCGGAGCGGAGGCGGGAAGAGGGAACGCGGAGCGCGACGTCGTCGTCCGCTCGGACGAGGTGCGCGCGGCCCTCGCGGAGGGGCGCGGCGTCGTCGCGCTCGAGTCGACGATCCTCTGCCACGGCCTGCCGTTTCCGAAGAGCCTCGAGACGCACCGCGCCGCCGAGGCGGCGGTGCGGCGGGAGGGGGCCGTGCCGGCGCTCGTCGCCGTCGTGGACGGCGTGCCACGGGCCGGGCTCGACGACGCGGCGGCGGAGGCGCTCGCGCGCGCCGGCTCGCGCGTGAGGAAGGCGACGACGCGCGACCTCGGCCTCCTCGCCGCGCGTGGGGAGAGCGGGGCGACGACGGTCGCGGCGACGATGGCGATCGCCGCGGCCAGCGGCATCCGCGTCTTCGCGACGGGCGGGATCGGCGGCGTCCACCGAGGTGCCGGGGAGACGTTCGACGTCTCGGCCGACCTCCTCGAGCTCTCGCGCACGCGTGTCGTCGTCGTCGCCGCCGGGGCGAAGGCGGTCCTCGACCTGCCGAAGACGCTCGAAGCGCTCGAGACGCTCGGCGTCCCGGTCATCGGCTTCGGGACGGCGGAGCTCCCGGCGTTCTGGATGCGTAGCTCGGGCCTGCAGCTCGAGGTCCGCTGCGACGACGCGGACGAGGTGGCCTGCCTCGTGGCCGCGCACTGGGCCTGGCCGGCGAGCGGAGGCCTCCTCGTCGCCAATCCCGTCCCGGCCGAGGCGGCGCTCCCTCGTGAGGTCGTGGAGGGCGCGATCGAGCGGAGCCTCTCGGCGGCGCGGGAGCAGGGGGTCGCCGGCAAGGCCGTCACGCCGTTCCTCCTCGCGCGTCTCGCGGAGGAGACCGAAGGGCGGACGCTCGCCGCGAACGAGGCGCTCGTCGTCTCGAACGCGGGCCTCGCCGGCCGGATCGCCGTCGCCCTGGCCGGGCGCTGAGCGGGTGGGGCTCCCGGCGCTCCCCCGGGGCTGCTGGTAGAGTTACCGGTTTTTCGGACGGCTCGCGAGCCGCTCCGAGTTCCTGCCGAGGTGACCGCATGAGCACCGAGACCGCCGCGACGCCGCTGACCGCCGAACAGGAGAGGATCGCCCGCGCGAAGGAGGAGTGGCGCCGCAGGGTCGCCGAGTCCTTCGGGAAGCGGCCCGCCTGGAAGAAGGACTTCACGACCGTCTCCTCGGCGGAGGTGAGCCCGCTCGGAACCCCGGACGGAATCGCCGGTCTCGACTACGAGCGCGACCTCGGCTTCCCAGGCGAGTTCCCCTACACCCGCGGCGTCCAGACGACGATGTACCGCGGCAAGCCCTGGACGATCCGTCAGTTCGCGGGCTTCGGCACGGCGCGGCAGACGAACGAGAGGTTCAAGGTCCTCCTCGCCCACGGCCAGACCGGGCTCTCGACCGCGTTCCACCTCCCGACGCTCTACGGCTACGACTCCGACCACGAGATGTCGGCCGGCGAGGTCGGGAAGTGCGGCGTCGCGGTCGACACGCTCCGCGACTTCGAGGTCCTCTTCGACGGGATCGACCTCGGCGCGGTCACGACGTCGATGACGATCAACTCCACGGCGCCGATCGCCCTCGCGATGTACCTCGCCGTGGCCGAGAAGCAGGGGACTCCCTGGACGAAGGTGGGCGGGACGCTCCAGAACGACATCCTGAAGGAGTACATCGCCCAGAAGGAGTACATCTTCCCGCCGCGCCCCTCGATGAGGCTCGTGACCGACCAGTTCGCCTTCTGCGCGAAGCACGTGCCGAGGTGGAACACCGTGTCGATCTCGGGCTACCACATCCGCGAGGCGGGCTCGACGGCGCTGCAGGAGCTCGCCTTCACGCTCCGCGACGGGATGGAGTACGTGAAGTACGGGATCGACGCCGGGCTCCCGGTCGACGAGTTCGCGCCGCGCCTCTCCTTCTTCTTCAATGCGCACAACGACTTCTTCGAGGAGATCGCGAAGTTCCGCGCCGCGCGGCGGATCTGGGCGAAGGTGATGCGGGACCGCTACGGAGCGAAGAGCCCGGAGTCGTGGAAGCTCCGTTTCCACACGCAGACGGCCGGCGTCTCCCTCACGGCGCAGCAGCCCTACAACAACGTCGCCCGCGTCGCGATCCAGGCGCTCGCCGCCGTCCTCGGCGGCACGCAGTCGCTCCACACGAACGCCCTCGACGAGACGCTGGCCCTCCCGACGGAGTTCGCCGCGAAGGTCGCGGTGAGGACGCAGCAGATCCTGATGAACGAGACCGGCGTCGCCCACACGATCGACCCGCTCGGCGGGTCGTATTTCGTGGAGGAGGCGACGAACCGGATGGAAGAGGGGGCGTTCGACTACTTCCGGAAGATCGACGCCTACGGCGGCATGGTCGAGGCGATCGAGGCCGGCTTCCCGCAGAAGGAGATCATGGACGCCGCCTACCGCTTCCAGCGGGCCTTCGACGTCGGCGACAAGATCATGGTCGGCGTGAACGCCTTCACGGAGGAGGTCCCGGAGGACCAGGTCCCGACGCTCGTCATCTCGGAGCAGACGGCGGCCGAGCAGGTCGCGCAGCTCCAGGAGGTCCGCCGGACGCGTGACGGGAAGGCGGTCGTCTCGACGCTCCACGCCCTCCGGGAGGCGTGCCGGAACGGCGCGAACGTCATGCCCCCTCTCGTCGAGGCGGTGAAGGCCTACGCGACGGTCGGGGAGATCTCCGACGTCATGCGCGACGTTTTCGAGACCTGGCAAGAACCTGCCGTCTTCTGAGATCGCCGGATCGTGAGGGGGGGTCCGGGGGGCGCGCACGGGAACCTCTGCCGCATCGACGGGGTTTGGTTCCCGCTGGGGGTCCGGGGGGCGCGCGAAGCTCAGCCCCCCGGCGAGCGCCAAGCCCCCCGGGAGGCCTGCCGTCTTCTGAGATCGCCGGATCGTGAGGGGGGGACCCTCTCCCTTCCTGGCCTCCCGCTTGCTACGCTCCGCGGCGGCATGAGATTTCGTCCCGTCACCGCCGTCCTCGCCCTTGCGATCCTCGCCCCGCCCGTCGCGGCGGCTCCGCCGGTCCGTTCGGAGGCGCTCAGCCCGGCCGAGTCGGCCCGACGAGACGCCGTGGAGAGATTCCTGAGGGCCCGGCTCTTCGCCGCGGAGGGCGAGTTCCAGGAGGCCCTCAAGGAGTTCCGCAGGGCGGTGGAGCTCGACCCTGCGGACGGCCACCTTCGCCGCGAGTACGCGGAGGCGCTTCGCGACTTCGGGATCCTCCCGGAGGCCGAGGAGCAGGCGCGTCGCGCGGTGGAGCTCGTCCCGGGCAGCGCCGCGGCGCACCGGGTGCTCGGCCAGATCCTCCTGGCGGCGGCCCGCGACCGGGGCGGTATCGAGGCCGCGATCGCGCCCCTGAAGACGGCGAACGACCTGCAGCCGACGGAGCCGGCCGGCGCGCTCGCGCTCGGTCAGGCCTACCTGCGCCTCGAGCGGTTCGAGGAGGCGGCCGCCGTCCTCTCACGCGTCCAGCAGAACGTCCGGGGGCCGCTCCTCCCGCTCCTCTACGGCGAGGCGCTCGAGAAGAGCGGCCGCCCCGAAGAAGCCGAGGAGTCCTACCTCGGCATCCTCCGGATGGACGAGCAGAACGCGGCGGCCTCGTTCGGCCTCCTGCGCGTCTACCAGGCGACCCGGAAGCTCGACAAGGCGCTGCCGATCCTGGCGGACCTCGTGAAGCGGCAGCCGGGGAACCACGCGCTGCGCGCGCAGTACGGCCTCTCCCTCCTTCGGGCGCGCCGCCTTTCCGAGGCCGAAGCGGCGTTCCAGGAGGTGCTGAAGGCCGACCCGGACCACCGCGACGCGCTGCGCCACTATGCGGCGCTCCTCTCCGAGAGGCTCGAGACGGCGCGCGCCGAGGAGCTCCTGAAGAAGCTGCAGGGCCTCGAGCCGGACGACGCGGACGTCGCGTTCCGGCGCGCCTTGAACTTCCTCGAGGCGCGTCGGCTCGACGAGGCGGAGACGGTCCTTCGGGACCTCCGCTCGCAGCTCGTCGCGCGGAAGGGGCCGGCCGGCGGGATCGTCTCCGTCGACGGCCAGCTCGGCTACGTCGCCTACCTCCGGAAGGACTGGGCGGCGGCGCGGGAGGCCGTCCGGCCGCACCTCCTCGAGGAGGACGGTTCCGTGAACATGCAGGCCCTGAACCTCCTGACGCTCGTCGCGCGGGACGCGAAGGAGCCGGCGCAGGGGCTGCAGGCCTGCCGAGAGGCCTTCGCGAAGGCGCCGAAGGACCTCGACGTCCGCGGCCTCCTCGCCGAGTTCCTCCTCCGCTCCGAGAAGGAGAAGGAGAGAAAGGAAGGCGAGGAGATGATCGGGGCCCTCGCCAAGGAGGGGCGGGAGGGCGCCCTCGCCGCGGCCGACGCGTGGCAGCGGCTCGAACGATACGGGCGCGCCGCCGAGACGGCCGCGGCGGCTCTCGCGGCCCACCCGGACGACCCGGACCTCCTCTTCCGGCAAGCGGCGTCCCTCGAGAGGGAGAAGAAGGTGCCCGAGTCCGTCGCGGCGTTCGAGAGGCTGATCGCGCTGAAGCCCGATCACGGCGCCGCGCTCAACTACCTCGGGTACATGTTCGCGGACCGGAACGAGAACCTGGACCGGGCGCTCGAGCTCGTCACCCGGGCGGTCGCCCTCGAGCCGTCGAACGCGGCGTACCTCGATTCGCTCGGCTGGATCCACTTCCGGCTCGGCAACCTCGACGAGGCGGAGAAGCACCTTCTGACCGCCAAGCGCCTCTCGCCGGACGACCCGACGATCGAGGACCACCTCGGGGACCTCGAGGAGAGGAGGGGCGACCTCGCGAAGGCGCGCGAGCGGTGGGCGCGGGCGCTCGCCCTCGAGCCGGAGGACGGTGGAGCCGCGATCCGGGCGAAGCTCGAGAGGACAGCCGCCGCGGCGAAGCAGCCGTGACGCGCGCGGTCGCGGCCGCCGCGGCCGCGCTGCTCGTCCTCGGGGCGTGCCGCTCGGCCGGGCCCGCCGGAGCTCCCGCGGCCCCGCAGGAGACGGCGCAGGCCCTGTCTTCGGTTTCCGCGGCGCGGGAGGCGGCCTGGCGGCCTCGCCGGTTCCAGGCGCTCTTTCGCGGCGAGGTTTCTCCGAAGGTGGGCATCGCGGTCCGCGGCTACCTCACGCTGAGATGGGACGGAGAGGCGCTCGCCTGGAAGGCCTCGGCGCCGCTCGCCGGGGCGGGACGCGAGGGCGTACTCCGAAGGGAGGGGGGCGGGGCCGAAGGGCTCCTGCCGGGCCGACTCGCATCGCGTGACGTCCTTTCCGCGCTCTTCGGGGTCCCGGAAGAATCCCCCTCCGGAGAGGGGGCGTCGCGCCTTCGGAACGGACGCCTCGTCCTTCCGCTCGCCTCCGGCGACGGCCGCGCGGTCCTCGTCTCGCCCGCGGGAGAGGTCGTCGGGCTCCTCCTTCCCGACGGCGTCCGCGTGGAGCTGTCGCCCGGCGCCGGCCTCCCGCGTCGCATCGCGATCCGGGGGCCCGAGGGGAGCGCGGTGCTGTCGCTCGAGAGCTTCGGCGCGCTTCCGGAGGCCGGAGGCTCGAACGGATGAGGCTCGTCGCCGAAGCGTTCGCGAAAGTGAACCGCTCGCTCCTCGTTCTCGGCAGGCGGCCCGACGGCTTCCACGAGCTCGACACCGTCTTTCAGGCCGTCGGCCTGACGGACCGGCTCGTCTTCGAGGAGAGCGACGCGCTGACGCTCCGGGTGGACGACCCTTCCGTCCCCGCCGGCCCGGAGAACCTCGTCCTTCGGGCGGCTCGCCTCCTCGCGGACGAGGCCGGAGTGAAGGCTCGCGCCGCGATCGACCTGGAGAAGAGGATCCCCTCCGGCGGGGGGCTCGGAGGCGGCAGCTCCGACGCGGCCGTGACGCTCCTCGGCCTCTCGGCGCTCTGGGGCCTCGACGCCCCCCTGGAGACGCTCGCGGAGGTCGGCGCCGGCCTCGGCTCCGACGTCCCGTTCTTCCTCTTCGGAGGGACCGCCCGCGGGACCGGACGGGGCGAGCGGATCGCGCCGCTGCCCGACCTGCCGCCGAAAGGGGTCGTCCTCGTGATGCCGCCCTTTCCCGCGGCGACGCCGGAGGTCTTTCGGCGCCTCGGGGCGCCGGCGTGGGACGGCCGTCGGGGCGACGCCGGGAGAGACTTGCCCGACCGGAACGACCTCGAGCCGGCCGCGGAGGCGCTCTTCCCGCCGCTCCGGGCCGTGCGCGAGGCGCTCGCGAATGCCGGCGCCGAGCAGGCCCGGCTCTCGGGGAGCGGGTCGACCGTCTTCGGCCTCTTTCCCGACCTGGCGGCGGCCGCGGAGGCCGCGCGAAGGCTCGACGGCCTGCCCGTGGGTTCCGCGATCCGCGTCGTCCCGACGTGGACCCGCGAGGAATGCCGCTCCCGGAGCGGGCCGCGGCGGTCAGAGTAATATCCGGCCCGGCTTTGGGGAGTCGACAAGTGGTAAGTCAGCGGTCTTTGGAACCGCCATTCGGAGGTTCGAATCCTCCCTCCCCAGCCAGGATGAGAGAGCCATGACGCTGAGGGTTCCGTACGGAGAGCTGAAGGTCTTCGGAGGGCGTGCGCACCCGTCCCTGACCGGCGAGATCTGCCGGGCCCTGGGACGCGAGGCGGGGCGGGTGACGCTCTACAACTTCTCGGACGGCGAGAACTACTGCCAGATCGAGGAGAACGTCCGCGGAGCCGACGTCTTCGTCGTGCAGCCGACGTGTCCCCCGGTGAACGCGAACCTGATGGAGCTCCTCATCATGCTCGACGCGTTCAAGCGATCCTCCGCGTCGCGCGTGACGGCGGTCCTGCCGTACTATGGCTACGCCCGCCAGGACCGGAAGGACAAGCCGCGCGTCCCGATCACCGCCAAGCTCGTCGCCGACCTCCTCACGTCGGCGGGGGCCGACCGCGTCCTCGCGGTCGACCTGCACGCCGCGCAGATCCAGGGCTACTTCGACATCCCGGTCGACCACCTCTTCGCCTCGCCGGTCCTCCTCGACGCGATCCGCGACGCGAAGCTCGACCCCCTCACCGTCGTCTCGCCGGACGCGGGCGGCGTGGAGCGCGCCCGCGCGTTCGGCAAGCGGCTCGGCGTCTCCCTCGCGATCGTCGACAAGCGGCGGAAGGGGAAGAACGAGGTCGAGGTGATGCACGTCATCGGCGACGTGAAGGGACGGAACGTCCTGATCATCGACGACATCATCGACACGGCCGGGACGCTCATCAACACGGTGGCGGCACTCAAGGAGGCGGGGGCGGAACGGGTCTTCTCGGCCTGCGTCCACCCGGTCCTGTCGGGCCCGGCGATCGACCGGCTGAACGCGAGCTCCATCGAGCGCGTCTTCTGCTCGAACTCGCTGCCGGTCGACGACAAGCTCGCCCGCTGCCCGATCCTGACGCCGCTCTCGGTAGGACCGCTCCTCGGCGAGGCGATCCACCGGATCCACGAGGGGACGTCCGTCTCCTCGCTCTTCGTCTGAATCTGGATCAGGGGAACCCGGCCTCCGCCCGGGTCCTCCCAATCCCCCTCCGCGGCGGAGCGGAGCGTGCCCTCGCCGGGGGGGCGCTGTTCGTGGCCCCCCCGGGCCCCCCGGACCTGAGATTCGGGCGCTTCGTGTAGAATCCGCGGCTCTGCGCCGGACCGGACGCCCGGAACCTGCCGGACCGTTCGCCCGGGGAAAGGTACGATCGAAATGCTCCAGGACACCGTCGTCGTCGAAGTCGAGAAGCGGACCGAGACGGGCAAGAACGCCTGCAACCGCCTCCGCGCGAAGGACCTCATCCCCGCCGTCCTCTACGGCGGCCACTCCGGCGCCGAGTCGCTCCCGTTGAGCGTCCCCCGGAAGGACCTCCTCGCCCTCTTCCGGAAGGGGCTGCACCAGAACGCCGTCTTCCGCGTCCACGTCAAGGGCGCCGACGAGCAGCCGCACGTGATGGTCCGCGACGTGATGCTGAGCCCCCTCCGCCGCGAGCTCGTCCACCTCGACTTCGTCCGCGTCCTGCTGGACCGGAAGCTGAAGGTGAAGGTCCCGGTCGAGACCGTCGGCACCGCGATCGGCGTCAAGCTCGGCGGCCTGCTCGACGTCGTCACGCGCGAGCTCGAGGTCGAGTGCCTCCCGGCCGACATCCCCGCCTCGATCCAGGCCGACGTCTCCAACCTCGACGCCAGCGGCGTGATGCGCGTGGCGGACCTCGCCCTGGGCGAGAAGGTCCAGGTCCTCGGGGACCCCGACCGCGTCATCGCGCACATCGTCACCCACAAGACCGAGGAGGCCGCGACGGCCGACGCCGCCCCGGCGGCCGAGCCCGAGGTCGTGAAGAAGGGCAAGAAGGAAGAGGAAGGCGCCGCAAAGCCGGCGGCCAAGGCCGCGCCGAAGGCCGAGAAGAAGGAGAAGAAGTAGGCTTGACCGAGCTCGCCCTCGTCGTGGGGCTCGGCAACCCGGGCGACCGCTACGTCGGGACGCGGCACAACGTCGGCTGGGAGGTGCTGGACTCTCTCGTCCGGCGGCTCGCCGCCGATCCGTCCCGCCCGACGCGCATCGACCGCCTCGACTGCCGGGCCCTGACGGGACGGGTGAGGATCGGCGCCACGCCGGTCCTCCTCGCGAAGCCTCAGACGTACATGAACCTCTCGGGCGAATCCGTGAAGGGGCTTCTTCTCAAGCACGCCGTGCCGCCGGAGCGGATGCTCGTCGTCTCGGACGACGTCGCGCTCCCGGTGGGGCGTCTGAGGATTCGCCCGTCGGGCTCCTCCGGGGGGCAGAAGGGCCTCCAGAACGTCATCGACTGCCTCGGGCACGACGGCTTCCCGCGCCTCCGGGTCGGAATCGCGGGGGACCACTTCCGGCCCGGGGAGGACAAGGCCGACTACGTCCTCGAGCGGTTCTCGAAGGCCGAGAGAAGCGCGCTCGCGCCCGTCGTCGACACCGCCTGCGAGGCGATCGAGACCTTCGTCCTCGAGGGGATCGACGCCGCCATGAACCGTTTCAACCGCTCGCCGGAGACCGTTCCGGCGGGCTGAATCCAACCCTTGGCTCGGCCGAAGGGCCGCGCCTCGCGGGCTCGCCCCGCGATCCGCAAGGAGGACAAGTGACCGAAACCCAGAAGCGTCTCTACGACCTGGTTTTCCTGATCGCCCCCGACAAGGACGAGCAGGGAGCCGCGGCCGTCGTCGAGGAGTTCCGCAAGCTCCTGACCGACCTCGGCGCCGTCATCGAAAAGGACGAGTCGATGGGCCGCCGGCGCCTCGCCTACCAGATCAAGAAGCGGGGCGAGGCGACCTACCACAACTTCCTGTTCCGGGCCGACGCGAAGGCCGTGGCCGAGCTGCAGCGGAAGATGAAGCTCTCCGAGAGCATCCTCCGCTTCCTCACGGTCCGCATCGACGAGGAGCTACGCCACGGGCAGAAGGTGGCGCGCCGGACGAAGACGCGCACGCCGCGCGTCGTCCCCGCCTCGCCCGAGTCCGTCCCCGCGCCGGAGGCCGTCGCCGCCCCGGCCCCTGCCCCGGCCCCGGTCGTCGAGCCCGCCTCGGCGCCCGCGCCGGCCCCCGAGTCCGCCGCCCCCGAGGCGCCGGCCCAGCCCGAGAGCTGATTCAGGAGAGATCGATGGCTGCTCCGTCCGGTCCCGCCGCCCGCCGCCCCGCGAAGAAGAAGTTCTTCGTCCGCCGCAAGCGCGTCTGCAAGTTCACCGTCGAGAAGATCGGCTACATCGACTTCAAGGACGTGAAGCTCCTCCAGAGCTTCGTCCCCGAGCGGGCCAAGATCCTCCCGCGCCGCATCAGCGGGACCTCGGCCTTCTACCAGCGGAAGCTCGCCGTCGCCATCAAGCGCGCGCGCTACCTGGCGCTCCTTCCGTACGTCGCTGACTAGGAGCCCGTCTGGGGGAGCGCTTGTCACTGTCCGGACCCGGGGGGTCCGGGGGGCGGCGTCTCGCGCGGCCATGACTGAACACAGCGGTGAGCGCCGCGTCATGAGTCCGGGGGGACCGGGGGGCGGCGAACAGCGCCCCCCGGAGAGCGCGCCCCCCGGTGAGCCCCCGTCCGGCTCCGCCCCTCCGGCTCCGCGCCGGAGGGGCTTGCCGTTTCTGGCCCCCCCTCTGGCGGGTCTCTCTGCGGCTCTCGCCGTGGTCCTTCCGCCGCTCGCCCCATGGCTGCTGCCGTCGGCCGCGGCGCGCCTGGCGCGGGCCGGCCGCGAGCTGACGAGCCCGGCCGCCGCTTTTCCGCTCGCGGCTGCCGTCCTGCCGTTCGCGACGTTCTTCGGCCTCGTCGGAGGCGGAGTCGGCTCGGCCCTCTCGGCCGCGACGGCGCTCGCGTTCGTCGCGCTGCCCGCGCTCGGTCTCGTCGCCGGCGCGACCGCCGGACGCCGCCGTGAGGAGCTCGCCTGGCTCGCGGCCGCGCTCGCCGGAATCGGGGCGTTGGGAACCGTCCTGGCCTTCACCCTCACGGAGGGGGCCGACCCGGGGGCGATCCTCGCCCTCCGGCTCGACGCGGCCCGGCCCGAGCTCCTCACGTTCTACCGGAATGCCGGGTGGTCCGAGGAGACCCTCGCGGCGACGGGCGCCGCGTTCGACCGGCTTCGCGACCTCGTGGCGTGGCAGCTGCCGGGTCTCCTTCTCTCGGCCTGTGTCCTGCACGGGTCGCTCCTCGTCTACGCCTTCGGCCGTCGGGCGGGGCTCGACGCGACGCCTCTTGCGGCCGGCTCGTTCGCGACCTTCCGGACCCCCCTCGCCGCCGCGGCGGTCTTCGTTCCGGCCGGCGCGCTGGCCGCCCTCGCCGACGGGGCCGCGGCCCGGGCCGCGACGACGGTCCTGATTCCGCTCGGCGTCTTGTTTTTCCTCCGGGGGATGGCGATAATCCGCGCTCTGCTCGACAGGGGGCGTGTCGGCCTCCTGATCCGAGCGCCGGTGTACGTCCTCGCCGTCCAGATGCCGATACCGGTCCTCGTGGCCATCGGCGGGCTCCTCGACGAGTTCCTCGACTTCCGTGGGCGGTTCCCCCGGAAGGAAGAGAGCGACGGCGGGTCGGGAAGAAGGGAGTAAGCGGAACATGTCCGACGTGAAAGTGATCCTGACCGACGAGGTGCGCGGCCTCGGCAACCGGGGCGAGGTCGTCTCGGTGGCGGCCGGCTACGCCCGCAACTTCCTCCTTCCCAAGGAGCTCGCCTACCTCGCCACGCCCGGCAACGTGAAGCGGCTCGAGCAGGAGCGGAAGCGCTACGACGTGGCCCAGGCGAAGGAGAAGGAGCAGGCGGCGACCGTCGCGAAGGCCTTCGAGGGGCTGACGGTCACCATCCGGAAGAAGGCGGGCGAGCACGACGCCCTCTACGGCTCCGTCACGGCTGCCGAGCTGGCCGAGGCGCTCGAGGCGAAGGGGATCACCGTGGACCGCCGCCGGATCGAGCTCGACGAGCCGATCAAGAGGCTCGGAGCGCACACCGTCCACGTCCGGCTCCACCGCGAGGTGATCGCCGAGATGAACGTCGAGGTCGTCGCCGGATAGGCGCTCCCCGGCTCGTCCCGGAACGGAAGCCCCGCCTTCGCGGGGCTTTCGCGCGTGAAGGGGCCGGCCCGGGACGAGCGGTCAGCCCGGCGGGCCGTTCTCCCCGAGGGAGCGCGGCAGCCCCGCTCGCCCGGAGGACGGCGCGTCGTCGACACGGACCTCGGCGCCGGCCGGCTCCCCGCGCTTCGGGGAGTAGACCGCCTTCTGGAGGTAGTGGGGCAGGGTCGACACCGCGTGCGGCCGCTCGCCGCAGAGCTCGGTCGGCTGGGTGCCGTTGGCGAACGCGCCGAGGACGACGCGACGGCAGTCGGGCGTGGCCCGGTAGCCGGTCGCGAGGTCGAACGGGACGAAAACGACGCCCTGGGGGACGTCGAAATCGTCGGAGGGCTTCACGAGGCCCGCCTCCTTCAAGCGGGAGACGATCCCCATCCAGATCGGGAGCGCGGTGTCGCCGCCCGTCGACTTCGCACCGAGGCTCTTCTTCGCGTCGTGACCGACCCAGACGCCGATCGTGTGGCGCGGCGTCACGCCGACGAACCACGCGTCGGAATGGTCGTTCGTCGTCCCGGTCTTCCCGGCCACCTTCAGGCCGAGGGCGCGGGCCCGGGCCGCCGTCCCGCGCTCGGTCACGCCCGAGAGCATGTTGAGGAGGACGTAGGAGGCGACGGGGGAGGCGGCCTCGCTCGGGTCGGGCGGGTTCTCCTCGAGGAGGACCCCTTCGGCGTCGCGGACCCGCTCGACGAGCCGCGGGGAGAAGAGGAGCCCCTGGTTCGCGAAGACGGAGAAGGCGGCCGTCATCTCCATCGGCGTCACCTCGAACGAGCCGAGAGCGAGGGAGGGATAGGCGAGGAGGTTCTGCCGGATGCCGAGCCGGCGCGCCGTCTCGATCACCTTCCGCGTCCCGACGAGGAGATCGACGCGGACGGCCGGGACGTTGATCGAATTCTCGAGCGCGTGCTGGTATGTGAGGATCCCGCCGTAGCTCCGGGTGTAGTTCTGCGGCCTCCATGGCGGCTGCCGCGGGTCGATCGTGATGGAGATCGGCGAGTCGAGGACGGTATCCGCCGGGGTGAACCCGGCCTCGACGGCGGTCATGTAGACGATCGGCTTGAACGCCGAGCCGACCTGCCGGAGGGCCTGCACGGCGCGGTTGAACTTCGACCTCGAGAAGTCGTAGCCGCCCACGAGGGCCCGGACCGCGCCCGTGCCGTTCTCCAGGACGACGACGGCCCCCTCGACGGCCGGCTCCTGCCAGACGATCGTCTCCTCGCGCCCCTTCTCGTCCTCGATCTGCTCGACGAGGACGACGTCGCCGCGCTTCACCGCCTTCGCCGGGCTGTCGGCCCGGGTGAAGCGGAACGCACGGGCCGGAAGGGTGAATCGGCGGGCACCCACACGGAGCTCCGCGCCGCTCTTCGACGCCGAGAGGACGACGGCCCGCTCGGCACGCGGGTCACGCCCCGGTGCGTCGGGCTCGTCCCATTCGGGGTCGCGATACTTCTCGGGGTCGACTCCCTCGGCGACGAGGTTGCGGGGCTTGCGGAATCCGAATCGGCGCTCGTGCCGCCGCAGGCCGCGTCGAAGCTCTTCCTCGGCCCAGGCCTGGATGCGGGGGTCGACCGTCGAGTCGACCCGCAGCCCCTGGCGGTAGAGGCCCCGGTCGCCGTAGGTCTTCTCGAGGTACTGCCGCACCTCCTCGCAGAAGTAGGGCCCGATCGTCGCCTCGCGCGCGGACCGCGAGAGGACGACCGGCTCCGCTCTCGCCGCGGCGGCCGTCGCGGCGTCGATGTAGCCGACCTCCGTCATACGGCGCAGCACGAGGTCGCGCCGC
>JAKPXO010000522.1 GCA_029567505.1 Acidobacteriota bacterium
GTGATCGCGGCCGTGAGCGTCGTCTTGCCGTGGTCGATATGACCGATCGTGCCGACGTTCACGTGGGGCTTCTTGCGCTCGAATTTCTCCTTGGCCATCGTTTCCTCCGAATGTCTCCTCGGTCCGTCGTCTCAGGCTGCCGGGAACTCTTTCAGGCGTTCTTGGTCGATCCAGTGGCCCGCGCGCGGCGCGTCAGGCCGAAACTTTCGCGATGATCCCGTCGGCGATCGCCTTCGGGACCTCGTCGTACCTTTCGAACTGCATGCTGTAGTTGGCCCGGCCCTGCGTCAGGGACCGGAGGGTCGTCGCGTAGCCGAACATCTCGGACAGGGGAACGGTCGCGGTGATCACCTGGAAGTTCACCCGCGGCTCCATGTGGTTGATCTTTCCGCGGCGGGAGTTCAAATCGCCGATGACGTCGCCCATGAAGTCCTCGGGCGTGACGACCTCCACGGCCATCATCGGCTCGAGGATGACCGGGTCGGCCTTCTTCGCCGCCGCCTGGAACGCCATCGAGCCGGCGATCTTGAAGGCCATCTCCGACGAGTCGACGTCGTGGTACGAGCCGTCGTAGAGCTCGACCTGGATCTGCGTCGTCGGGTATCCGGCGAGGACGCCGGTGAGGATCGCCTCGCGGATCCCCTGGTCGATCGGCTTGATGAACTCCCTCGGGATGACGCCGCCGACGATCGCGTTGACGAACTCGTACTCCTTCCCCTCGGGGTGGGGACGGAGGCGGATCTTCGCGTGGCCGTACTGCCCCTTGCCGCCCGTCTGGCGGACGAAGCGTCCTTCGGCCTGGGCTTCCTTCCGGATCGACTCGCGGTAGGCGACCTGGGGCTTGCCGACGTTCGCGCCGACGTTGAACTTGCGGATGAGGCGGTCGACGATGATCTCGAGGTGGAGCTCGCCCATCCCGGCGATGATGGTCTGGTTCGTCTCCTTGTCCGTCGAGACCCGGAACGTCGGGTCTTCCTGCATGAGCTTCGCGAGGGCGAGACCCATCTTCTCCTGGTCGGCCTTCGTCTTCGGCTCGATGGAGAGCTCGATGACCGGCTCGGGGAACTTCATCGCCTCGAGGACGACGACGTTGCCCTTCTCGCAGATCGTGTCACCCGTGACGACGTTCTTCAGCCCGACGGCGGCGGCGATGTCGCCCGCCCAGACCTGCTTGATCTCCTCGCGCTTGTTCGCGTGCATCTTGAGGAGCCGGCCGACGCGCTCGTTCGTCTGCTTCGTGGCGTTGTAGACGGCGGAGCCGGCGTCGAGATGGCCCGAGTAGACCCGGAAGAAGGCGAGCTGGCCGACGAACGGGTCGGTCATGATCTTGAAGACGAGGCCCGAGAAGGGCGCGTCGTCCTTCGTCTCGCGGGAGACTTCCTTCCCGTCCTCGTCGATCCCCTTGATCGGCGGGATGTCCACCGGGGACGGGAGGTAGGCGACGACGGAGTCGAGGAGCTGCTGGACGGCCTTGTTCTTGAAGGCCGAGCCGCAGACGACCGGGTGGAGCCTGCCGACGATCGTGGCCCGCCGCAGCGCGGCCTTCAGCTCGTCGGCCGAGGGGACCGTCCCCTCGAGGTACTTGTGCATGAGCTCGTCGTCGGTCTCGGCGATCGCCTCGATCGCCTTCTCGCGCCACTTCGCGAGGTCGGCGCGGTGCTCGGCCGGCACCTCGACGGTCTCGAAGTCCGCCCCGAGAGCCTCGTCGCGGAAGTCGTAGGCCTTCTCCTCGAGGACGTCCAGGACGCCGCGGAACGTCTCCGCGGAGCCCCAGGGGAGGATGACCGGAACGGGCTTCGCTCCGAGCTTGGCGATCATCATCTCGACGCAACGCTCGAAGTCGGCCCCGACCCGGTCCATCTTGTTGACGAACGCGATGCGGGGAACTCCGTAGCGGTCGGCCTGGCGCCAGACGGTTTCGGACTGCGGCTCGACGCCCGAGACGGCGTCGAAGACGGCGACGGCGCCGTCGAGGACCCGGAGCGAGCGCTCCACCTCGGCCGTGAAGTCGACGTGCCCCGGCGTGTCGATGATGTTGATCCGGGTGCCTCGCCACGCGCAGGTGGTCGCGGCCGAGGTGATCGTGATGCCGCGCTCCTGCTCCTGGACCATCCAGTCCATGGTGGCCGTGCCCTCGTGGACCTCTCCCAGCTTGTAGTTGACGCCGGTGTAGAAGAGGATCCTCTCGGTAGTCGTCGTCTTACCGGCATCGATGTGAGCCATGATGCCGATGTTCCGGCAGTTCTCGAGCGCGTGCGTTCTCGCCATAAAGGTTGTGTTCCCGACCTCGGTCGTGTCTGCGCCGTCGAACCCTTCCGGCCTTCGCGTCTCCGCGGGCTCGGACGGGTTCCGCACGCTGTTAGGCGTGGCCCGGTGCGGTTGTTTCCGCGGACCTCGTCGTCCCCTGGGGTACGACCGGTTTCCACGGCTTCCGGGCTTCCCGGGGAGACCGCCGTCGACCGGCGCCCTCCCTTACCGTGCAGGCAACTACCAGCGGTAGTGCGCGAAGGCTTTATTGGCCTCCGCCATCTTGTGGGTGTCCTCCCTCTTCTTCACGGAGTTGCCGCGGTTGTTCGCCGCGTCCAGGAGCTCTCCGGCGAGCTTGTCCTGCATGGTCTTCTCGCCGCGGGCCTGCGAGTAGTTGATGATCCAGCGGATCGCCAGGGACATCCGGCGGTTCGGCTTCACCTCGACCGGCACCTGGTAGGTCGAGCCGCCGACGCGACGGGACTTGACCTCGAGGACAGGCTTGACGTTCTCCAGGGCCTTCTTGAACGTCTTGAGCGGGTCGTCCTGGGTCTTCCCCTCGATCTGCTTCATAGCGCCGTAGAAGATGCCCTCCGCGGTGGACTTCTTCCCGCACTTCATGACGGAGCTGATGAACTTGGTGACGAGCTGGGACTGGTAGAGCGGGTCCGGAAGGACCTCTCGCTTCGGAACTTCGCGACGGCGCGGCACGGCTTCTCTCCCCTACCTCAGGACTTCGGGCGCTTGGCGCCGTACTTGGAGCGGGACTGCTTCCTGTTGGCGACGCCGACCGCGTCGAGCGTCCCACGAATGATGTGGTAGCGAACGCCGGGAAGGTCCTTCACGCGCCCGCCACGGATCATGACGATGGAGTGCTCCTGGAGGTTGTGCCCGATACCGGGGATGTAGGTCGTGACCTCGATGCCGTTCGTGAGCCTCACGCGGGCGATCTTGCGAAGGGCCGAGTTCGGCTTCTTCGGGGTCGTGGTCTTGACCTGGGTGCAGACCCCCCGCCGCTGCGGGCAGGACTGGAGGGCAGGCGACTTCGTCTTGTAACGGACGGCTTCGCGGCCCTTACGAACGAGCTGGCTGATCGTCGGCATCAGACTTCCTCGGTTCCTCTTCCCCGCCGGAGAGACGACTTTTCGGCCCTTGGGGCCGCTCTCTCCCCGGATTTTTCGATGTCGGATCGCTCTCCCGGAAGGCCGGAACGGCTCTGTCCGAGGGGCGAAACCGGCAGAGACTACGTGTAAGTCCCCCGCATGTCAACCCGGTACGTGCACCGGACGCCATCGGGGCCGTATGGGAACCCGGCGGACCGGGTCCCCCCTTACTCAGCGCGAGCGCGGGGCTTCGAAGTACCACGGCCCGCCATGTGAGGGCCGGGGGTCCGGGGGGCCGAGCGAAGCTCAGGTCCCCCGGCGAGCGCGAGCTGCCTTCCCGCGCGGAGGGGTTCGGGGACCGATGGGAGCGCCGGTCAGGCGCTCCCATCGAAGGCGAAGCCAACCCGGCGGTCCGGGTTCCCCGAGAACATGTCAGATCTCTTCGTCGAGGTCCGCCGCCACGACCGGCGGCTCGTCGTCGTAGAACGGCTCCTCGATCTCGTCGGGCAGGACGGGGATCTCCTCCCGCTCCAGCTCGACGTTCCGATAGAACTCCATGCCGGTCCCGGCCGGGATGAGGCGCCCGACGATGACGTTCTCCTTCAGGCCGCGCAGGAGGTCCACCCGGCCCGCGATCGACGCCTCCGTGAGGACCCGCGTCGTCTCCTGGAACGAGGCGGCCGAGACGAACGAGTCGGTCGAGAGGGAGGCCTTCGTGATCCCGAGGAGGAGCGGACGCCCCTGGGCCGGCTTGCCGCCCGCCGCGACGATCCGGTCGTTCTCCTCGCGGAAGCGGAACTTGTCGACCTGCTCGTCGATCAGGAACTCGGTGTCGCCGACCTCCTCGACGCGGACGCTCCGCATCATCTGGCGGACGATGACCTCGATGTGCTTGTCGTTGATGCCGACGCCCTGCGAGCGGTAGACCTCCTGGATCTTGTCGGTCATGTACCGCTGGAGCTCCTTCTCGCCCTTGACCGCGAGGATGTCGTGCGGGGAGGGATCGCCCTCGGTGAGGGGGTCGCCCGCCTCGACGCGCTCGCCTTCCTGGACCATGACGTGCGCGCCCCGGGGGACGAGGATGTCCCGCTTCTGCCCGTCCTCGGACTCGACGACGAGCTTCTGCTGCCCCTTGACCGTGCCGGCGTGACGGACGGCGCCGGAAACCTCCGTGATGACCGCGGGCTCCTTCGGGCGCCGGGCCTCGAAGAGCTCGACGACGCGCGGGAGACCGCCGACGATGTCGCGGGTCCGCTTCTTCTCGACGGGCTTCTTGGCGAGCGCGTCGCCCGGCCGGACAGTGTCGCCGTCGGCGACCATGAGGTGGGCCGGGATCGGGAGCGCGTAGCGGCGCTCCGTCCCGTCGGCGCCGAGGACGACGAGCTGGGGCGACCGCTTCTCGGTGGTCCCGGTCGTCTCGACGACGATCTTCTGCGACAGGCCCGTGACCTTGTCGGTCTCCTCGCGGAGGTTCTCCCCCTCGAGGATGTCCTTGAAGACGACCTTGCCTTCGATCTCCGAGAGGATCGGCGAGGCGAAGGGGTCCCAGGTGACGAGGAGCTGGCCGGGCTTGACCTCCTCGCCCGAGGTCACCTTGAGGACGGAGCCGTAGGCGAGGGAGTAGCGCTCCTTCTCGCGCCCCTTGGCGTCCTGGATGACGAGCTTGGAGTTGCGGTTGACGACGACCTCGGTGCCGTCGTTCTTGCGGACCGTGAGCGCGTTGAGGAAGCGCGCGACGCCGGGGTTCTTCGCGACGTGCCGGGCGGTCTCCGAGACGCGCGCCGTCCCGCCGTAGTGGAACGTCCGCATCGTGAGCTGGGTACCCGGCTCGCCGATCGACTGGGCGGCGATGACGCCGACCGCCTCGCCGATGTCGACCATCCGGCCCGTGGCGAGGTTGCGGCCGTAGCACTTCCGGCAGACGCCGCGACGGGTCTCGCAGGTGAGGACCGAGCGGATCTTCACCTTCTCGATGCCCGCCTCCTGGATGGCGGTCGCGATCTCCTCGGTAATCAGGTCGTTGGCGGCGATGACGACCTCGTCCGTCGCCGGGTCGTAGACGTCCTCCTGGACGAAGCGGCCCACGATGCGGTCGCGGAGAGGCTCGAGGATCTCGCCCCCCTCGACGATCGCCGTAACGGTGATCCCGTCGAGCGTGGCGCAGTCCTCCTCGTTGATGATGACGTCCTGGGCGACGTCCACGAGGCGGCGCGTGAGGTAGCCGGAGTCGGCCGTCTTGAGAGCCGTGTCCGCGAGGCCCTTGCGGGCGCCGTGCGTCGAGATGAAGTACTCGAGGACGGAGAGCCCTTCCCGGAAGTTCGAGATGATCGGCTGCTCCATGACCTCGCCCGAAGGCTTGGACATGGGACCCCGCATGCCGGCGAGCTGGCGCACCTGCTCCTTCGAGCCTCGGGCGCCGGAGTCGGCCATCATGAAGATCGGGTTGAACTCGTTCCCGGGAGCCGCGTCCTCGGCCTTCATCTCCTTCATCATGGCCTCGGAGACGGCCTCGGTGGCGCGGTGCCAGATGTCGATGATCTTGTTGTGGCGCTCGCCGTCGGTGATCGCGCCCTGGGCCCTCTGGTTGTCGACCTCGAGGACGTCCTTGCGCGCCTTGTCGACGAAGCCCGTCTTCTTCGACGGGATCCGCATGTCGTCGACGCCGATGGAGATCCCGGCCCGGGTGGCGGCCGTGAAGCCGAGCTGCTTGATGATGTCGAGGATCTCGACGGTCCTCTCCAGGCCGAGGTTCACGAAGCAGTAGTTGACGAGATCCTGCAGGCCCTTCTTCTTCAGGGTCCCGTTGATGAACGGGATGTCCTTCGGGAGGTGCGCGCACATCAGGACGCGCCCGACCGTCGTCTCGATCCGGGTCCCCTCGCAGTCGATCGGCTCGGCGTGGACGATGTCCTGGTCGCCGAGCACCTGGCTCTCGAGGTCGACGAGGCGGCCCGTGTAGCGGACCGTGATCCCGGCGTGCGTGTCGACCTCGCCCGCGCCGTGCGCGAGGAGGACGTCGTCGAAGCCCGGGAAGACCCGGCCCTCGCCCTTGCACCCTTCCTTACGGCGGGTCAGGTAGTAGAGGCCGAGAACGAGGTCCTGCGACGGCACCGCCAGCGGCTTGCCGTGCGCGGGCGAGAGGATGTTGTGCGCCGAGAGCATGAGGACCTGCGCCTCGACCTGCGCCTTCGGCGAGAGCGGGACGTGGACGGCCATCTGGTCGCCGTCGAAGTCGGCGTTGAAGGCCGCGCAGACGAGCGGGTGGATCTTGATCGCCTTGCCCTCGATGAGGACCGGCTCGAACGCCTGGATGCCGAGGCGGTGGAGCGTGGGCGCCCGGTTCAGGAGGACCGGGTGCTCCTTGATGACCTCCTCGAGGGCGTCCCACACCTCGTTCGGCGCCGCCTCGACGAGCTCCTTCGACATCTTGATCGTCGAGGTGAGCCCCTTCTGCTCGAGACGCCGGTAGATGAAGGGCTTGAAGAGCTCGAGGGCCATCCGCTTCGGGAGGCCGCACTGGTTCAGCTTCAGCTCGGGGCCGACGACGATGACGGACCGGCCCGAGAAGTCGACGCGCTTGCCGAGGAGGTTCTGGCGGAAGCGGCCCGACTTCCCCTTGAGGGTGTCGGAGAGCGACTTGAGGGGCCGGTTGTTCGTCCCCTTCAGGACGCGGCCGCGCCGGCCGTTGTCGAAGAGGGCGTCGACCGCCTCCTGGAGCATCCGCTTCTCGTTGCGGACGATGACCTCCGGCGCGCGGAGCTCGAGGAGCTTCTTGAGGCGGTTGTTCCGGTTGATGACGCGCCGGTAGAGGTCGTTCAGGTCCGACGTCGCGAAGCGTCCGCCGTCGAGCGGCACGAGGGGGCGGAGCTCGGGCGGGATGACCGGGATGACGTTCAGGATCATCCATTCGGGCCGGTGCCCGGAGCGGCGGAAGGCGTCGACGACCTTCAGGCGCTTGGCGGCCTTGAGGCGCTTCAACGCGGAGGTCTCCGTCTTCATGATGAGCCGGAGCTCGTCGGCGAGGTCGTCGATGTTGACCCGCTGGAGGAGCTCCTGGATCGCCTCGGCGCCCATCTTCGCGACGAACGCGTCGGCGCCGTACTTCGCCCGGAGGTCCCGGTAGCGCTCCTCGGTGATGAGCGCCTTCTCGTTGACGTTCTCCTCTTCCGCGAGCGGGCCCGGGTCGACGACGACGTAGGCCTCGAAGTAGAGGATCCGCTCGAGGTCGCGAAGCGTCAGGTCGAGGAGGTGGCCGATCCGGCTCGGAAGGCCCTTGAAGAACCAGACGTGGGAGACCGGGGCCGCGAGCTCGATGTGCCCCATCCGCTCGCGACGGACCTTGGACTTGGTCACCTCGACGCCGCACTTGTCGCAGACGACGCCCCGGTGCTTCATCCGCTTGTACTTGCCGCAGAGGCACTCCCAGTCGGTGATCGGTCCGAAGATCTTCGCGCAGAAGAGCCCGTCGCGCTCCGGCTTGAAGGTCCGGTAGTTGATCGTCTCCGGCTTCGTCACCTCGCCGAAGGACCAGGAGCGGATCTTCTCGGGGCTCGCCAGGGCGATCTTGATTGCGTTGAAGTCGCGGGGCCCCGGGCCCCGGAACGCCGGGACCGCGGGCGAGAGGGGGGAGGCGCCGAAGGTGTCCAGGTTCATCAGTTCCCTCCTCAGACCTTCAGGAGCTCGACGTCGAGGCAGAGCGACTGCAGCTCGCGGACGAGGACGTTGAACGACTCGGGGAGGCCGGGCTCCTCGGGGACCTCGCCCTTGACGATCGCCTCGTAGACGCGGGAGCGCCCGTCGACGTCGTCCGACTTGACCGTGAGGAGCTCCTGGAGCGTGTACGCCGCGCCGTACGCCTTGAGCGCCCAGACCTCCATCTCGCCGAACCGCTGGCCGCCAAACTGCGCCTTGCCGCCGAGGGGCTGCTGCGTGATGAGCGAGTAGGGGCCGATGGAGCGGGCGTGGATCTTGTCGTCGACGAGGTGGGACAGCTTGAGCATGTAGATGTAGCCGACCGTGACCTTCTGCTCGAAGCGGTCACCCGTCATGCCGTCGTAGAGCTCCGTCTTGCCGCTCCGCGGCAGGTTCGACTTCTCGAGGAGCGCCCGGATCTCCTCCTCGGAGGCCCCGTCGAAGACGGGCGAGGCGATGCTCAGGCCGAGGGCCTGCGCCGCCCACCCGAGGTGCGTCTCGAGGATCTGCCCGACGTTCATTCGCGACGGGACGCCGAGCGGGTTCAGGACGATCTGGACCGGCGTGCCGTCCGGGAGGTACGGCATGTCCTCCTCGGGGAGGATCCGGCTGATGACGCCCTTGTTCCCGTGGCGGCCGGCCATCTTGTCGCCGACCTGGAGCTTGCGCTTCATGGCGACGTAGACCTTGACCGTCTTGTTGACGCCGGGGGCGAGCTCGTCGCCCTTCGAGAGGAGAGCGACCCGGTCGGCCGCCACCTTGCGGATGACGTCGACCTGGGAGTCCGCGCGCTGGAGGACCAACCGGACGGTGTCCTTGACCTCCTCGTCGCGGAGTCGGAGGCTCTTGAGGAGCCGCGGCCCCATCATGCCGATCTTCTCGACCGTGAGCTTGTGGTTCGCGGCGACGAGGACGTTCCCCTGCGGGTCGACGACGTCCTCGAGGACCGTGCGGCCCTCGAGGAGCCGCTCGATCTTCTCCTTGGCCTCGGTCCGGACGATGCGGATCTCGTCCTCGGCGTCCTTGTTGAGGAAGCCGATCTCCTCGTCGAGGATCTGCTTGGCCCTCACGTCCCGCTGCTTCTCGTCGTCCTTGCGCGTGAAGATCTTCACGTCGACGACGACGCCCTCGATGCCCGGCGGGCACTTGAGCGAGGCGTCGCGGACGTCGCCGGCCTTCTCGCCGAAGATCGCCCGGAGGAGCTTCTCCTCGGGGGTGAGCTGGGTCTCGCCCTTCGGCGTGACCTTCCCGACGAGGATGTCGCCCGGCTTCACGTTCGCGCCAATCCGGATGATCCCCGACTCGTCGAGGTCGCGGAGCGCGTGCTCGGAGACGTTCGGGATGTCCTTCGTGATCTCCTCGGGCCCGAGCTTCGTCTCGCGGGCCTCGATCTCGAACTCCTCGATGTGGATGGAGGTGTAGTAGTCCTCCTTCACCATCTTCTCGGAGATCAGGATCGCGTCCTCGAAGTTGTAGCCGCGCCACGGCATGAAGGCGACGAGGATGTTCCGCCCGAGGGCGAGCTCGCCCCCCGACGTGCAGGGGCCGTCGGCGAGAACCTCACCCGCCCTCACGCGCTGGCCTTCCTTGACGATCGGCTTCTGGTTGATGCACGTGTTCTGGTTCGACCGGCGGAACTTCAGGAGCGGGTAGATGTCCGCCCCGAACTCGCGCGGCTTGCCGTCCGGCCCGATCCCCTCGACCCTCACGATGATCCGGCGCGCGTCGACCGTGTCGACGATGCCGTCCCTCTTGCAGAGGACGACGGCGCCCGAGTCGCGGGCGACGACGCCCTCGAGACCGGTGCCGACGATGGGCGGCTCGGTGCGCAGGAGCGGCACCGACTGACGCTGCATGTTCGAGCCCATGAGAGCTCGGTTCGCGTCGTCATGCTCGAGGAACGGGATGAGCGCGGCGGCGACGGAGACGAGCTGCTTCGGCGAGACGTCCATGAAGTGGACCGTCTCCCGCGGCTTCGCGCTGAACTCGCCCTGGAGGGTCACCTGGACGCGGTCGTTCACGAAGCGGCCGTCGGCCTCGAGCGGCTCGTTCGCCTGCGCGATGGCGTAGTCCTCCTCCTCCCACGCCGGGAGGTAGAAGGCGGTGGGCCGGCCCACGGCGAGCCGCTTGCCGGCCTTCTTCAGCTTCGCGTTCATCGCCTCGAGCTCGGAGGCCTCGACGATGGCCCCCTTCTTCCAGCCCGAGTCGCCGACGGTGAAGATCTCGAAGTGCTCGAGAACCCGCCCGTCGCGGACCTTCTTGTAGGGCGACTCGATGAAACCGTACTCGGAGATCCGCGCGTAGCAGGAGAGCGAGGAGATCAGGCCGATGTTCGGGCCTTCCGGCGTCTCGATCGGGCAGATGCGGCCGTAGTGCGTGGCGTGGACGTCGCGGACCTCGAAGCCGGCGCGCTCGCGCGACAGGCCCCCCGGCCCGAGGGCTGACAGGCGGCGCTTGTGCGTCACCTCCGAGAGCGGGTTCGTCTGGTCCATGAACTGCGAGAGCTGCGACGCGCCGAAGTACTCCTTCAATACGGCCGACACGGGCTTCGCGTTGACGAGGTCGTGCGGCATCATGGTCGCCAGGTCCGGCGACATGGTCATCTTCTCGCGGATGGCGCGCTCCATGCGGACCATGCCGATGCGGAACTGGTTCTCCATCAG
>JAKPXO010000433.1 GCA_029567505.1 Acidobacteriota bacterium
GCGGCGCCCCATTGTCTCCTTTCGGCCCCGGAAGTCACCTCCCTGGCGGGCCGTCCCCCGCGCCCCTCGGCGCCCCTCTTCCGATCGCGGGCGTCTCCAGGTCCCCGGGCTCAGAAGGGAGGCATCGGGACGGGCACCAGCCTGGTCGCTCCCTCCTCGGACAAGAGCAGCTCCTCCGTCTCCGGAGGTGGGCCGGCGTAGCCGAGCACCTCGGCGAATGCCCGCACGATCGAGCGGGGCGCGGGTTCGGAGCCGGGCTCGACTCCGGGGCCTCGCGCGACGAACAGCGCGGAGAAGGTATCCACGTAGTCGATGGGTCTCGCGGAATCCAGGCTCCCGGGCCGAGGCCTTTGCGGACGGATGCGCGGGCCGTGGTCTCCCAGGACCACGACCAGGGCATCCTCGAGCGCCCCACCGGCCTCGAGCGCGTCGAAGAAGGACCTGAGCCGCAGCGTCAGGCACTGCACTTGCGAGAAGTAGCGCCGATAGCGTTCCCGCGTCAGCTGCTCGGTGCGGGATCCGGCGGGTCCCGGCGGCAGCACGTCCTTCGCCTTCAGCCAGTGCGGGGTCGCGTCGCGGGGCGTCACTCGGCAGTCCGCCCCGTAGACGTATGGAGAGTGAGGGATCAGGAGGTGGGCCAGGAACAGCCGGCCGCGCGCTCCCCGCCTGACATCGGCCTCGATCCGGTCGAGGACGGTCATCGACTCGAAAGGGCCCACGAGCGTTCGAGGCTCGTCGCCGGGCAGAGGGATCGGGACTCCGTGCCTCCGGAGCCAGACCCGCGTTCGGTTCGTGATCTCGAGCAGCGCCGACCTCGAGAGGAGGCTGGTCCCGATCGCGGCGGCCCTCTCGCTCCACGTGATGTCCTGCTCGAGGATCGACCCGAGCCGGGCGGCCGCGTAGGTGAGGCAGGCCTCCGGCCGGACGCCTTCGACGTCGCAGAAGTCGAGGTAGTCCGACTGATAGATCCTGATCGCATACCCGGAGGAGACGGCGTGCCGAAGGAACCGGCTCTCGCGGAGCGAGAAGCGGCCTCGGAACTCGCGGACCCAGACGTCGCGCGTCCCGCGTGCCGAATGGTTGAGCAGGTTCGAGAGGGAGTCCGTCGTGCTCGAGTACTGGCTGAAGGCGCGGGGGTAGAGCCGGAAGCCGCGGGACCCGAAGAGCTCGGAGAGGGCCTCGCGGACTTCGGCCCCTCCTTCGATGTCGAGGGGGATGCCCTCGATTCCCGCGTGCTCGTCCAGGATCAGGACGATCAGCGGGGGCAGCTCCTCACGGACCGGGCGGGCGCCCACGTCGATCCCGGAGTAGGCCTGGAACGCGGGCCGGGTCGGTACCAGCACGAGGGAGAGGAGCAGCGCGGCGAAGCCGGCCGAGAGGATCGGGAAGGCGTTCGCCCGCAGAAGCCAGACGCCGAGGGCGAAGGCTGCGAACGCGAGCACGAGGATCCCCCGGTCCACGGGAGCGAACTGGACGTCCACGAAGAGCGACAGGCAGAGCGACAGAAGGACCGCCCTCAGCCACCCCGGCGACCGGAGCGCCAGGAGGCCGACGGCGCCGCCGACGGCAGCGGCGCCGAACACCCAGCACAGGCTCTCGGGCGCCACGAGGCTGTAGTCCTTGTCGACCAGAAAGGCGAGGACGGGCGCGACGAGGATCGCGGAGGGAAGGAGCGCGTACCAGGGACGGAGATGGGCGTGAGGTCGTTCCACGCGGTCCGTCCTCAACGCCGGCGGTACGACACCAGCAGTCGTCCGTTCACGGAGACGCGGGCGGTGTCGAGGGCCTCGGCCCGCCGCCCGAGACACTCGAGGAAATGCTCTTCCGTGTAGCCGTCGAAGACGTCCTCGCGGAGGCGGAGGAGCTCCTGGACCATCGGGTCGGACTTGGGCACGAACTCGACCACGCCCGCCGGCGCGAGGTCGACGAGCCAGTCGACGAGGCGGTCGAGCGGGACGTTGCGGGCGATGGCGAGGTGGTGGACGAGCGCGAGAGCGAGGACGGCATCCGCGTCGGCCCTCTCGCGCAGGCCAGTCCGCTCCCGCTGGGCCCAGCCCTGGCTGGGAGTGGGATTCGCCGCGTCCAGGACGAGCGGGAGGAAATCCAGGTCCTCCCGCCGGGCCCGCTCGAAGGCCTTCGCGGCGGCGACACCGTCGGCGTCGAATCCGACGACGCGGCGAGCACCCGCTTCGAGCGCGGCGACGGCGTAGTCCCCGGTATTGCACCCCAGATCCCACACGGTCTCGGGGGCGAGCCGGGCGATGAACCTGCCGACGAACTCCCTCTTCGCGCGCTGCTCGTCGGGCGCGTAGCTGTTGTCGTGCGCGTACCCGCTCCAGGCCGTGCGCTCGGGACCCGCCGGCTCGAGGCGCCGTATCCAGCTCCGCAGCCCCCGCAGCATGGCGAGGAGGCCCTCCAGGGGGAGCTTTCGCCTGGCGGACACCCGGACCGCCCCTTCCCGGGTCGAGGCGCGCTGGAACCGCGCCGGGAGCAGGACGTGGACCGCGACGTTCCAGGAAAGCCGGTGCCGTGCTCGGAGCAGCGCCGCGAGGTCGGTCGCCGGCACGCCCTCGAGGCTTCCCCGGAACCACGGAGCGTGGGAGACCCCGAGCAGGGAGTGCATCAGCAGGGGGTTGAGGAACTGCTCGCAGAACTGGCGATGCCCCAGCCAGTACTCGCCGTCGCGATAAGGACGGAACGAGAGCGTGTCGACGAAGACGGGGCGCGGTCCCTGGAACTGCACGTTGAAAGCGGACGCGTCGCTCAGTGTGAAGCCTCGACCGAGCGCGTCGAGGTGGACGTCGAGATGGAAGAGGGCCGCGGCCTTGAGCGCCGGGAACGACCACTCGTAGGGCCAGGATACGAAGGGAAGCCGCGGATGCTCGAGGACGATCGGCGCCTCGAGACCGAGGGCGTTTGCCTCGGCCTCGTCGAGCCGTCGATGGGGGAGGAGGCGCCCTTCCGAGACGAGCCGCGAGAAAAGGCCTGCCTCCTCTGCGGATTCGAAGGCGGCCGATGCCCGCCCGGAGATCGTCCGGAAGACGCGACGGCCGAGGACGTGGACGCTGCCGG
>JAKPXO010000439.1 GCA_029567505.1 Acidobacteriota bacterium
GACGCCGCGGATCCAGTCCTCGGGGCGACACGAGAGGGCCTTCTTCGAGGACCTCTGGAAGACGATCCTCTCGGGGCGCACCTGGGAGGGAGAGACGACGAACTGCCGGAAGGACGGCTCGGTCTACGTCGAGGACCAGACGATCACCCCCGTCCGGAACGAGCACGGGAAGATCGCCCACTTCGTCTCCGTCAAGAGGGACATCACGGAGCGGAAGCGCTACGAGGAGGCGATCGTCCACCTCTCGCGGCACGATCCGCTCACCGACCTCCCGAACCGCCGGGTCGTCACGGAGGACCTCGTCCGGCTCCTCGCGCGCGCCGAGCGGGGCCTCCCCTCCGCCCTCCTCCTCGTCGACCTCGACAACTTCAAGGAGGTCAACGACCGGTCCGGCCACGCCTCGGGCGATTCCCTCCTGCGCGCGTTCGCCCGGCTCTTCCTCGACGCGGTCCGGCCGGGCGACCTCGTCGGGCGGATCGGCGGGGACGAGTTCGCGATCCTCCTGGAGGGGGCGGGGGCCGAGGAGGCTCGCGTCGTCGCCGAGCGGGTCCGCGATCGCGCGGCGGCCCTCGCGATCCCCGAGGGCTACGACGGCCCCCCCGTCGGCGCGAGCATCGGCATCGCCCTGGTGGCGGGCCACGCGCAGCCCGCCGACGTCCTCGCGACGGCCGACGCGGCCCTCTACGACGCGAAGTCCGAAGGGAAGGGGCGCGTCTCCCTCAGGACCCGGCCCGCCGCGCCGCGCAGCGGGAGCTGGAAGGCCTGAAGGCCCCGCCCGGTCAGCGGGCCGGGCCGCCGGCCGGGAGGAGGACCGCGCCGGTGAAGATCCGGCCCGCTCGCTCACCGTCGCGACGGTAGGAGCAGAAGCGGATCGGCGGCCCGAACGTGCAGAGCGCCGGCCGGGCGATCCGCTCCGGGCGCAGCCCCCGCCGCAGGAGAGCCGCCTCGCTGTACGCCGCCACGTCGAGCCAGCTCCGGTCCCCGCGCCCCGCGACGACCGCGCCGTCGGGGACCGGGCCGCCCAGGGCGTCGAGGACCTCGGGCCCCACCTCGTAACGGTCGCGCGAGATCGACGGGCCGAAGAGCGCCCACGCCCGATCGGCGCTCCCGCCGCGCGCCTCGAACGCGTCGAGCGCGGCCTCCGCGACGCGGGCGGCCGTCCCCCGCCACCCGGCGTGCGCCGCGGCGAGGACGCCCGCCTCGAGGTCGGCGAGGACGATCGGGACGCAGTCCGCCGTGACGACGGCGACGACGAGGCCGCGCTCCGTCGTGACGACCGCGTCGGCCACGCCGGCGACGGCCACCTCGCCCGGCGCGATCCCCCGCGCCTCCACGACCGCGGCGCCGTGGACCTGCTTCAGGCGCGCCACGGGCGCTGCCGGGACGCCGAGCAGCCGGGCGAAGCGCCGCGCCCCGTCGTCGGCCGGGAGGTCGTCCGGCACGAGGTCGAGCGTCGTGAAACCCGCCGAGATCCCGGGCGGCAGCCCCGCGAAGAGCGCCCCGCCCCCGTCCGGCCATCGGAGCGCGCTCACAGGAGCCACGCCACGGCGAAGACGCCGACCATCGCGAGGAGCAGGGCGATCTTCGCGGCGCTCCCGAGGACGATCCCGAGCCACGTCCCGAGGCCCGCCCTTCCCGCCTGGCGCAGGTCGCGGCGCGCCGCGTACTCCCCGAGCGCCGCGCCGGCGAACGGGCCGACGAGAACGCCGACGAAGCCGAAGAAGAGCCCCGCCACCGTGCCGAGCGCGGCGCCGACGAGCGCGAGCGGGCTCGCGCCGGCCCGCTTCGCCCCGAGCGCCGTCGCGGCGAAATCGACGACGAACGTGAGCGCCGTCAGGAGGCCGATGACGACGAGCGGGAACCAGCCGACCTTCGAGAACCCGTCGATGAAGGCCCCGAGGAAGAGGCCGGCGAAGACGAGCGGCGCGCCCGGGATCGCCGGCAGGACGGCCCCCGCGATCCCGGCGAGGACGAGGAGGAGGGCCAGGACCCAGAGCGCGGCGTCGGGCACGGCGCGCAGGATAGCAAGGGCCTCCGCTGCGCCGCGGCGGCTGCGGCGCAGCGTTGACGCCGCGACGCGACGCCGTATAGAAGGCGTCCATGACGACCGCACGCGACCTCCTCGCCCGGAAGAAGTCCGCCGCGGTGATCACCGTGGCCCCGGACGCCACCGTCAAGGACGCCGCCCGCCTCATGCACGAACACCGGATCGGCGCGCTCGTCGTCGCGGAGGGATCGACGATCCGCGGGATCTTCACCGAGCGCGACGTCCTCTGGCGCGTCGTCTCGGAGGGACGCGACGCGGCCGCGACCGCCGTCCGCGACGTCATGACCTCCGACGTGATCGTCGTCCGGCCGGAGCGCGAGATCGACGACATCGAGGGGATCCTGATGCAGCACCGGATCCGTCACCTCCCCGTGGCGGGCGAAGAGGGGCTCCTCGGGATGCTCTCGATCGGCGACCTGAACGCCTTCCGCGCCGACGCCGACCACCAGGCCGTCGAGTACCTCACCGAGTACATCTACGGCAAGAGCTGAGGCAGCGGGAGGGGAGCGGCGGCAGGTGGCCGCCGCTCTCCTCCCACACTACCGGACATGCGGATCCGCATTCGACAGTTCCGCTGGTCGAGGTCACGGAGCGAGCGGAGGCTGCCCTAGCGGATTCGTTCGTCGAGGTCCTCGAAGGCAATCGACGTGTCGGCCTTGCGGACGCACTTCTTCCACCCGGCCCGGTGCGCCCTCAGCTCCGCGGTCGTCTCTTCGATTTGGGCTCGGATCTGCTTCCCGGGGCCTCCGATCGCAAGGTCATGAGGACGCCCTCCCCGAGGCCCCGGCCGGCCCGCTACCGGGCCTTCTCCGCTGTCTCTGCGAGCCAGCGAAGGATGAGTCGCTGAAGATCGTCCGCGCTGATCCCGAGCGGCTCGAGAGGCGTCGCCGCCTCCCGAATCGCTTCCACGGCGATGGATTCCGCCTCCCTCACGCGCTTTGCGAGCCCCGCCCTCTCGAGGCGCTCATGTGAGTAGAGAAAGTGGAGGCGAAGGACGTCCACGATCGTCGCGTTGAGCGCGATTGGGACTTCGCTCTTCCAGCCGTCCTGCTCGACGCAGGGCGCTGACAGCGTCGTCCCGAAGTAGAGACGCTCGTCTCGGACCTCAACGACGAGCGGATCCCCCGCGGGGGGATCGAGCCCCACCATCCGGATGAACCTCGCCGAGACCCGAACCTCTCCGGTCCACGTCCCGAACACCGGCAGAGATACGGACACGCCCGAGACGGAGATCGAGAGCATGCCTTCGTCCACGCTGACGAGCGCCTCGGCGGACTCCTCCTGAGGAATCAGCCGGGCCATCCGCCCCAGCGCCTCGACGAGCTCGTGGCGAGCCACCGAGACCCGCCGCTGCTCGCCTCTCGCGAGGCTGGGCAACCGCTCGCTCACGCCAGGATCTCCCGGACGAGCTCCGCTCCCCGCCCGAGGTCTTTCGCCTTCAGCTCCATGACCTTCCACTGCGGCTCGCCGGCCACGAGCCGCTCCCTGATACGACGGTCCCGGCGAAGGTTCATGCCCGTGTGGAAGCAGGCGCCGTCGACGTAGAGGGCGATCCGCTTTCCCTTCACGACGAAGTCGGCGAGGGAAATCGGCTTGCCGCCTTCCTTCGGCGCGACAGGCACCTGCGTCTCGACGCCGAGCGAGTGCTTCTCGAAGAGCCGCAGGAACTTCAGCTCGAGAGGCGACCCCACTCCGGCGTCGTACGCCTCGAGCCAGGGGCTCGGGTCGAGGACGTCGCCGAGCGCTCCGGGCATCGGTTCCGGCGCAGACTTCGCGAGCGCTTCGAGGTGCTCGACGACGTGCGGCCATGACAGCCGTCCGTGATGTCGCTGGTTCTGGTACGACTTGAGGCACCGGTAGCAGGCCTCGTCGCAGTCCCGGTGGTCGAGGTGGTCGAGCGTCCGCGCCGCGACGAGGTGCAGCTCGACGATCGCCCTCTCGAGGAAACCGCTGCCGCCGACCGCCGCGTCGACGAACGTGAGGGAGCCTCTCTTCCACTGCTTCCCGTCCCGGCTCATCTTCCAGAGGGGCTCCAGCTCGAACTCGATCTCCGGCCCGTCCAGCGTGTACTGAAGGCGCATCCCGGAACGCAGGGCGTAGCCGAGCGACAGCCCCCATCGGCTGTAGGCCGTCTCGTCCATGTCGAGCGGGAGGTCGACGAGGAACCGGAGAGTCGAGGCCTTGCTGACCGCGACGATGGCGAGCGGCTGCGGCGCCTTCCCCGCGTTCCTGCAACCCGACGCGTGGCCGAACGGGTCCTCGGCTCCCGAGCTCGGCTCCTTGCGCCCCTTCTTCGCCTTCCGACCCTCCCCTTCTCCCTCCGGCGGCGTCAGGATCCGCCCGCAGGACGGACAGAGGAAGAACCCCCGCGCCTCTGAGTGGAGGAGCGGGATCCCCTTGTCGCGGTCGGCCTTCGTCGGAGGGGCCGACTCGTTCACCCAGCGGACGTCCTCCTCCCGCCGCAGCTCCGCGGCCCAGCCGGTGGGCAGGCGAAAGCGGCCGAGGACGTCGCCGTTCCACTGCGGGTAGACCCGCAGGAGGCTCGCGAGGGCGAAGCGGTCTTCCTCGTCGGCGATCGGCTTGTCGTCGCGCACGGCGAGGAATCCCCCGAACTCCCAGCCCGGGAGCGGCCTGCCGGCCTCGCGCGCCTTCCCGCAGCGGGGACAGACGACGTGGTCCTCGGCCCCGTAACGAAGCGCGCAAGCGCCGCAGATGACGTAGGGCCACTGCGGGTCGTCCGTCCTCGGGTTCCACGGCGAGGCCATATCGAGCCCCGTCACACGCCACCGCTTGCCGCGCGCGTGCGCTGGCGCGTCGGGCTGGTACTGCGCGAGGCCGAACCGGCGGACGACCGTGATCGGCTCCTCCTCGTGCTCGTCGCGCAACAGGCGGAGAGTCGCCGGCTCGCTCGGGAACTCGTACCCGGGGAGCAGCCCGAACTCCGCGAACCGCCGCATCGGGTGTCCGCTCCCGCGATCGTCGGCCTCGCTGCGCTCCCGCCCTCCCTCCCGGTCCGGGAGGCCCAGGAGCCGCTTCTTGAGCGTCATCGCGTTCACGGCGTTCCAGGTCCCCTGCCCGAGCGTCGCCCACTGGTCGATCCGCTTCTGCAGCTCGACGATCTGGAACCGCACGCGGTCAAAGAGCCCCCGGACGCGAACCGGCTGGGCGGCGAGAGTCTCGAGGAGCTTTTCCCGCGTCTCGAGGCCCGCCGGGCCGAGCACGTCCGAACCGAACGCCTTCAGCGAGAGGTCCGCCGCCTCCTCGAACCGGGCCTCGAAGGCGGCGACGAGCTCGTCGACCGCTTCCTCCCTCAGCTCGCCCTGGAGCGTGACGTACTCGGCCATCCGTCCCTTCAGGCCGGGCTCGGCCTCGCCGAGGGCGATGGCGTTGAGATGCCGGATGACGACGTCGCGGTTCCCGAGGCCGACCCCCGGCGCCGCCACCTCGCCCGCGATCATCTCGGCCGGCTTGTCGAAGAAGTACTGGTCGTGCGGCGTGTTCCGGGCGTAGGCGAGGACGATCCCCACCCGGCTCCGGCGCCCCGCGCGCCCGCCGCGCTGGGCGTAGTTGTCCGGCCTCGGAGGCACGTTCCGCATCAGCACCGCGTCGAGACCGCCAACGTCGATCCCCATCTCGAGGGTCGGCGAGCAAGCCAGGACGTTCAGCGGCGACACGCTCGGCGGCGCCTTGAACGCCTCCTCGAGAACGATCCGCTCCTCGCCCGTCACCTGGGCCGTGTGCTCGCCCGCGACGAGGGGGAGGACGTCATCCTTCCGGATCCGCTGGACGTAGCGGTTCCCGTCGACTTCTGCTGCGGGCCAGAGTTCGAAGCTCCCCTCGCAACGGGGGCACGGCGACCCCGGATCGACCCACGGCATCTTCACGTTGCAGACCGTGCAGCGATACCGCTCGGACGGCCTCGGCACGACGAGGAGGACGGCCTCGTCGTTCACCTGGAGGAGGTCGATCGCCTTCTTGTAGCCCTGGAGCTTCACGGGCTTCACGAGCACCGGAGCAAGGAGGTCGAGAAGCGACACGACGTCCTCGGCCTCGGGCGCCCGGGCGCCGAGCCGCGCGAGGAGGTGCGTGAACGTCGCCTGCATTCGCGGCGTTCCACCCCCCTTCCCGTGCCGGCGCCAGAGGTTGTTCACGCCGACCCCGTCCGGCAGCTTCGCTTCGTCGACCGCGACCACGGGCCGCCCGGAGGAGTCGCAGGCGTAGCCGCGGGGCTTCTTGATGCGCCGTTCCCAGTCCGCCTCCCGGAACTCGTCCGGGCAGCCGGGGTTCAGGGGATGGACCGTCAGCATCGGCCGCGAGAGGGCGCCCCGCCCTCGCATCTCGTCGAGAAGGCAGCGCGCGACGTGCGCCAGCTGCCGCGTCGAGAGGCCGAGGTTCGCCGCGAGGCCCTTCCCTTCGCCGTCGAGGAGCTCGGCGAGCTTCTCGTACCTGACGCCGACGAGGCCGAGATTGAAGACGGTCGCCCGATACGCGGCGCCGAGCGCGAGGTCGTCGAGGAGCGGCGCCTCCTCCCACGCCCTCGCCTTCCGCTGGACGCTTTCGGGAAGGTAGGCGAGGTTCGCCGCGCGGTCGATCTTCGGGTTGTCGTGTCGCTCGGCGCCGCGGGCGGCGAGACGCTGGACGGCGTCGCCGATCGTCAGCCCGCCGGGCGCGTCCGACAGCAGCCGGACGAGGCGGCGGCGCATCCGGTCGTAGCGGCCGGCGTAGGTTATGAAGCGGGCCTGGTGGGCTGCGTCCTGCCGGCTGTCGGCGAAGACGAGGAGCCGCTCCTTTCCGTCGTACCCGGCGGGCCGGGTGGTTCGGTGCTCGTCCGCGAGCCCCTCGACGAGCCCCTCGGCGACGACCCTCACCGCCGCCGAGGTCCCGAGAGCGACCGGCGTCAGGATGGAGCCGTTCCCGGCGCTCGCCCCGCAGACGAGGCAGCGGTTCCGGGCCGGCGCGAGCGTCACCTTCTGGCCGTAGAGCGCCTCGTTTCGGGAGAAGCCGTTCGTCTCCGGGTCGAACGACCCCTCCACGACTTCCCTCTCCTTCATCCGCTCGACGCGCCGTCGGCGCGGGGCTTCGTCTTCGTCTTCTTCGCCGTCCTCGCCCGCCGTCGCCTGACGCGACCGGTCGTAGAGGACCCACTCCATTCCCTCAACCTCGCCCCCGCGCGCCTGGAGCGTCGCCTCGTCGGGCTCCTTCGGCCCGGCCATGTGGAGCGCGTCCGCCCCGCAGGAGCGGCAGATGAGAAGCGGTGCCGTCCCGCGCCCGCAGGAGCAGAGCCCCTCGCCCATCGCGTAGAGCCGGCCGCAGCGTGGGTCGAGGCAGCGGTGGAACCGCCACCCCCCACGGATCAGGCGGTGCGTCCGGAGGCGTAGCGCGTCCGGACCGTCCGGGAGCGCCGCGCCCGCGACGAGCGCTTCCACGACCTGCCGCCGCAGCTCGGCGGGCTCGGTTCCTTCAGCCTCCGCGACCCTCGCGAGGACCCCGTCGGCGATCTGGGTCGGCGAGAGGGGCTTCTTCGCGAGGAGGTCACCGAGGAGCCACGACGCGTACCGGCGCTCCGGCCACGCCTCACCCGCCGGCGCCGGCACCTCGCGCAGCTCCTCTCCGACGACGCGAATGGTCCCCGGCTCGTCGCCCGTCAGCTTGCCGAGGAACCCGGCCACCGCTTCGTCACGACGACGTCGCCGCTCCTCCTCGGAGACGTCGTCTTCCGCGGTGCTCTTGATCGTCGCCGAGGTCGCGACCAGGACCAGCTTCGGGAAGCGGCGGGCGTCGCTCGCCTCCGCCACCGTCGCCTCCTGCCTCGCCGTCGCGAGGTGGGCCCGGAGCCGCCGGACGAGGAGGGCGATGTTCGAGCCGAGGCTCCCGCGATACGTGTGGACCTCGTCGAGGACGACGAACCGGCAACGGTGGTTCGCGAAGAGCGCCTCCCGGTCCGCGGGCCTCACGAGGAGGTACTCCAGCATCATGTAGTTCGTCAGGAGGAGGTGCGGCGGCGTCTTCCTGAGGGCCGCCCGCTGCTCCTCGGTCGTCTGCCGGTCGTACCGCGCAACGCGGACGTCGCCGCGACCCGCTCCCGCCAGGTAGTCCTTGATTCGGAGTTCCTGGTCGTTCGCCAGAGCGTTCATCGGGTAGACGAGGATCGACGTGATGCCCGGCTGCTTGAATCGGGCCGAGTCCTCGATCGCGTTCTGGAGGACCGGGAGGAGGAAGCACTCCGTCTTCCCCGACCCGGTTCCCGTCGTCACGGCGAGCGGCCCCGCCCCGGCCGAGAGGAGATGAGTGATCGCCTCGCTCTGGTGCCGGTAGGCGGTCCTGGCGCCCGACCTCTTCTCCATCGTCTCCGCGAGGCGAGCGTCGAGGCCCAGCTCTCTCCACGGCCGCCCTTCCTTGAAGGGCCTGTGCGCCTGGAAGAACGGCTCCTGCGCGAGGAAGAGCGGCCGCTCGAGCGCCTCGACGAGCGCCGCCCGCAGCTTCGGGTCCCGCGCCCGGAACTCCGTCAGGAGGTAGCTCCTGTACTCGTCGATGACCTGCTCGACCACACGGATCGGGTTGATCGCGTCGCCCATCGCGCTCTCCCTCGTCGGCCCCCGTTACCCGCGCCCCTTCGAGAGGCGCGCGTCGACCTTCAGGACCTCCGGCTTTCCGATTTCGATCTCACGAAATGCGGGATGAAGGGGATTCAGGATGAAATTCGGCTCCGTCGGAACGACGACGCTCGGCACTCGAAGGATCACGCTCCGACACTCACCGAGCCACTCGTCACCGAGCGCGACGACCGCAGCCGGAGCCGGGTGCCTCCGCCACGAAGCCGGGAGCCGGCCGGGGTCGAGACCCTCGACGAGCGCCTCGTCGAAATCCGCCGGGATGACGACGTAGTGCGGCGCGAGCGCGAGATCGGCGTGGACGACGACCTCGAGGATCGCGAGCGAGACGTGCCCTGCGCAGTAGACCGCCGGACGCCCCGGGCTGTTCCAGCGGCCGCCCCAGAGCCGCGCACCTTCGCCGTCGAACGCGGCCTTCGCCCACCGCTTCTTGACGACCCGGAAGGCTCGGACCTTCACGAGAAGACGCCGTGCTCCAGCCGGCCGACGAGCCGCTCCACCTCGCGGGCGCCGACCTCCGTCCTTACGAGGTCGATCGGGCGCTCGTTCCCGAGCAGCGGCTGCCGCTTTCTCAGCCAGGCCCGCGCCGCGTCGTCGTCCCCCTCGAAGAGGCCGAGCGCCGCGGCGAAGACCCGCGACACCCGGATCGCCCGGTCGGACTCCTCCGGCTCGAGCTTCCCGGCGCTCTTCCGCCGGTCGAGCGTCCGGAGCGGGACCGAGATCGCCTCGGCCAGCTCGCGCAGCGGCAGGTCGGCGTTCTGCTGGAAGCGCTCGAGGGCGCGATACGGGAGCCCCGCCTCCACGAGCTTCACGACCCCGCGCGCGTCGAGGAGCCTGAGGCCGAAGAGGAGCGAATAGGCGTGCTCCTTCGGCCGGCCCGCCCGGAGAGCGTCGCGGAATCGCTCGAGGTCGGGGTGACTGGCCGGCTTCTGGGGGCTTTCGGCGGGGGTCGCGGTGAGGCTCGCCATATGACGTCAGTATGGTCGCCAGATGGCAGGAATGCCACCCGGGCTGGAGAAGAATGAACGAGGGCCGCCCCTCGCGGCGATCCAAGTGACTGAACACGGGGCGTTTTCGGCGTTATGACTCCGCCGAGCGCTGACGTTCATTTCGTGCGCTCATATCAGCTGACAGCCCGTCCCCTCGTACTGGCCGTCTTGGGGGTTCGCCCCGCGAGCATCAGGCCCGCGGCTTTGCCCGCCCCGCGACCTCGACGATCGCGTCCAGAATCCGCGACACCTCCGGGTCGATCTCCTCCCGCCGGAGGTACTGCGCGAGGACGTGGTAGTGGGTCTTGCGGATGAGGTTCGGGAGCTTCAGCTCAGCGAAGTAGCGCTCAAAGATCCGGTCCAGCTCGTCGCTCGCCTTTTGGTTCCGCCACCAGTCGTTCTGCGGCTCCACCATCGCGAAACGAGGGATGAAGCCCCCGAGGCACTCCTCCATCGCCTTCACACTCTTCGAGATCTCCAGCTCTTCGAAGAGAGGCCCGCCCGCCCTTTCCTTTGCGGCATGCCTCGCGTAGCGACGGAGCACGTCGGGGAGGAAGAGGTAGTTCTCGATTTCCCGCCGGCTCCACATCCGCTCGGCGAGAGCGTTCTCCCTCAGGCTCTCGCTCTCGAGCCGGTCGAAGAGCGCGACACCGACGAGGTCCGGCTTCGCCTCGCAAACTCCGAAGAAGTGTTCGCGGGCTCTCTGCGGCTGGTTCGCGACGTAGTGAACGAACGGCCCGTCCAGCAGGCGGCCGGCCGGGTGGTCGAGGATGCGGGCGAACTCCTGGAGAATCGAGAGGTCCGTGGACCCTTCGAGGTAGAGCACCCATCCCTTGATCTCGGCCTGGATGTACGCCTCGAAGCCTATGTCCCGGAGCGCCTTCCTCACCTGCGCGTTGCGATCGTCGACCCGGTGGGGAGAACCGACAAACGCGATGACGACGTCAGATCGGAAGA
>JAKPXO010000454.1 GCA_029567505.1 Acidobacteriota bacterium
GTTGCAGAGCTGGTTGTTCGTCGCCTTCGCGAAGCCGGCGGCGTAGGTCTCGAGGAGGTCCCGGTGGTCCCGGACACGGACGAGGATCAGGGTCCCCGAGACGACGAGCAGGAGCGCGCCCATCAGGGCCGAGAAGATCAGGGCGAAGCGGCCACGGAGCGAGCGGCGGAGCGGCGTCACCGGATCCTCACGTCGCGCAGGTCGAGCTGCCCGTCGGCCCGCGCCGTCCACTCGACGCCGCGGGTGAGCGCGTGCCGCTCGTAGCTGACGACGAGGGGCACCCACGGGAGGTCATCGACGAGCCTCCTCATCGCGGACTGGAGCAGGTCCCTCCGGACGGCCGGGTCGAGGGTCCGGCCGATCTCCTCGATGGCGGTGTCCATCTCGTCGCAGCCGTAGCCGCAGGGATTCCGCGTCGAGCCTCTTCTGTAGAAGTTCCCCTCGAAGAGCTCGCCCGCGTCCCCGGTCGTGCAGATCCAGCCCGTGAGGTAGGCGTCGGCGTCGCAGGTGGCGAGCCGCGACTCGTACTCGTCCGGAGGGACGGATTCCTCCCGGACCGAGACGCCCGCCGCCGCGAACGCCTCGATGAGATACCGGGAGATGGCTCCGCCGCCGGCTGAGGTGAGGAAGACGAGGGGCTTCTCCTGCCGGAAGCCCGCCTCCGCGAGCATCCGGCGCGCGGCGCCGGGGACGAACTCCGGGACGGCGAGGGACGGGTCGAAGCCGACGATCGCGGGAGGGACGAACTGACTGGCGGGGAAGGCGCCGTGCGCGGGAAGGGCGGCGAGGAGCGCCTCGTAGTCGATCGCGGCCCGAAGCGCGCGGCGGACGCGGATGTCGGAAAGCGGGTTCGACGGGCCTCCGCCGACGCGGAACGCCAGGTAGTGGACGGCCAGGCTCGGCTGCTCGACGAGCCGGAACGCCGGGTCGTCCCGGTGACGGATCCAGCTCGTCGTCGTGGGCGCGAAGAGGATGGCGGGCGCGAGCTTCTTCGCCTCGTCCCACGTCGCCTCGTCGTCCTTCTCGACCCGGAAGACGACCGAGGACACCGCGGAGGGACCTCCCCAATAGGCCGGGTACGCCTCGAGCCGAAGCGTCTCCCCGGGCTTCCAGGAGGCGATGCGGTACGGCCCGGTGCCGGCGGGGGCGCGGAAGAACTCGGCCTCTCCGGCCGCCTCGACGGACCGCTTCGGCAGCACGAAGACGTACGAGAGGACCGAGAGGAGCCCCGCGGGACGCTCCGAACGGATCTCGACCGTGAGCGGGTCGACGACCCTCACGTCGGTGATCGCGGAGACGTAGCGGTGGATGTCCCATTTCCGCCGGCGCCGCAGGCGCTCGATTGAGAACGCGACGTCCTCGGCGGAGAGCTTCGTGCCATCGTGGAACGAAACGCCCTCGCGGAGGCGGAAGCGCCAGACGGCGCCGTCGCGGGCCTCCCACCCCTTCGCGAGGCAGGGCTCGAACGACATCTGCCGGTCGTAGCGGAGGAGCGGCTCGAAGACGTTCGACGCGACGGTCGCCGTCACGACGTCGAATCGCTCGTTCGGGTCGAGAGACGGGACGTCCGCGTCCCACACGACGTGCAGCTCGCGATCGCCTCCCTCACGGGCACAGGCCCCGGCGAACAGAAGCGTCCCGGCGAACACGACGGCCAACGCGAGAACCGGCCTCCGCACGGGGTCATGTTACCCGCCCCGGGCTCCCGGCGTCAGACGGGTGGCGGGAATCCCGCCGGAGATCGTATCGTTGTCTCCCGCACGAGGGAGGACCGCACATGCCGAAGAAGCCGACGCCGGACGACCTCCGGAACCTTCTCGCTCCGAGGACGGAGCCGTGCATTTCTCTCTTCCTGCCGCTGCCTCGGCACGGGGCCGAGCTGGCGATGGCGCCGGTCCGGTTCCGGAACCTGGTGCGGCAGGCCGAGGCGCTCCTCGCGGAACGGTACGACGCGAAACGGATCCGAGAGCTGATCGCGCCGCTCGCCGGGCTGGCGGAGGCCGTCGACGTCTTCACCCCGGGACCGGAGGGGCTCGCGGCGTTCCGGGCCGACGGGGTCCTCGAGACCTACAGGGTCTGGCCCTCTCCGCCGGAGAGGGCCGTGGTCGCGGACAGCTTCCACGTCAAGCCGCTCCTCCGAAGCCTCCAGGACCGGAACCGCTACCACGTCCTCGCGATCGGTACCCGCCGGGTCGCGCTGTACGACGGGTCGGAAAGGGGGCTCGTCCCGCGCGCCCTGCCGGGCCTGCCGGCACCGCTCGAGCCGACCGCGACGGGCGGGGCCCGCAACGGCGGCGGAAGGGGGGCGAGGGGCGGACCCGGCAAGGCGCCCGCCGAAGGGGACGGAGGCCGGCGCGAGGAGACGCTCCGGCGCTTCCGCGCCGCGGACGCCGCGCTCCGGGAAGCGCTCCCGGGCGCGACGCCGATCCTGCTCGCGGGGCCCGGAAACGTCCTCCCCGCGTTCCGGGAGGTCTGCACGCATCCGGCGGTCCACCCCGAAGGGGTCGACGGCGCGGTGGACGACGTCGCCGTCGACGAGCTCCACGAGCGCGTCCTCCCGGCCGCACGTCGCGCCCTCGAGGCGAGGAACGCCCGGCTCGTCGAGGAGTTCCTCAAGGCGCAGGACCGGGGCCTCGGCAGCGACGTGCTGACGACCGTCGCCGAGGCGGCGGTCGCGGGACGCGTCCGGCGGCTCGTCGTCGCCGGCGGGAAGACGCTCTTCGGCCGGGTGGACCGCGAGACGGGGGAGGTCACGCTCCACGCGGGGCAGTCGGGGCCTCAGGACGACGACGTCCTCGACGACCTCGCGGAGACGGTCCTCGCCCGCGGGGGTGAGGTCTTCGTCCTCGATGCCGCGAAGATGCCGCATGAGGTCGCGGCGGTCGCGATTTATCGGTGGTGAGAAGCGGGGGGCCGCGGCGGGAGTCCGCGACCCCGAAGACGGCCGGCGCCGAGCCGGCGGGGAGATGATTCCATGGAGCTCCTGGACTCGGGACGCAGCGTCCTCGTCGTGATCGACCTGCAGGGGAAGC
>JAKPXO010000523.1 GCA_029567505.1 Acidobacteriota bacterium
CGCTCGAGGTCGTCCCGCTGACTCTCATCGGCCTCGAGGCCTTCCGGACCTACAAGCTCCAGCACGCCGCCCCCTGGATGGCGAAGTACCGCTGGCCGATCGTCTTCTTCGTCGGCGTCGCGTTCTGGAACCTCGTCGGCGCGGGCGTCTTCGGCTTCCTCATCAACCCGCCGCTCGCCCTCTACTACATGCAGGGGCTCAACACGACGCCGGTCCACGCCCACACCGCCCTCTTCGGCGTCTACGGGCTCCTCTCGCTCGGCCTCGTCCTGATCATCGCGCGCAAGCTCTCCGGCGTCCGCGCGTGGAAGGAGACGCAGCTGAAGTGGGCGTTCTGGGGGATGAACGTCGGCCTCGGCCTGATGGTCGTCCTCTCGCTCCTCCCGATCGGCCTCGCGCAGACCTGGGCGAGCGTCGAGCACGGCCTCTGGTACGCCCGGAGCGCCGACTTCCTCCAGCTCCCGGCCCTCCAGGCGCTCCGCTGGCTCCGGATCCTCGGCGACACCGTCTTCCTCGGCGGGGTCGCGTTCCTCCTCTGGTTCTTCGTCGGCCTCCTGACCGGCTGGAGCTACGAGAAAGCGGAGGAGCCGGGCTTCGACGACGACACGGCCCCGGAGAGCGCGTAGTTCGGACGCGGCCCGAAGCCTCCGGATACCGGCCCGCGTCGCGCTCCCGCGCGGCGCGGGCGTTTCCCCGAAACCCCGTTCAAACGGGCCGAACGGCCCGAAGGAGTGACGAGATGAAATGGACCACGCTCCCGGCCTTCGCCGCCGCGACCCTCGCCGCGGCCCTCCTCTTCCCCGCGACGCCCGCCGCGGCGCACTGCGACTCCGTCGAGGGCCCGGTCGTCGTCGACGCGAAGGCCGCACTCGAGAAAGGCGACGTCGCGCCCGTCCTGAAGTGGATCTCGGCGGCGCAGGAGCCCGCGATCCGCGAGGCGTTCCGGAAGACGCTCGGCGTGAGGAAGCTCGGCGCCGAGGCGAAGGAGGTCGCCGACACCGCCTTCTTCGAGACGCTCGTGAGGCTCCACCGCGAGACCGAGGGGGCCGCCTACACAGGCCTGAAGCGGGGCGTGAAGGAGCCTGCGTTCATCGGACAGCTGGAGGCCGCGCTCACCTCCGGCTCGGTCGACGCCTTCTCGAAGCTCGTCGGCGAGCACGCGGCGGCCGGCATCCAGGGACGGTTCTCGAAGGCCCTCGCGGCGAAGAAGTCGGCAGACGCGTCGCCGGCGGACGGCCGCGCCTGGGTCGCCGCCTACGTCGAGCTGATGCACTACACGAAGGCGATCGTGGAGGCCGTCCACGCCCAGCACGCCGGCCCGGCCGCCCACGCCGCTCCCGCCAAGGGAGCCGGCCACACCTGCGACTGACGACGAATACGCCGCCCGGGCGCTCTCAGCCGGTCCGGGGACCCTCCGTCCGGACCACGTCCACGACGAGCCCGGGTCGTTCTTCGAACGACTCGCCCTCCGCGTCCCGGCCGGCGCCGCCGGCCGGGACGTACCCGACCGTGCAGTTCCGGCCCGAGCGCTTCGCCTCGTAGAGGGCCCGGTCGGCGAACCCGAGGACCTCCTCGATCGTCGCGTCGCGGGGCCTCTCCTCGACCCAGGGGAAGGGAGCCCAGCCGATCGAGCAGGTCTGCACGAGGGAGACGTCGCCGAGCGAGTAGGGCGTCCCCCCCACGGCGTCGAGCAGGCGCCTCGCCTGTACGTCCGCCTGGCGACGGTCCGACGCACGAGCCACGACGAGGAACTCCTCGCCCCCCCACCGGACGAGGAAGTCGCTTCGGCGCAGCGCACCCTGGGGCCGGCGGGCGGTCTCTACGAGGACGAGGTCGCCCGTCCGGTGTCCGTGACGGTCGTTCACCGACTTGAACCTGTCGAGGTCCACGAGGTAGAGGATCAGGTCGCGGTTCCTGCAGGAGTCCTTGCTCTCCGAGGAGCGGACCGCGAGCTCCCTCTCGGAGTCGAGCGCCATGTCCAGGAATCGGCGATTCCTCGCCTTCGTGAGAGGGTCTGTAACGACCGCTTCCTCGA
>JAKPXO010000009.1 GCA_029567505.1 Acidobacteriota bacterium
AGCGCCCACCGCGCTACCAGGGAGCTCTTTCTCTATGGAAAGGAGGACCGGACCGAGGCAAGCTCACACCCTCACGCCGGCGTGACCCCGGGGGGAATGATCGTGAAAAACCGGGGTCCCAAGGTGCTGGAAATCGACAGCGTCGCTGATACGAGCCGGGGAGGTCATCCCGGCATCGTACGGGCAGAAGGACGCCAACCTCAAAGACGCTGCCGGCCGCACGGTTCTCGTCAGAGTCGAGACGATGGAGGAGTACCTCCTGGCCAAGGTGAGCCCGAACCCGTGGGGCATGAGCAAGAACCCGGGGACGCCGTTCGACTTCGGGGTCCTGCCGCCGGGGAGGGGGATTCTGCTGTACAGGGCGAGGTTCGCTGGTGCGACAGGCCATGTGGACCTCTGGAACGGCAAGGCCTGCGCGGGGTCGTGCCCGGCACCGGACGCGGATAAGGCCTTCGAGGTGTCGTTCTGGCAGCTGCCGTGAAGGCAGACAGGCTCTCGTCTCGAGGACGGTTGTGCCGAGCTATGACGCCCTGGCGCTGGAGAGACGCGCGCGTCTTTACGTTGGCCCGGAACGAGGAACGCGGTAGGCCCGTTGAACGGACAGCGATGACGCCCCCCGCACGTGGCCGAGGAAACGACGACGTCCTTTGCCTTTGAGGAGACCCGCATGCTGCACTTCCCAGAACGGAAGCTACGCCCAGGTGTGAAGAGTGACACCACCAGGGTACTGTGGGCGCGCCGCCCGCCGAGGGCGGCGGTCGTCTTCGTGCACGGCTACAGGGGCGAGGCGATCGGGACATGGTCGAGGTTCGACGCGCTCCTGCCGATGAGCCCGAAAGCCGCCGATTACGACCTCTTCTTCTACGGATACAACTGCTTCAGCTCGAACACGATGGCGGAGGCGAGCCTGCTCTGCGACTTCCTGACGGAGCTCCATGAAGACGGAGGGGCGCTGCTGCGCAAGAGCCTCGCGCTCGCCGACGTTCGTCCGGGGCCGCTCTCGTACGGCGAGGTGCTCCTGGTCGCTCACTCGATCGGCGCGATCGTGTCCCGTCGGGCGCTTCTCTTCGCACGCCAGCTTCGACGGCCATGGGAAGAGAGGACCCGCCTCGTGCTCTTCGCGCCGGCGCACCGCGGCGCCGTCATCTCGGAGCTCCTGGCGGAGCTCGAAGGCGCGTGGCTGAGCTTCTTCCGAGCCGGCTTCCGGCACATGTCACCCCTGGTGGCCGAAGTGGCGCCCGGTTCCCCCTCCATAGTCGGCCTGGAAGCCGACGTCGAAAGGGAGGTGGCGCGAGGTGCGCGACACCTCCTCGCGACGAAGGTCGTCATCGCGGAGGTCGAACGAGTCGTGAGCAATCTCAAGCTCCACGACCTCGATCCCGTCCCCGTCGTCGTGCGCGGCAGTACTCACACCTCGGTGTGCAAGCCGCGACCAGGCTTTCTCCAGCCGCTGACGGAGGTGGAGGACGTGCTGTGATGGACTACCTCGAGACGAACTTCGCCGACCTCGAGCAGCAGTACCTTCGCAGGGATGAGACCTCCGAGGCCCTGGCGCTGCTTCGCCGGAGCCGGTCGCCGGGAAAGGGGATCGACCTCACTTGGCTGCTCAGACACCACGACGAAGGCGACGTCACGGATCCCGAGACCCGGAAGCGGGACTCGTTCGACCACCTGCTCGCCGCCTACGGACTGCTCGAGATCGCGAGCATCATTCGGTTCGTGCCCGGTGACGTGCCGATTGCGTTCCGCGAGGAGGCGCTGGGCCAGCTCTCGCACCCGGCGGTGAAGAAGTACTACGAGACGAACTACCCGCTTCTGCTCCCCAGCCTGTACCGGAAGAGACTCGCGGGCGAGGCCTCGGAAGACCAGCCCGGCGACCAGACGCAGCTGCACGGGCTGTTCTCGCGATTCCTCGGGCTCGTGAATCGCCTCGATGCGGACGAAGAGGTCGAAACCTTCCTGTGGTTCGTGGATTCTGGCTCAATAGGGTCGGCGAACCTCGGGACCACGAAGCGTCTCTTGAGGAACCACGATCGGACCATGAAGGTCCTCCTCAAGCGTGCGGAGGACAGGACGGCTGCGGAGGACTCGGTCTGTGGTGCGGAGTCGTTCCTCAGGTTCTGCGCGGAGCTCGATGCTCTCCTCGCGGAAGCGGAGGACTTTCCCGTGTTCCAGGCCGCGATGTGGAACTTCTACGCGTACTGGTTCCGCCTGATCGGGCGCGACCTGGGCGACGCTCTGGTGGGGATTCTCGACACCCTGGCCGGCTGGGTGTCTGAAGTGAGCGAGCCACACGAGATGCCGGACCGTTCTCGCCGCGAGGATCTCGTGTCACAGTTCTGGCGGTCGGTCGAGCCCGACACCACCTCCGCAGCGGTCCATCGCCGGTACTCCGATCTTCTCCGGACGCTGGACGAGAGCGGCGGCGGAGTGGACGCTCGGGCAATCCGTGCATACGTCTCCCCGGTGAAGGGCGCCGTCGAGAGGCTGCTTTCGGGTGAGTACGGACGAGCGCTGCGCCCCGGATAGCGGACTCGTGTCTCCCGGCGGCTTGCTTCCGGGCGCTCGCGCGGCGCCCCTTCCGGTGCTTCCGCCGAGGTCCTCTCCGATCTCCGCGGGGCGGGAAGCGCGACGCAGCGCAGCGTTGCTTCGCGGGTCGCGGGCTGTCAGAGTCCCGCCGCATGAGCAGCCTGATTCCGACCGTCGCCGCCATCGCCGCGCTGATGGCCCCGCAATTCGGTGGCATGGACCTGGCCGTGGCGCAGAAGTGGGAAGCGGCCAAGGTCGTCCACTACCGCATCGTTGGCGTGCACGACGGGCGCGAGATGGTCGTCTTCGGCGACTACGAGGGGAAGGCGGACGTCCTCGATCGCGTCACGGTCGAGCTGGACTGGGACGTCCGGAAGAGGAAGGTCATCGGAGCGGTCAAGGTGACGGACGCGGCGTCCACGCTGAAGAACGTCAAGTCCGACGGCACCAACTGCCCGCCGCCGCAGCTCAACGGCGCGTACGAGCACTTCAAGTACGTGTCGCACTCGATGTCGACGAACGACCAGATCGTCATCAAGGGGTCGCGGAGCTACCCGGCGGCGAAGGTCTCCAACTACCCGGCGAGCTGCTCCATGCGGTCCATCCCCGGCGGGAGGGAGGACACGATCCTCGGGGTGGCGATCGTCGCTCCGGAGGTCCTCGGCATGCCGATCATGAAGGACGGCCCCGTCGTCGTCGCGGCCGACCGGAAGACCTTCTCCGTCAAGGCGAACGACAACTGGGTCTGGACCTACACGCCGACCGTCACGCAGTAGCGGCGGGCCTCGCCGGGCCGCGCGGATCTACACGTTCCTCGGTTTGGGCGTGAACGTCCACGTCCAGCCGGCGTCCCTGTAGATCAGCGACTTCCTGTCGGGCGAGACGGTCACCTTGCTCGACGCGGGGAGCTTCATCCCGAAGGTCACCGGGGACGGCACGACGAGCTCCGCCCTGCGCGTCTTCGCCGCGCCGGGGATCGGCTTTCGCGCGCCGGTACAGAACTGCACGACCTCGACGAGAGGGTAGGTCGTCCGGACGTCGAGCTCGAGCGTTCCGCCGAGGCCGTACTTCACGCTCAGGACGTCCGCGTGCTCGTACTCGCCCTTGAGCACCGGCGGCAGGCACTTGGGCTCCAGGTCGCGCGGGTTCTTCAGGGCGCTCTTCGAGTTCTGGATCTTCGGCGTGCCGACGAGGCCCGATGCCGCGAGGTCCCACTTGAAGTTGAGGATGACCTGGTCGGTGACGTCGGCAACCCCGCTGCCCTTTCCGGGATCGCTCGTGATCTGGGGCTTGCCGCTGTAGACGCCGACGGCGTGATAGTCGATCGGCCCACCGGTCCACTTCCGCGAGTCGTCGACCTGCTTCTTCGCCCCCATGACGTCGTCGGGGTTTGCCCCGCTCGCCGCGATCATGTCGCGGTAGACCTTCTCCTGCTCGGGAGTCATCTGCGTCTGCGCCACGGCGGTTCCGCCGGCAAGGAGGAGCGACGCCAGAAGCACGGGAAGGGACGCGCTGCGGATGGATCTCGGGGTCTTCATCGTTCTCTCCTCGTCTGTGGGGTCAGGTCTACCTTCTACACTCTGCGCAATCCTGCGGTCGTTGCCGGGCGGAGGCGGCTAGCGGCAGTACAGCGTCGGCCCGATCACGAGGCACGAAGCTCCGCTGGCGCCGATCGTGGTGATCCAGCCCGGCCCGTCCGCGGGCCGGAGCGCGAGCAGGTAGCCGTCGAGCACGTACGTGCCGCGGGCGCCGGCGGCGATGGTCAGCTCGCTGCTCGCGCTGACGTGGCCGGACTCGTAGGTGCCGTCGGCCCGGAAGACGTATCGGCCGCCCGCGCCGCTCCAGGTGCCGACCAGGCCCTTCGCGGCCGGCGGCGCGAGGGGCCGGTGCCTCCCGGCTCCGATCTCGATCCACGCGCCGTCGGCGTCGCTTCCCGTTCGGAACGTGTCGGTCTTCACGAAGCCGTCGTACGACTGCGTGATCCTGCCGCCGGCCACCTCGAACGTGCCGACTCCGGTGGCGCCCCTCTGTCGCTTCTGGCCCTCGACGTCGAAGAGGTCTCCGGCGCCGGGCCGGGGGCTGCTCGCGCGGGTGCCGTCGGGCAGGAAGAGCGTCAGCATGGCGACGGTCCGGCCGGAGCGAGCCTGCGGGTGCCACCAGAGGCCCTGGGGACGGCCCTCGACGAGGCGCGCGGGCGGAATCCGGACCCCGCGCCCGCTGGGCAGCCAGCCCGGCGAGCCCGGGAAGAGGTCGGGGGTTTCGCCGGTCGGGATCCGGCTCGAGGCCGACGGCGCCGCGGGAACGGCAGGCCGGGACGCCGGCACCGGCGCGGCCGGGACCGCGGAAGGGCTGATCGCGAGGCTGTCGATCAAAGCCTGGACACCCGCTCCGTACTTCTGCAGCACGGCGTTCGTGCTGAAGACGAGCATCGCCACGGCGCGCCGGTCCCCGCGGACGAGCAGGACCACCATCCGGGTGTGCGCGCCGAGGTCCGCCGACTCGACGTCGAAGCTCTGGATGTGAAACGTCCCGACCGCGCCGCGGTCGGTGGTGACGAGCCGGCTCGAGCCGACGACCTTCGCGTCGGCGTTGACCGCGTCCGCCACCTGCGCGACCTGCGCGGCGGGCGTCCCGCTCGCCGCCTGGACGCCGATGACGAGAGCCGACATCACCTCGCCGGGCGCGAGCCTCGAGGGCGCGATGACCGGCAGGCCGTTCCGCTCGGTCGCCTTCCAGCCCTCGGGCACGGCGAAGCGCACGCCGTTGGCCTCGTCGGCGGCCGCGGGCGACGCGCCGAGCGCGAGCGCGATCAGGGCCACGAGGGTCGACGCCCGGGCACACGAGGACCGCGGCGGGAAGAGGGCCCTGATCGTCATGGGCGCAGCATTCCACAGGAACCGCGCCCGCGCCAGCCCGCGATGGCGAAGCGCGCGCGAGCCCGCCGCGGAGGATGCCTTTCCTTGAAAGCCGGGCTTCGATCGCCGAGACTCCGGGGTGCCCTGCGGATCGACCGTTCTGAAAGGACGATGCGGAACATGCGCTCCTCCGTTGTCCGCGACGAGCTGATCCGCGCCCTGCGCCTCGACCTGATCGGCCCCGAGCCGGGAGGCGAGCACGAGCGCGAGGAGCTGCCGCACGAGCCTTCGCGCTGGTACGTGGGCGGGTTCCTGGTGCCGTTCGAGGCGCCGGAGGAGCAGAAGGTCGACCCGACGGGGCAGGAGGAGCTGTTCGCGGCGGGAGACGAGAACGGGGCGGACGACGCGGACGTGCCGGAGCGGGCGTCGGCGCGGAAGGTCTTCCTTCCGTCGTCGGTCGGGCTGAGCGTGCTGGCGGCGGCGAAGACGGCCACGCTCGAAGCGGAGGTGACGTGGGGCGACTACCGGCTGCCAAAGGCGGACGAGGGCGAGCCGCGGGGCAAGGAGTCCGCGTGGACGCGGGAGCCGAAGCGGGCCGTCGTGGCGCTCGCTCTGCCCGAGGGCGAAGCGAGGGCAGTGACGACGACCGTGCCGGATTCGGGCGGCCTGAACCTCGTCGTCACGGCGCGGGCCGCGGGCGGAGTCGAGGCCCTCGGACTCCCGAAGGGGGCGCGAAGCGTCTCGGTCTTCCTCGTGAACGACCGCAAGCCCGCCGCCGAGGAGCGGAAGGACGAGGCGGTGGCCTTCCAGGTGCGGCTCGTGCTGCGGTCGAAAGAGCCCCTCGTTGCGCGACCGAACGCCACGGGGATCGACTCGACCGACTGGGACGACCGCGTGGCCGACCTCCAGTACCGCGACGTCTTCGAGTACGCGGTGGGGCACGGGGTCTCGGCGCGGACGGAGGTCGCGGAGGACGGGAGCTGCCGCGAGGTGGCGACCGAGTGGGTGCCGACGGCCGCCGTGGAGAAGGTGGAGCCGTCGCACGTCGCCGGCGTCGAGCTGGGGATGGAGGCGCTGGCCGCGACGGGCGATGCCGATGCGCTCGCCGCCGTCCTCGCGGCCTTCCCGGTGCGATACGGGGAGTGGATCGCGCGCCAGCGGGAGACGAAGCTCGAAGGGAAGAGAGCCGAGGCGGCGGCGATCCTCCTCGACGAGGCGAAGCACGCCTGCGCGCGGATCGAGCGGGGGATCGGCCTCCTGAAGGAGCCGGACGTCTTCAAGGCGTTCCGGGTCGCGAATCGCGCGATGGCGAAGGCCGCCCGGCGGCGGAGCGCCCGCGCGGCGAACGTCGCTCCGGAGGCGGTGGAGCCGCCGCGGTGGCGCCCGTTCCAGCTCGCCTTCCTCCTCATGAACCTCGAGGGGATCGCGCGTCCCGGCTCGAGCGACCGCGAGGCCGTGGACCTCCTCTTCTTCCCGACGGGCGGCGGCAAGACCGAAGGCTACCTGGGCCTCGCGGCCTTCACGATGGTGCTCCGGCGGCTCCGCAACTCGGGGCTCTCCTCCGCCGGCGTCGCCGTGCTGATGCGCTACACGCTGCGCCTCCTGACGCTCGACCAGCTCGGGCGCGTGGCGGCGCTCGTCTGCGCGCTGGAGCTGGAGCGGGAGGCGGACGCGGCGCTCGGGACGTGGCCGTTCGAGGTGGGGCTCTGGGTGGGGCGCGCCGCGACCCCGAACCGGATGGGGGCGAAGGGCGACGACGACGAGACGACGGCGCGGTCGAAGACGCTGAAGTACAAGAAAGACAGCAAGCGCTGGCCGCCGCCGATTCCGCTCGAGAGCTGCCCGTGGTGCGGGACGCCGTTCACGAAGGACTCTTTCTCGCTCCAGCCGACGTCGGACCGACCGACCGACCTGCGGGTCGTCTGCGTGAGCCGGAGGTGTGAGTTCCGGGGCGACCGGCCGCTGCCGATCCTCACCGTGGACGAGCCGATCTACGCGCGGCGCCCGGCGTTCCTCATCGCCACCGTCGACAAGTTCGCGAGCCTGCCGTGGGTGGGCGACGTGGGGCGGCTGTTCGGCAAGGGAGAGAAGGAGCCGCTCCTGCCGCCCGAGCTGATCATCCAGGACGAGCTTCACCTCATCTCCGGCCCGCTCGGGACGATGGCCGGGCTCTACGAGATCGCCGTGGACCACCTCTCGACTCGCGAGGAGGCGGGGAAGCGAATCCCGCCGAAGGTCGTCGCGTCGACGGCGACGATCCGGCGGGCCGAGGCGCAGGTGCGAGCGCTCTTCGGCCGGAGCGCCGTCTACGTCTTCCCGCCGCCGGGGCCCGACCGGCGCGACTCCTTCTTCGCGCGTACGGTCGCGCAGTCGGAGAGAGAACCCCGGATGTACGTCGGCCTCTCGGCGCAGGGGCGAAGCCTGAAGGTGCTTCTCCTGCGGACGTATCTCGCGCTCCTCGGCGCCTCGCAGCGGCTCTTCGAGGAAGCCGGGGGCGCCTCGCTCGGCGAGAAGAACCCCGCCGACCCGTACCTGACGCTCCTCGGCTACTTCTCGAGCCTTCGCGAGCTGGGCGGCACGCGGCGGATCGTGGAGGACGAGGTGGCGGCGCGGGCCGCGCGCTACGGTGAGCGGCGGCGCGCGGGAGAAGCGGCCGGGGCGTTCCGCGACCGGGCGATCCAGCAGGAGGTCGTGGAGCTGACGTCGCGCGAGTCGACGGCGAAGGTGGCGCGCGCCAAGGAGCGGCTGGCGCTGCCGTTCACGAGCAGGGATCACGTGGACGTGGCCCTCGCCACGAACATGATCTCCGTGGGCCTCGACATCACCCGGCTCGGGCTCATGGTCGTCCTCGGGCAACCGAAGACGACGTCGGAGTACATCCAGGCGACGAGCCGGGTGGGGCGCGACGACGCGCGGCCTGGCCTCGTCGTGACGCTCCAGAACGTCCACCGCCCGCGCGACCGCTCGCACTTCGAGCGGTTCGGGGCGTACCACGCGTCGTTCTACCGGGCCGTCGAGGCGACGAGCGTGACGCCCTTCTCGGCGCGGGCGCTCGACCGCGGGGCCGCGGCGGTGGCCGTGGCCCTGGCGCGGCACGGGCTGGCGGCGTTGACGCCTGCGGCGGGAGCGGGACAGGTCGAGGCGGTGCGGAAGGACCTCGCCTTCGTCGGCGAGGAGATGGCCGAGCGGGCATCGCGGCACGACACGGAGAAGGGGGCCGAGGAGCTGGAGGCTCTCCGCAAGAGAGTGAAGAGCCTCGTGGACGACCTCCTCGACAGCTGGGCCGTCCTCGCGCACGAGAAGAGGCAGAACGACGTGAAGCTCGCCTACCAGGCGAAGGAGCGCGGCGGGCCGCCGAACGCCTTCGCCCTGCTCCGCGACCCGCTCGACCCGGAGCTGGAGTCGCTCCCCTCTTCGGCGCGGAAGTTCCGGGCGCAGTGGTCGATGCGCGACGTGGAGCCGAGCGTCCCTCTCGTTCTCCGGAGGCTCGACGACGTCGAGGTGCCCGACGCCGAGGAGGCCGGCTCGTGAAGAAACGGCACCACGGCGAGATCCGCCGCAGCCAGCTCGTGAGGACGTTCGGGCCGGGTGCGATGGTCGACCTCCCGAATCACTCCGTCGTCGTGAGCGGTCTCGACTCCTGGTTCCCGGCCTCGGAGATGCCGACGATCGTCGAGGAGCGCCTCTCGCTGAAGGTGGCGAGCGTGCTCGGGCACGGGAAGCCCGTGCCGCTGAAGGGCCCCCCGGTCGTCTCCGACGACGAGCGGACGCCGGCCACGGGCGTGCCGGCGTTCCAGTTCCCCGAGTGGTTCGTGGTGCAGGTGAACGCGAAGCGGCGGCCGCTCGTTCACCTCGAGAGCCTCGACAAGGGGAAGTACGAGGTCGACCGGAAGAAGGTCCCGGCCGTCCCGGTCCGCTTCGTCCAGGCATGCGTCCTCGGGCATCTCTCCGACATCGACTGGCGGGGCTTCATTCACATGTACCGGGGCGACTGCTCCCGGCCGATCTGGATGGAAGAGCGCGGCTCGTCGGGAGACCTCGCGGACGTCGTCGTCGGCTGCGACTGCGGGGCCGAACGCTCGATGGCGCAGGCGACGCGGCGGGGCGCCGAGAGCCTCGGCGAGTGCGCCGGCCGGAGGCCCTGGCTCGGACGGCACGGCGGGGAGCGGTGCGGGGGAGAGAACGGGAAGAGGCAGCTCGCGCGGCTCCTCGTCCGCTCCGCGAGCGACGCCTACTTCCCCCAGGTGCTGAGCGTCATCTCCCTGCCCGACCGTGGCTCGGTCGTCCGCGACGCGGTGGCGAAGGTCTGGGAGAACTTCCTCTCGCTCGTCGAGGAGGCGGGCGAGCTCGTGAAGGAGAAGAAGCGCCCGGCGGTGAAGGCCGCGCTCGAGGGCCTCACGGACGAGGAGGTCTGGGCCGAGATCGAGCGGCGGAGGACGGGTGCGCCCGCGCAGACGGAGAAGATCAAGGAGGTGGAGCTGGCGACGCTCCTCTCCGTGAAGGAGAAGCTGGGCGACGACGTCCACAGCGGGCACGACTTCCTCGCGCGGCGGCTCCCGCTCGAGGCGACGACCGGACCGATGATGGCGATCGAGCGGGTCGTCCTCGTGGACCGGCTCCGCGAGGTGACGGCCCAGGTGGGGTTCACGCGGTTCGAGGCGCAGACGGCCGACATCGACGGCGAGCTTTCGCTCGACGTGAGGACGGCGCCCCTGGCCGCGGAGGTGAAATGGGTGCCGGCCGTCGAGAACCGGGGCGAGGGGATCTTCCTCGCGCTCGACCCGGCCCGCATCGGCGCGTGGCTCGAGAGGCCCGGGGTCGTGGAGCGGGGGAGCCGCCTCTCGCGCGGCTTCGAGCGCTGGAAGGCGGCCCACAGGAAGCCCGCGATGCCGTTCCCGGGGCTTCCGTACGTTCTCCTCCACTCGCTTTCGCACCTGCTCCTGACGGCCGTCTCGCTCGACTGCGGCTACGCGACGAGCTCGATCCGGGAGCGGATCTACGTGGGCGCCGAGGCCTTCGGAATCCTCCTCTACACGTCGAGCCCCGACGCGGAAGGGACGCTCGGCGGCCTCGTGGAGGTGGGCCGGAACCTCGGCCGGCATCTCTCGCGCGCGCTCGAGCTGGCCCGCCTCTGCTCGAACGACCCCGTCTGCGCGGGCCACCGGCCCGACAGCGGACACGAGGAGCGGTTCCTCACGGGCGCCGCCTGCCACGGCTGCCTCCTCGTCCCCGAGCCGAGCTGCGAGAACCGGAACGACTTCCTCGATCGGGCCCTCGTGGTGCGGACGGTCCTCGGCGGCGACGCCGCCTTCTTCGCGGGAGACCTGGCGTGAAGGGGCCGTGGGAGGAGCTCTCGCGGGCGGGGCTCGAAGGCCTCGCGGGTGCGCTCGCCGCGGGTCGAATCTCCGGGCCGTACTCGGCCGGCGCCCTGGGCCGCCACCTTCCGGGCGTCGACCTCGCGAACGCCCTCGCGGAGCTGAACCGGCTCCACGACGCGGGACTTCCACCCGCGCACCTCGCGGAGGTCCTGCGGGCCGTCGCGGCCGAGCGGAAGCTCCGCGAGGTCACATCGGACCGTGTCGAGCTCGTCTGGACGGGACCGGAGATGCCCGGGAGCCAGAGCCGCGAGACGGCGATCGTGGCGCGGGAGCTGTTCGCGAGGGCGAGGCGGAGGCTCCTCGTCTCGACCTATGCGGTCTTCCTCGGGAAGGACGTCTTCGAGCCTCTCGCGAGGAGGATGGAGGAGGTGCCCGACCTCCGCGTCCTCCTGTTCCTCAACGTCCCGGCCCCGGGCGGAGCGGACTTCGACCCCGACGCCGTGGCGCGCGAGTACTTCCGCGAGTTCCTGAAGAAGAACTGGCCCGCCGGCCGTCAGCCCGAGCTCTACTACGACCCGCGATCGCTCGCCGCAAAGGCCGACGAGCGCGCCGTCATCCACGCCAAGTGCGTCGTCGTGGACGGCCACACCGCGCTCGTCACCTCCGCCAACTTCACCGAGGCGGCTCACGCCCGGAACATCGAGGCCGGCGCCGTCGTCCACGATTCGGGCTTCGCCGGCTCGCTGGAGGCGCAGTTCACGTCGCTCGTCGCGGCGGGGAAGCTGCGGCGCGTCTTCCCGTAGTCCGGTTCGGCTGCCGTTCGGCCGCCGTCGCATGCCGCGCGTAACATCCGCCGCCGAAATGAGCAGCGTGACGAGGCGAGCGGGAGCGAGCTGCATCGCGGGAGCGGTCCTCCTCCTGACGCTCACGCTGGCCGACCGGGCTGCAGCGGCGACGCTGAAGGACCCGCGCGGGGCGATGGGCTCGAAGTTCGAGATCACGGCGGTCCACGCCGACGAGGCGAAGGGGCGCGCGGCGATCGACGCGGCGTACACCGAGATCGAACGGATCGAGGGGCTCCTTTCGGAGTGGAGGGAGTCCTCAAAGGTGAGCGAGATCAACCGGCAGGCGGGGGTCGCTCCGGTCGAGGTTCCGAAGGAGCTGCTTCACCTCGTCCGCCGCTCGCTGAAGGTCTCGGCGCTCACGGACGGGGCGTTCGACGTCACGTTCCACACCGTCGGACGCCTCTGGAACTTCAAGTCGCGAACGGCGCCCGTCCCCTCGGAGGAGGCGATCCGCGCGGCCCTCGTCGACGCCGGCTATCGGCACGTGGTCCTCGACGAGGGGAAATCGACCGTCTTCCTCGACCGGAAGGGGACGCGGATCGGGTTCGGCGGCATCGGGAAGGGCTACGCCGCGAACCGGGCCGTCTTCGTCCTGAAGGAGCACGGCGTCACGGGCGGTGTCGTGAACGCGGCGGGCGACCTCGTCGTCTTCGGCACGCAGGAGAGCGGCAAGCCCTGGCGCATCGGCATCGCGAACCCGCTCGAGAAGGGCCGCGTCTTCGCCTGGCTGGAGACGACCGAGCAGGCGGTCGTGACGTCGGGCGATTACGAGAACTACGTGGAGCTCGGCGGGCGGCGCTACTCGCACATCCTCGACCCGCGAACCGGCTGGCCCGTGACCGAACTGCGCAGCGTGACGGTCGTCTGTCCCGACGGGGAGGTCGCCGACGCGCTCGCGACGGGCGTCTCGGTCCTCGGCGTCGAGAAGGGGCTCGCGCTGGTGAACCGGCTGAACGGCGTCGAGGCGATGCTCGTCGACGCGAACGGGAAGCTCCATTTCTCGAGAGGCCTCGAAGCGATGTTGACGAAGGAAGGCGGCGACCGTTGAAAAGACGACTCCCGGTGATCCTCGCCCTGGTCGGGCTCTCGGCCCTCTTCCCGGGCTGCACGACGGTGCAGCCGTGGGAGCGCGGGGCGCTCGCGACCGAGCCGATGAAGCTCGACGACTGCCGGACGCACCGCTTCGAGCGCGCGGCCGAGACCTACCGGGAGGGCGCCGTCGGCGGCGCCGGCGGAAAGTCGGGCGGGGGATGCGGATGCAGCTGAGCCGGCTCGCGAGGCTGCTGGGCGCCGGCGCCCTCGGGACAGTGCTGGCGGCGACGGCTCCGGCGGCGCTCGCCGGTGAGCCGCCCGAAGGCGTCCTCGACGCCGACTTCCTCTTCGGCTACTACGACCAGGACGGCGACCGCTCTCCCGTCACCGGAGGCGTCGGCACGGAGAAGCTCCACGTCTACTCGCCCGTCCTCCAGCTCGCCTGGCGCCTGAACGAGACCTTCTCGCTCTCGGCCGACGTCGGCGTCGACCAGGTCTCCTCGGCCTCCATGGGGAACATCCAGTCGGAGCTGAGCAGCGCGAGCATCCCGGCCAGCGACCAGCGCTTCTTCGGGACGCTCCGGGCGAAGAAGAAGTGGAAGAGCGGCACGTGGGGGCTGACCGTCGGGGCCGCAAAGGAGTACGACTATCGCTCCTTCTCGTACGGGATCGACTGGGGCCTCGAGCTGAACAAGGCGAACACGGCCCTCTCCGCCTCCGTGCGGCGCTTCGACGACGCCATCGACCTGATCGGCATCGACGGCTACGGGTACCAGGGCCCGGGTCTCCCGATCACCACCGGCAGCGGAGACCGGACGACGACCGACGTCACGCTCGGCGTTTCGCAGACGCTCGGCCGGCGGACCGTCGGCTCGCTCGAGCTCTTCCTGAGCAGCCAGGACGGCGTCCTCTCGACGCCGTATCACGAGGTCGTCCTCGGGCCGTTCGAGCCCGGCGCCGTTCGCGTGGCCGAGCGCCTCCCCGACAGCCGGCTTCGAAAGGCCGTCGCCCTCCGCCTCAGCCACTCCTTCTCCGACCGGCTCGTCCTCCGCTCGGGCTACCGCTTCTACACGGACGACTGGGGCATCTCTGCCCACGCCGTCGAGCTCGAGCCCCACTTCAGGCTCCGGTCGGAGCGGGAGGTGTGGCTCTTCCCGATCCTCCGCTTCAGCACGCAGGCGGGCGCCGACTGGTTCGGCACGCCCGGCACGTTCACCGGCACCGAGACCTACTACACCTCGGACGGGGACCTCGCCGAAACGACGACGCAGAAGTACGGCGTGGGCTTCACGCTCAACACCAAGCCCGGGCAGACCTGGCTCGGCATCTTCCGGAGGTTCGAGGCGCGCGCCGCGGTCTACGACCGCGACGACGGCCTGACGGCCTTCTCCACGTCGTTCTCGTTCGGGTGGACGTACTGATGCGACGCGCGGCCCTCTTGCTCGCGCTCCTCCTCGCGCCTCCGCTCGCGGCGGCCGAGACCGACCAGCACGGCGTCGCGCAGGGGTGGGCCGGCGCGTCCTCCGGCTACACCGTCCTCGACTTCGCCGCCTCCTGGTGCACGCCGTGCTGGAGCGTCCTCCCTCGTCTCGAGAAGCTCGCGGCCGAGCACCCGGAGGTGCGCGTCGTCGTCGTCAGCGTGGACGACAAAGTCTCGGGGCGAGACCTCCTCGTCTCGAAGCTGAAGCTGACGATCCCCGTCCTCTGGGACGGGAAGCACCGGATCGCCGAGCACTACAGGCCCGAGGGCATGCCCCACACCGTCGTCCTCGATCCCGCCGGCAACGTCGTCTACCGCCACACCGGCTCGGGGCCGAAAGAGTGGGAGGCGATGGTGGCGTTCCTGGCGAAGGCCACGAAGCGCTGAACGGAGCGCCGTCCTTCTCCTAGACCTTCTCGGCGACGAGGAGGGTGATGTCGTCCTCGAGGAAGAGCTTCTCGGCGTGGCCGAAAACGCCGGCCCGGAGCGCCTCGATGATCCCGTGCGCCCCCTCGTGCGCCGCGTCGGCGATGACGTCCCTCACCGCGTTGACGCCCCAGAGGAGCCCGTCGGGGCTCGAGGCTTCGTAGAGGCCGTCCGTCGCGAGGATCACGAGGTCACCGGGAGAGAGAGGCTCGATGTCGAAGGCGCGATACGTCGTCGTCGTCGACCAGCCGAGGACGAGGTCGGTCTCCTCGAGGCGGTCGAACGAGCGGGAGCGGGCCCGGTAGACGAGGGGCGGAAGGTGGCCGGCCGAGACGTAGCACGCTTCACCGGCGGGCTGGATCCGACAGGCGACGAGGGTGGCGAAGGCGTCGTCGGGGATGTCCGGCGTCATGAGCCGGTTGAGCTTCTCGAGGAGCCTCTGCGGGTCGGCCTCGACGAGGTGGAGGGCGCGGAGGTAGGCGCGCGCCGTCGACATCAGGACGGTGGAGGCGATCCCGTGGCCGGAGACGTCGCAGACGAGGAGGTCGAGGGCCCCGAGAGGCGCCTCCATGACGTCGTAGTAGTCGCCGCCCGTCCGCTCGGCCGTCTCCTGCCACGCGGCGAGACGGAGGCCCGGCCGCTCGGGCAGGACGCGCGGGCGCAGGCCTTCCTGGATCCTCCGGGCGAGCTCGAGCTCGCTCTCCATCCGCTCCCGACGGAGCTCGCCCTCCAGGAGGCGCTGCGTCTCGACGGCGAGGGCGGCGTGGCTCCCGAGGGCGTGCAGCGCCTCGGCGTCGTCGGCGTCGAACGCGGCGTCCCCCTTCTTGTTCATCGCCTCGATGACGCCGACGACGGAGCCGGACGGCGTCACGAGCGGGACGCAGAGGACGGAGCGCGTCCGGAAGCCCGTCTTCAGGTCGATGTCGCGCGAGAAGCGCGGGTCCTCGTAGGCGTCGGGGATCGAGATCGTCTCGCCGGTCCGCGCGACGATCCCGGCGATGCCGAAGCCGGGAGGGAGGCGGATGTCGGAGGAATCCTGGGCGACGCGCGTCCAGAGGCTTCCGTCCGGCTCGAGGAGGAAGAGGCTCGTCCGGTCGGCGTCGACGAGCCGGCTCGCGGAGGCGACGATCAGCTCGAGGAGGGGCTGGAGCTGGCGGACGCCCGTCATCGCCTGAGCGACCTCGAGGAGCGTGCGAAGGTCCTGGAGCCTCTTCTCGTCCGTCAGTGCCATGGCGTCGTGCGTCATGTTACTTTCGCCGGTCGGGGGTTTCGACACCATGATCGAGACGGTAAAGCAGATTCTGACCCGGGCCCGGGAGGCCGGCCGGAGCGCCCTCCTGGAGCACGAGGTCTACGGGGTCCTTCGTGCCGCGGGGCTCGACGTCCCCCGGTTCGCGTTCTGGGAGGGGGAGCCGGCCGGCGAGGCGCCGGCCGCCGTCGCCGCCCTCCTGTCCGGGGGAGCGGCGGAGGTGGTCCTGAAGATCGTCTCGCCCGAGATCCTCCACAAGTCGGACGTCGGCGGGGTCGCGATCGTCGCGGCCGAGGCGGCCGCGGTCGCCGC
>JAKPXO010000011.1 GCA_029567505.1 Acidobacteriota bacterium
CATCACCGGCGGCCTCCCGCGCGTCGTCGAGCTGTTCGAGGCGCGCAAGCCGCGCGACCCCGCCGTCATCAGCGAGATCGACGGCACCGTGAAGTACGGCCCCACCGTCAAGGGGCTGCGGAAGATCGTCATCGTCCCCGACGAGCCGGGCGCCGAGGACCGCGAGTACTCGGTCCCGCGCGGCGTGCACGTCAACGTGCAGGAGGGCGAGCGCGTCCGGGCGGGCGACCCGCTGATGGACGGCCCGCGCAACCCGCACGACATCCTGAGCGTCCTCGGCGAGAAGGAGCTGCAGGCGTACCTGGTCAACGAGATCCAGGAGGTCTACCGGCTCCAGGGCGTGAACATCAACGACAAGCACATCGAGGTCATCGTCCGGCAGATGATGCGGTGGGTGAAGGTCGAGAAGGAGGTCGGCGACACCGAGTTCCTGATCGACGAGGTCGTCGACAAGTTCCGCTTCCTCGACGAGAACGAGCGCGTGCTCGGCGCCGGCGGGCGGCCCGCCGAGGGGCGGCCGATCCTGCTGGGGATCACCAAGGCGTCGCTCTCGACCGAGTCGTTCATCTCGGCCGCCTCGTTCCAGGAGACCACCCGCGTGCTGACCGAGGCGTCGATCTCGGGGAAGGTGGACTACCTGCGCGGGCTGAAGGAGAACGTCACCATGGGCCGCCTGATCCCGGCCGGCACCGGGTTCGACATCTACCGATCGGTCCGGATCCCGCCCGACGAGCCGCCGCCTCCGCCGCCCCCGACCGAGGAGGAGCTGGAGCTGGAGCGCGAGATGGAGTACTTCGTCGAGCCCGAGGAAGGCGTGCTTCCGAGAGGGGAGAGGGAGTAGAGCAGGGTTCGACGGCAAACACAGGGGCGGGTCGTTCGCGACCCGCCCCTTCTTTCTTTTCGCTGCTCCCCTGAGGGCGTCTGCTCTCGCTCTGCGGGCTCCCTACTTCTGCCCTCCGAGTGCCTTCCCGAACGCCGCCTCGGCCTTGTCCACCGACTCCTTCAGCGCGCCCGGCTCGACGAATCGCCGCTTGCCCAGCCTCCTCGCCTCGAGATCGAAAGAGAAGCCGTGTCCCTCGAACACGATGTCGGCCTCGAGCGAGCGGAGCTTCCGGAAGGTGGCCTGAAAGTCGTCGGCGATTTCCGGGTAGGCGGAATTGCCCACCAGCCGGTAGCCAGGCGCCGTCGTCCCGCCGATCACCACGACCCGGCGCGCCACCCCGCCGTCGTCGATGGTGAAGGCCCACGACGTGCACCCCTTCGTGTGGCCCGGCGTGGCGATCGCGCGGAAGCGCACCCCGCCGAGCGCCACCTCCTCGCCATCCCGGACGGCGACGTCAGCCTTCACGGGCGGGAACGGCATCGAGTCGCCGAAGGCGAAGTCGCCGAGGCCGCCGCGGGCGAGCAGCTCGACGTCGGCCGCCCCCGCGTAGAGCCTGGCGCCGGAGGCCGCCTTCAGCCCCGCGAGCCCTCCCGCGTGATCCGTGTGCGCGTGCGTGCTGAGGAGGATCTTCACGTCCTCGACGCGGAACCCCAGCTTGCGAAGGTTCCCGATGACGATCGGGGCCGACTCCTCGAAGCCCCCGTCGATGAGCGCGAGACCCTCGGGCGTGGTGATCAGGAGCGAGGTGACGTCTTTCGGGCCCACGTAGTAGAGTGGCCCGGCGACGCGGAATGGCTCGATCGGCTCGTTCCACGCGCGGAACATCGGCGACGACTGTGGAAGCAGCGCGAAGAGTATTGCGACCGTGGTCAGCATGCTGGAAGT
>JAKPXO010000524.1 GCA_029567505.1 Acidobacteriota bacterium
CCGGCGGAGCCGGCGGCCGCGCCGCTGCCCGTGCCAAAGACGAAGATCGTCATCTTCATCGACAACCTGAGCCTCCAGCCGTTCAACCGGAACCGGGTCCTGAAGAACCTCGAGACCTGGGTCCGGGAGAACGTCCGGGACAACGTCGAGGCGATGGTCGTCACCTGGGACCGGTCGCTGAAGGTCCGGCGGAAGTTCACGAACGACGGCCGCGAGGTCTCCGACGTGATCCGGCAGCAGGGCGACTACTCGACGATGGGGCAGACCCGCCTGTCCGAGCGCCGGGACATCCTCCGGCGGATCGACGACGCCCAGAGCGAGTACGAGGCGTTCGTCGAGGCGCGGCAGTACGCGCTCGCCTACAAGAACGACCTCGACTTCACGACCGACGCCCTGAAGAGGACGATCGACCAGCTGGCCGGCGTCGAGGGACGGAAGATCCTCCTGCACGTCTCGGAAGGCCTCCCGCAGTCCCCGGGCGCCGAGCTCTGGAAGTACATCCAGGACCGTTTCCGGACGCAGAGCGGGGGCTTGACGCAGTTCGAGTTCGATTCCACCTCGGCCTATCTCGGGATCATCCGCGCCGCGAACGCGGCCGGCGTGAGCATGTACATGGTCGACGCTTCCGGGCTCTCCATCGACGAGGGGATCAGCGCGGAGAACCGCTCGACCCAGGCGAAGATCGACACCTTCATCGAGAAGACCAACCTCCAGTCGATGATCCACCTGATGGCGGAGGAGACTGGCGGGAAGGCGATCCTGAACCGGAACGACATCACGACGCCCCTCGCGGAGCTGAAGGGCGACTACACCTCGTACTACTCGGTCGGGTACCGGAGCCTCCGTTCGGGCGGAGAGCGGCCCCGCAAGGTCGAGGTGAAGATGAAGCAGAAGGGCCTCGTCGCGCGCTCGCGCCGGAGCTACGTCGAGAAGGGGCTCGAGACGCGGATCGTCGAGGGCGTCACCTCGGCGCTCTACTTCACCCGCGACGAGAACCCGCTCGGAGTCGGGATCGAGGTCGGGCAGCCGGCGCCCGCCGACGCGCAGAACTACCTCGTCCCGATCCGGATCCGCGTTCCCTACAGTCGCATCACCGTGCTGCCGCAGGGGGACGTCGCGCGCGGCCGGATCGCGCTCTACTTCATCGTGATCGACGCCGCCGGGAAGCAGTCCGAGCTCGCGACGCAGGTCGTGCCGGTCGAGATCGCCTCGAAGGAGCTCGACGCGCTCAACCGGCGCGACTTCGTCTACGACGTGAGGCTCCTGATGATCCCCGGTGGCCAGCGCCTCTCGCTCGCGGTCCGCGACGAGCCGACGAACACCGTCAGCTACGTCCAGCAAGCGATCTTCGTCTCCGCCCTCCCGCAGGAGACGCCCCGGTGATCGCCGCGGCGCGGCGGCCGGAGCGGGCGTGATCGCCCTGGGGCCGGCTGCCGCGCGCGAAGCGGACGGCCGGACGATCTCGGCTGGCACGCCCGGGATCGTCCTCATGGAGCGGGCGGCCGAGGCCGTCGCCCGGGAGTGCCTGCGGGCCGTCGACGCGGTCCCTCTCCGCGGCGAGCGCGTCGTCGTCCTCTGCGGGACGGGGAACAACGGAGGGGACGGCTTCGAGGCGGCGCGGCTCCTCCGGACGAGCCGTCGCGTCGGTCGGGTCTCCGTGCTCCTCCTCGGGGCGCGGGAGCGCGTCGGGGGCGACGCGGCCGAGACGCTCCTCCGCCTCGAGCAGGAGGGGGGCCGGGTCGTGGCGGTGGACGCGGAGGCCGGTCTCGAGCCGCTGCGCGGCGCGACGATGGTCGTCGACGCCCTCTTCGGGACGGGCCTGTCGCGGCCGCTCGACGCGGAGGGCCTCGCCGCGCGCGCGGCGAGGCTCGCATCGACTCGCAGGGCGTTCGTCGTCTCCGTCGACCTCCCGTCGGGGCTCGACGCCGGCTCGGGAGCGCTCGTCGGGCCGCACGTCCGCGCCGACCTCACGGTTACCTTCGGCGCCCCGAAGCTCGCGCATCTCCTCCTGCCGGCGGCGGCGTTCTGCGGCCGCGTCGTCGTCGCCGACATCGGGCTCCTGCCGGTCGGGTCGCCGGTCGTCGGGCCCGAAGCCGTCACGGCGGCCGACGTGGCGCCGCTCTTCCCGCCGCGCCCCGCCTCCGCGCACAAGGGGACGTACGGCACGCTCGCTGTCATCGGCGGCGCCCAGGGGATGGCAGGGGCGGCGGCCCTGGCGGCCCGGGCGGCGTTCCGGGCCGGCGCGGGGAAGGTCGTCGTCGTCGCCGAGGAGGCGAGCCGCGCGGCCCTCCAGACGCTCGTGGCGGAGGCGACCGGCGCGGAGGCCCTGCGGGGCACCGGGCCGGCCGCTCTCGCCGTCGGCCCCGGGCTCGGGACGGGACCCTGGGGCGCCGCGCGCCTCGAGGAGGCGCTCGCCACGCCGCTCCCCGTCGTTCTGGACGCCGACGCCCTCAATCTGCTCCGAGGAAGGCTCGGCGAGATCGGTGCGCGAACGGGACCGGTCGTCCTCACGCCTCATCCCGGGGAGGCCTCGCGCCTCCTCGGTCTCCCCGTGTCCTCGGTCGCGGCCGACCCGGCGAACGCCGCGCTGCGCCTCGCCGCCGAGTCCCGAGCGACGGTCGTCCTGAAAGGATTCCGGTCCGTCGTCGCGACTCCGGCGGGGCGTGTCGCCCGGGTCCTGGCCGGCAACCCCGGCCTCGCGACGGGGGGGAGCGGCGACGTCCTGACCGGCATCGTCGGAGCGCTCCTCGCGCGCGGCCGGACGGCGTGGGAGGCCGCCGCGGCGGGGGCCTACCTACACGGCCTGGCGGGCGACCTCGTCCGGGAGCGCCTCGGCGAGGAGAGCCTCCGGGCCTCGGACCTCCCCGAGGAGCTCGGCCGCGCCTTCGCGGCCGTCGCCGAGTCGATGCTGCCGTGAGGACCGTCCCCTTCGAGGCGGTCGCGCGCTCGGTCGAGGAGACGCGCGAGGTCGGCCGGGAGCTCTCCCTGCTCCTCGTCCCGGGATCCGTCGTCCGCCTCTCGGGGCCGCTCGGCGCCGGGAAGACCGAGCTCGTTCGAGGCCTCGCCGAGGGGCTCGGCGTCCTCCCGGACGAGGTCGCCTCGCCGACGTTCGCGCTCGTCCACGAATACGGCCCGGAAGGGCGGCCGCCTCTCCTCGTCCACGTGGACTTTTACCGGCTCCTCGACGACGAGCGGCTCGGCGCGGCGATCGAGGGGCTCGGCCTCGACGAAACGCGGGAAGACGGGTCCGTCGTCGTCGTCGAGTGGCCGGAGGGCCTTCCGGCGACCCCGGGGGACTTCGAGGTCATCGTGACGCCAGAACGGGACGGGGCCCGACGGATCGAGGTCCGCCGGGCCCCTGTCGAATCCGGTTCCCGAGGCGGGCTCAGAAGGCGATGATGACTCCCGCCGTCGCCTCTCCGGCGGTGTACCACTGGCTTTCGCCGTAGTAGTCGCCGTCGCACCACCAGCTGTCGCAGGACCAGTAGTCGTCCTCGCTGTTGACGTAGGTGGAACGGACCTTCCCCTCGAACCGGAAGCCGAAGTTCGGGTTCACGTAGGTCTTCACGCCGAGGCCGAGGCTGCCCGTGAACCGGGAGTCGGACGAGAACGAGTAGCCCGGGATCGAGGGCCGGAACGTGTTCACGCCTCCGCCGATCGTGAAGTACGGGCGGACCGGTCCACGGCCCCAGGGGACGAGGAAGTTGAGCTCGTAGAGCCGCATCTGCATCTCGCCGATCTCTTCGGAGCCGCCTCCGATCGCTCCGCCCCCTTCGAGCCGGAGCTTCGGGTCCGACTGCAGGTAGCTCGCCTCGATCGCGAAGTTGTTCGTGATGTTGAAGCCGAGCTTCAGGCCGTACGCCACCTCGGTCGAAGCGTCCGCCTGCCCGTCGTAGAAGGCGAGCGTTCCGGGGTCGAACGTCCCGCCGAAGTAGCCGCCGACGACCGGCGTGATCTCCACCGTGCCGCGCCGGTCCTGCGCGGCGGCCGGGCCGGCCGCCAGGACCGCCGCCGCAACGGCGAGGAGGGCGATTCGCGGAAAATTCTTCATTTCTCGATCCTCCAGGTGTCCCGCGTCCACCTTTTCGGCCGCAGGGCCGCGCGCGGAACGTTTCATTCTGACCTTCTGCAACGTACGTACCGTCGCGAAACGGGTTCGCGGACGTGCGCTTCGTCACGTCCCGTCCGGTTTCGGGGTCGCGATCCGGTAAGCTCGCGCGAGTGACTCCCCTCCGACGTCTCCTCGGCTGCGTCGCGGTCGGGATGCTCCTGCCAGGCGCCGCCGGCTGTTTCGGCACGGGAACGCGTCGCGTCGACGCACCGTGCCGGGAGATGCGCGCGTCGGTCGCTCGCGAGATGCTGCGGGACTCGAGGGAGATCCCCCTCCTGGACGTGCGAACGATGCCCGCGCCTCGGCTCCGGGGGGCCCACGAGATCCCGCTCTCCGCGCTGCGATCCCGCATCGAGGAGATCGGTCGCTTCCGGAGATCGCCCCTCGTCGTGGTCGGAGACGACGGCGTCGCCGCCGGGCAGGCGTGCGAGCTCCTCGCCGCCGAAGGGTTCCTGTACGTCATCTTCGTCCCGGAGGGGGCCGAAGGCCTCTTCGCCGGAGTGCGCGGGGCCGACGCCGTGACCGACGGGCACGAGGAACGCCGTTGAAGCGCGTCGTGGTGGGGAAGGGCACGCAGGGGGCGCTCCTCCTCGCGTATACCGCCCTCGTCCTGGCCGGGACGCTGCTCGTCGAGGGGCGGCCCGGCGTCGTCACGAACCTCGTGCCGTTCGACGACCTGGCGCGCCTGAAGGCGAGCGCCGGGAAGGCCGGCGTCCTCTCGAACCGCTTCGTCCTCGGGCTCCTCGGCCTCGTCGGCAACCTCGTCATGTTCGCGATCTGGGGCTTCCTGGCCTGGAAGTTCGTCGACGGACGGGGCCGGGCGCGCTGGCGAAACCACGCCGAGGTCGTCTTCTTCGGCCTCGTCTTCAGCGTCGGCATCGAGACCGTGCAGTTCTTCCTGCCGACGCGCGCCGCAGACGTGAACGACGTCTTCTGGAACGCCGTCGGCGCCCTCCTCGGCGCGCTACTGGCGCACCTCCACGCCTCGGTCCGCGTCGAGTGGGCCTGACGGCCCGCTGCTAGACTCCGCGTTCCGCGCCGGAGTGGCGGAACGGCAGACGCAGGGGACTCAAAATCCCCCGGGCGCAAGCTCATGAGGGTTCGAGTCCCTCCTCCGGCACCATTGAATCCCCGGGACTTAGGCCCGGAAGGGCCTCCCGCCCCGCTCATCGAGCGGGTGAGGATTGCCTTCAGCGTGCCTCAGGCGCCGGAAACCGGAGGGCGGTCCGGGCGGACGGCGGGCGTCAAATTCTTGGCGCCAAAGGCGGCCGCAGAGCTCATCCGGCCATTCCCCACGTAATCCCTGAACCCGTGCCCGCCCTCGCCGCGTGTGACGTCGTGAGCCACGCCGGCCGCCTCGAGCG
>JAKPXO010000028.1 GCA_029567505.1 Acidobacteriota bacterium
ACGATCGCCTACCAGCGCCAGCGGCCCGTCCGGGAGACCGACGTGCCGCTCCGCGCCGACGAGCTCCTCCGGCTCACCTCGGCGACGGCCGAGCCGCCCCCATCGCTCCGGCCCCTCCTGAGGACCCGCGTCGACCGCCTCTCGGGCGGGCAGTTCCAGCTCCTGACGGTCTGGGCCTGCCTCGGCGGCGACGCCCGTCTCGTCATCCTCGACGAGCCGACGAACAACATGGACCCCGACGCCGTGGCCGCCCTCGCCGAGCTCCTCCTCTCCTCCCGCGGAGACCGCGCCGTCCTCGTCGTCACGCACGACGCCCGCTTCTTCACCGGCGTCCCCGCGCGCGTCCTGGAGGTGGGCCGGTGACGCTCGCGCAGGTCTTCGACCCCCTCTTCCGCGTCCCCCTCGCGAACGGCTTCCTCCTCGCTCTCCTCCTCCCGGTTCTCGGCGCCTACGTGAGGCTCCGGAACGAGTGGCTCGCCGCGCTCGGCCTCGCGCAGGTGACCGCGGCGGGCGGGGTGATGGCGATCCTCGTCGGCGTCCACCCGCTCGCCGGCTCGCTCGGCGCGGCCGTCGTCGCCGCCGCGCTCAAGGGGCGCACCGAGCGCTCGGGAAACGACGTCTACGCCGTCCTCCTCTTCTTCGGCTGGAGCGCGGCGCTCCTCGGCGCCGCGAACAGCACGCGCGGCGAGGAGCTCTCGCACTCCCTCCTCGAGGGGCAGCTCTACTTCACGACCTGGGCGAACCTCGGCGCCGCCCTCGCCCTCGTCGCCGTCGTCGCGGCCGCCGGCACGTGGCTCTCGAAGCGGCTCCTCCTCGAGCACTTCTTCCCGGAGAGCCTCGCCGCGAACGGGGCCTCCCCCTGGAAGCTCCACCTCGCGTTCGACCTCCTCGTCGCCTTCTCCGTCGCGCTCGCGACCGAGTCGATCGGCGTCATGGCGACGTTCGCCCTCGTCTTCCTCCCGCCCTGGGTCGCCTTCCGGATCGCCGCCTCGTGGAAGCGCGCCCTCGTCCACTGCGCGGGCTTCTCCGTGACCGCCTACCTCGCCGCCTTCGTCCTCGCGATCGTCCTCGACCAGCCCTTCGGCCCGATGCTCGTCGGGGCGCTCGTCGCCGGCAGCCTCGCCCTCCTCCCGTTCCGCGCGCGGCGGTGAGAGGCGGGGGTTCCGGTAGAGTCCACGCGACATGAAAGACCACGTCGTCCTCATCACGGGCGCCTCGTCGGGGATCGGCGAGGCGACCGCCCGCGAGCTCGTCCGCCGGGGCGCGAAGGTCGTCCTCTGCGCCCGGAGGACCGACCTCCTCGAGAACGTCGCCGCCTCCCTCCGCGCCGACGGCGGCTCCGCGATCGCCGTCGCCTGCGACGTCACGAAGGACGGCGACTGCGAGGCCGCCGTCGCGCGCGCCGTCGCCGAGTGGGGGCGCCTCGACGTCCTCCTCGCGAACGCCGGCTTCGCGGTCGCCGGGCGGATCGAGTCGCTCTCGATCGACGACTACCGGCGCCAGCTCGAGACGAACTTCTTCGGGGCCGTGCGCGCGGTGAAGGCCGCGCTCCCGGAGCTGAAGAGGACGAAAGGGCGGATCGGCGTCGTCGGGAGCGTGAACGGCTTCATCGGCACCCCGCGACCTCCGCCTACTGCGCCTCGAAGTTCGCCGT
>JAKPXO010000052.1 GCA_029567505.1 Acidobacteriota bacterium
CGACCGGCGTCGGGGACGCGTTCCGGTCCGGGCTCGTCGCCTCGCGCCTGCGCGGCCTGCCCTGGGAGGAGGCCGGGAAGGTCGGCGCCGTGGCGGCCGTCCTCTGCCTCGAGACGCTCGGTCCCCAGCCGCGGCGCTGGAGCCTCGACGAGCTCCTCGAGCGGTACGCCGAGAGCTTCGGGAAGCCCCTCGTCGGGCCGCTCGCCGAGCGGCTCCGAGGCCTCGCCGGGACGGAGGCCTCCCGTCCGGCGGCACGCTTCTCTCTGCTAGACTGAGGCGGTCATGAACGTGCTCGAGGGTCAGCTTCGCGCCGACGGACGGCGGTTCGGCATCGTCGCCTCTCGGACCAACGACATCGTCGTCTCCCGCCTCCTCGACGGGGCCCTCGATGCCTTCCGGCGGCTCGGCGCGGCCGAGGGCGCCGTCACCGTGGTGAAGGTCCCCGGCTCGTGGGAAGTTCCCCTCGCGCTGCGCGATCTCGCGAGGTCCGGCGGCTTCGACGCCCTCGTCGCTCTCGGCGCCGTGATCCGGGGCGGCACGCCTCACTTCGACTACGTCGCGACCGAGGTCGCGAAGGGAGTGTTTCAGGTCGGGCTCGAGCTCGACCTTCCCATCACGTTCGGCGTCCTGACGTGCGACTCGCTCGAGCAGGCGCTCGAGCGTTCCGGCGCGAAGGGGGGCAACAAGGGGTTCGAGGCGGCGACGGCCGCCGTCGAGCTGGCGGACCTCCGCGCGCGGCTGCGGGCGGGCGCGCCGGTCCGGTAGGAGGTCGCCGTGAGCGGCCGCAGGCGGCGGGCCCGGGAGCTGGCGCTTCAGCTCCTCTACCAGCGGGACATCGCCGGGACCTCTCCCGAGGAGATGTTCGCCCGGACGGACGAGTACCGGAACGCTGCGCCCGAGGTCCAGGAGTACGCCTCGCGGCTCGTCCTCGGGACGCTCGGCCGGCTCTCGGAGCTGGACGAGCTGCTCGGGAAGCAGTCGGACCACTGGCGCCTCGGGCGGATGCCGGTCGTCGACCGGAACCTCCTCCGGGTCGCCCTCTACGAGCTGCTTCACGAGGACGAGACCCCCGACCCGGTCGTCATCGACGAGGCGGTCGAGATCGCCAAGAAGTTCTCCACGCCGTCGTCCGCGCCGTTCATCAACGGCGTCCTCGACGGCATCCGACGCAACCTCTTCGGGGCGCGCGAGGCGTCGCTCCGGCGCTCGCGGCCGGCGCCGGCCGGAAGCCGATGAACCTCTCGCCCCTCGCGCTCGCGTTCCTCCTCCTCTCGGGGCCCGAGCGGGCGGCCGTCGAGACGGCGCGCTACCGGGTCGAAGGGATCGAGCCGTGGCGGGCGGTCCGCCCCGTCGAGGCGCCCGGATACCGCGTCGTCCTCTCCTCGCCCGACGGGCGAACGCTCGAGGCGACGGTCGAGGTGGACGGAGCCCCCCTTCGCGACACGGCACCCTACCCGGTCGACCCTCGGACCCTCCCGGCGGAGGCGAGGGCGCTCCTGGCGGAGCCGCTCGACGCAGACGACGAGCTGGAGGACCTGTCCCGGATCCTCCTGCGCGGGGCGACGACGCAGCTCGAGGCCGTCGAGCGGGTCGTCGCCTGGGTCTCGAAGCGGATCCGCTACGAGTCGCCGAGTCTCCTCGCGGAGACGGCCGCCTCCTGCCACCGGAGTCGGCGGGGCTCGTGCGTCGGCCGGTCGCTCCTCGCGGCCGACCTCCTCCGCCGCGGCGGCATCCCGGTCCGGCAGGTCACCGGGATCCTCACCGCCCGCACGCCGAGCGAGCTGACCGACGAATCCCAGCAGCACTACAGCGACACGATCAGCGGGGTGCGGCACCGCTGGATCGAGGTCTTCGTGCCGGGCCTCGGGTGGGTCCCGTCGGACCCCGGGGGGCTCGCGAACATGCTGACGGCCCGACACCTGGCCCTGCCGGCGGCGCCGCCCGATGGGTTCGGGCTGACGATCCTCGCGCGCGGGCCCACCCTCGCGTGGAAGGTGCGCGACGGCTCGTTCGCCCGCCCCCGGCTCCGGGTCGTCGAGGCGGTGGACCTCCCTCCGGGAGAGCCCCAGCGATGACCGCGTCGGGACCGATCCGTCGACACGTCCTCGTCGTCGACGATTCCGGACCCGCTCGCCTCCTCGTCCGGCAGGCCCTCGAAGGGTGGGCGCGACGCACGGGCCACAAGGTCGACGTCGTCGAGGCCGAGAACGGGTTCGAGGCGCTCCGGGAGCTGCCGCGCTCGCCGATCGACCTCGTCCTCACCGACGTGAACATGCCGACCCTCTCGGGCCTCGAGCTGATCCGGATGATCCGCTCGCGCCCGGAGCAGAGCGCCCTGCCGGTGATCGCCGTCTCGACGGAGCGCGACGCCGAGGACGCCGCGCGGGCGCGGAAGGCGGGGGCCGACGGATACCTCGGCAAGCCGTTCGACGTCGAGACGTTCGACCGGGTCCTCGGGGAGGTCCTGGGATCGAAGGCGCCGGAGGAGCCGTGACCCGCCCGAAGAGGCCGGGCGACGCATCCTCCGGGGAGTTCCTGGCCGAGGCGGAGATGCTCCTCGAGGAGGCCGGATGCGGGATCGACGCCCTCGACGCCGAGGGGGACGATCCCCGCCCCGAAAAGGTCAACGCCCTCTTCCGGACCGTCCACTCCCTCAAGGGCGTGGCCGGGATGGTCGGGTACTCGGGGATCGCCGACGCGGCGCACGCGCTCGAGGCGCTGCTCGACGACCTCCGGATGGGACGGGTCCCGCCGTCGCCCGCGGTGCGCGGCGGCGTGCGCGACGGCCTCGACGCGCTCTCGACGCTCGTGGCGCGGGTCGCCGCGGGCGAGGAGTCGCCGAGGCTCGAGACGCCGCTGAAGGACCGGCTCGAGGGCCTCGTCCGTCCCGCGGAGCCGCGCGAGGCCGCGAGCCTTCGACTGCCGCCCGAGCTCGACGCCTCCCTTTCGGACTACGAGAGGCATCGCGCGTCCGAGGCGGGGAAGAGAGGCAAGGCTCTCGTCCTCGTCGACCTCGACCTCGACTTCGACTCGTTCGACGCCGGGCTGCGGAACGCGATGAACGAGGCGTCGGCCGCGGGCGAGCTGATCGGGACGTTTCCCGGCACGGCCGCGGACCCGGCCCGCATGGCGTTCCGCCTCCTCGTGGCGCTGCCGCCCGGCAGCGACGTCGCGGCGCTGGCGACCCGGTGCTCGGCGCGTGACGTCGTGGGGGTCTCCGCGGGGACGGCCGCCCCGGAGCCCGCCACGGAGCCCGTCCGCCTGCCCGCCACCGTGGTCGCGGAGCCGGCGCCGCCCGAGCCGGGACCGGAAGCCGCCCCCCAGGTGGCACGGGGCGTCGTCCGGGTCCCGCTCGAGAAAGTCGCCGCCCTCGTCGACCTCGCCGGGGAGCTCGCGCTCGCGCGGTCCGCGCTGGGCCGGACGCTCGGCCAGGCCCTCGCCGGCGCGCCCGACCGCGGCGCCCGGTTCGAGGCGCAGCGCGCCTTCGCCCGGCTCGATCGCCTCGTCGCGACGCTCGGGCCCGCGGCGCTCGCGCTTCGACTCGTGCCGGTCGAGACGCTGACGACGCGGCTCGCGCGCGCCTTCGCGCGGACCGCCGCCGCGCTCGGGCGAGAGGCCGACTTCGTCGTTCAGGGGGTCGAGACGGAGATCGACAAGGTCCTCGCCGACGAGCTGGGCGACCCGCTGCTCCACATCCTTCGAAACGCCCTCGACCACGGAATCGAGTCACCCGAGGAGCGGGCCGCGGCCGGCAAGCCGCGCCGGGGCCGGGTGGCCCTCACCGTCGCGCCGCGGGGGCGCGAGGTCGTGCTGACGTTCTCCGACGACGGGCGGGGCGTCGACGCGGCGGGGATCGTCGCGAAGGCCCGCCAGACCGGTCTCCTCGGTCCATCCGACCCCGATCCCGCCGAACCGTTCGCGCTGCTCTTCCGGGCCGGCTTCTCAACGGCCCGGGAGGTCTCGGAGATCTCGGGACGGGGCGTTGGGCTCGACGTCGTGCGGGAGAAGCTGACCGCCCTCGGAGGTCGGGTCTCGGTCCGCTCGGTTCCCGGCTCGGGGACGACGTTCGAGGTGGTCGTCCCGATGACGCTCGTCCTCCTGGAGTCGCTCGTCGTGAGGGTCGGCGACGTCTGGTTCGCCCTCCCCGGCGAGAACGTGAGGCGGACGCTCCAGGCCGCGGAGGGCGCGATCGAGGTCATCGACGGCAGACCCTGTTTCCGGGACGGTGACGAGGCCCTGCCGCTCGCGCGCCTCGACGCGCTCTTCGACCTGCCGAGGCGCCCCGACGCCGGAGGCGCGGAGCCCGTCGTCGTCACGGAAGACGGCCGGCGGGCCGCGGCCCTCGTCGTCGACGCCGTGGAGGGGGTCTGGGACCTCCTCGTGAAGCCGCTCGCCGACTCCGTGCCGCGGCCGAGGGAGATCGCGGGCGCCGCCGAGGTTCCCGGTGGCGAGATCGCCCTCGCCCTCGACGCCGGGGCGCTCGTCGCGCGCGTCCATTCCGCTTCGGCGTCCGGGAGGCGGGCGTGAGCGACGACGGCCTCCTCCTGGCCTTCCGCGCGGGCGGCGAGCGGTTCGCGGTACCGCTGGAGCGCGTGCGCGAGGCCGCCCGCCCGAGGCGGATCGCGCCTCTGCCCGGCGCGCCCCCGGAGTGGAGCGGCGTCGCCCTGGTCCGGGGAGAGGCGCTCGGGGTGATCGACGTCGCCGCGGCGATGGGACTTCCGCGGTCTCCCGCGAAGCCCGCGCCGCTGGTCGTCGTCCTCTACGGAACGGACCACGCGCTCCTCGTCGACTCGATCGACGGCGTGGAGACCTGTCCGGCCGACCGGGTCGCGCCACCGCCGCCGGGACGCGGCGCGCTGCGCGGGATCGTCGCGGAGGAGTCGGGGTTCCTCTCCCTCCTCGACGTCGACCGGCTCGCGGCGAAAGGCGAAGGATGAGCGACGACCGTATCCGCGAGCTCGCCGCCCGGGCCGCGTCGAAGGACGCGACCGAGAGATGGACCGTCGCCGGTGAGCTCGGGAGGATCCCGGGTGAGGAGGCCGAGTCGGTCCTCCTGGCGCTCCTGAAAGACGAGGACTACCGCGTTCGGGAGCGGGCCGTCGCCGCGCTCGGTCGCCGATTCACGCCGCGCGTGGCGTCGGCGTGCGCGGTGGCCCTCGCCGACGACGACGACGCCGGTCACCGGGCGGCCGGCCTCGCCCTCCTGGTGAGGGGGGGCGCGGCGGGACGGGCCGTCCTCCTCGGCGCGCTCCAGCACCCGTCCGCCGACGTGCGGATCTCGGCCGCGGCGGCGCTCCCCGGCCCGGCTCCCGGACCGGAGACGGTGACCGCCATCGAAGCCGCCGCGCGGCGGGAAGGGGACCCGAACGCCCGTGCGGCGCTTCTCCTCGCCCTCGGCCGGACCGGCCGGAGAGAGGCGATCGCCCCGCTGCTCGCGGCCCTGGAGGAAGGGAACCTCTGGCTGCAGGTCCACGCGCTGGAGGCACTCGGCGACGTCGGGGACCCCGAGATCGCGCCGCGCATCCTCCCGCTCCTGACGAACGCGAACCTTCGCCACGGGGCCCTTCACGCGCTCGCCCGGCTCCGCTCGCCCGTGGCCGGCGAGCCGCTTCTGCGGCGCGCGGCCGCGGGCGAGGTCGACGTCTTCCTCGTCGCCGCCCTGCGCGCGGCGCTCGAGTCGGCGTCGGCCACCACGCTCGCCGGCCTCCGTCCGCTCTGGCCCGAAGCCGGCCCGACGCTCCTCGCCCTCCTCGAGGACCCGGAGGAGGACGCCGCGCTCCGGACCGACGCCGCGCACGTCCTCGCCCTCCTCGACCTGCCGGGCGCCGCGCTGGCGATCGTGACCCACGGACCATTCCGCGACGGCTACGCCGCGCTCCGCGCGCTTCCTCGCGCCCGGCGCGAGGAAGCGCTGCTCTGCGTCCTCCAGGTGGCGGACCCCGAGCCCGCTCTCGAGCTCCTCGACGCACACCGTGGAGGCCCGGAAGCCCCGACGCTCCTGCCGCTTCTCGTTCACCCCTCGGCGACGGTGAAGGCGGCGGTCCTGTCCTGCGTGCCGGCCGGCCTGGTCCCGATCCCGGACCTGATCGACGTCCTGGCCGAGGACGACCCCGAGACGGCGCTGGCCGCCGCGCTCGCGCTGGCGAGCGACGATTCGGGCGAGCCGCTCGACCGGCTTCCGAAGCGCCGGCGGGCCCTCCTCGACCGGGCGGGCGGCCCGGACGGCCCGGGCCGCGTTGCGGCGCTCGCCGCCCTCGCCGGGACGGACGGTCCCGACGTGGAGGCGGCGGTCCGCGGCGCCCTCTCGACGCCCGACCCGGCCGTGCGCGAGGCGGCCGTCACCGCGGCCGCCCGGGGACGCCGGATCGGCTCGCACGAGATCGTGGCCTGCCTCTCCGACGAGATCGCGACCGTGCGGGCGGCGGCGCTGCGCGGCCTCGCCCTTCGGGCCGAGCGCGGCGAGGCCTTGCCGGGCGTCACCTGGCGGGACGGCCTCGTCTTCCTGGTGGACGATCCGGCCGCCGCCGCGGCCGCGGGAGCCGCCGTGATCGCACTCGCAGGCGCCGAACGTCCCCGCCTCGTGGAGGAGATGCTCGTACAGGAGCCGGCGGTGCGCATCGCCGCGCTGGAGGAGATCGAAAAGACCGGCGACCCGGAGGCGGCCCGGAGCGCCGTCGCGGCGCTCGGACACGAGGACCCGGAGACCGCCTGCGCCGCGGTCCGCGCCCTCTCCGTGGCCGACGAGGCGGTCGCGGCCGAGGCCCTCGCCACGGCTCTCGCCGACGAGCGAGCGGAGGTGCGGGCCGCCGCGGCCGAGACGGTCGCGCGACGGCCGCCGGGCGACTCCCGCTCGGCCCTCTCCGGCGCCGTGGCGACGGCGCTCGTCGTCGAGTCGGATCGGGCCGTCCTGCGATCGCTCCTCGTCGCCGCGTCCGGCCTCGCGGACGAGGCGATGGTCGACCCGATGACGCTCGTCCTCTCGCAGGAATCGATCCCGGCGGAGGCGGACGACGCGGCGGAGGCCCTCGCGCGGCTCGCTCCCGAGGCCTGCCGACGCGCCTGGATGCAGGCGCCGGCCCGCGCGGAGAGGCGCTGGGCGCGCGCCCTGGCCACAGCGGCCCGGGCAGGACGAAGCCAGAGGTCGACGTGACGGGCCGCCCGCTGGAGCTGGCCGAGTCGGTCTTTCGCCTCTACCAGGACCTCCTGCGACGGAGAACGGGGTTCGTGGTCTCCGATTCGCAGAGGGTCCGGGTCGAGAGCCGCCTCGCTGCCGAAGCGCGAGGCGCCGGATCGTTCTACCAGCTCTACGGGCGCCTCCGGAACGAGCCCCAGGATTCGCCGCTGTTCGGCAGGCTCCTCGACGCAGTCGTGGTCGGGGAGACGTACTTTTTCCGGGATCCGGCCAGCCTCAGGGCGTTCTCGGAGGAGATCGTGCCGGAGAGGCTCCTTTCGGCCGGACAGGACGGGGCCCTCGACGTCTGGTCGGCCGGCTGCGCGACGGGCGAGGAGGCGTTCAGCCTTTCGATCGTCCTTCACGAGAAGGGCGTCCTTCCCGGCCGCAAGGTCCGGATCCTCGGGACCGACCTCTCTCCGGCCCACGTACGGCGGGCGCGAGCCGCCGTCTACGGCCCCCAGTCGCTCCGCGCGACCTCCGCGGAACGGCGCCGCGAGCATTTCGAGGCCGCTCCCGGCGGGCTCTTCCGCCTGAAGCCCCCGCTCGCCGCGCCCGTCCTCTTCGAGACGCGCTCGATCCTGGACGAGCCGGCCTTCGGCACCAGGTTCGACGTCATCCTCTGCCGGAACGTCCTCATCTACCTCGACGAGGAGGCGCGGGCCCGCGTCGTCGAGGTCCTCTCCTCCCGCCTCAAGACCGGGGGCTACATCCTCCTCGGCGCGAGCGACGCGCTTTCCGTCGCCTCCTCCGCCCTGACGCTCGTCCGCCTCGCGAACGACGTCGTCTACCGAAGGTGACGTCGTGAGAGTCCTGGTCGTCGAGGACTCCGCCTACCAGAGGCTCCGGATCGTGGAGGCTCTGCGGGCCTCCAGCGCGATCACCGAAGTCGACGCGGTCGGCAGCGGGGAGGAGGCGATCCGCCGACTCCTGACGACCGACTACGGTCTCGTCACGCTGGACCTCGGCCTGCCGGGAATGGACGGAAACGCCGTCCTCCGGTGGATCATGGCGAACCGGCCGTTGCCCGTCGTCGTCATCTCGGCCGACCAGGAGGAACGGAGCGCCCTGGCCGCGCTGGAAGCGGGAGCCCTCGACGTCATCGCGAAGGCCGGGTCGCAGCCGGAGAGCCTCGCACGCTGGAAGAGGCGGCTCGCCGAGGTCGTGGACGGCGTCCGGCAGCTCTCGATCGAGAGCCTCGTCCGGCGCTCGAAGCGCGTCGGCGCTCCGCCGCCGAGCGGCGCCGTGCCCCGCCCGCGGCGGGTTCCGGTCGCGCTCGGCGTCCCGCCGGCGCTCGTCGTCGCCGCCTCGACCGGCGGACCGCCGGCGCTTCGGGAGCTCTTCGCGGGGCTCCCCCCGCAGGAGGCCGTCGTCGGCGTCGCGCAGCATATGCCGCCTCCCTTCACGCGCTCCCTCGCCCAGCGGCTCGCCTCCGGGACAGGGTGGGACGTGCGCGAGGCGATCCACGGCGCCGAGGCGACACCCGGAGTCGTCTGGATCGCGCCGGGCGGGGCTCATCTCGAGCTGTCGCACGCAGGGGAGCGCGCCGTCCTCGTCGTCCGGCCCCACGGACCGTCAGTCCGGTGGTGCCCCTCCGCCGACCTCCTCTTCGCCTCGGCGGCCGCCGCGTTCGGGAGGCGCGTCCTCGGCGTCGTCCTGACCGGCATGGGCGACGACGGCGCCGAAGGCTGCCGCGCGATCGCGCTCGCCGGAGGGACGGTCCTCTGCGAGTCGGCGGAGACGGCGGTGATCGCGGGGATGCCCGACGCCGCCGCCCGGGCGGTCCCGGCGGCGCGCCGGTTCCCGCTCTCCCGCCTCGCCGCCGAGATCGAGCGGCGGCTCGGAGAGGCAGCGGGAGCCGCGGCGTAGCCGGCCGTCCCGGTTGCTACACTCGGCGTCCCTTATGGACGCACGCGAAGAACGCACCGCCCTCGAGAAGAAGTGGCAGGCCCGCTGGGACGCCGACCGCGCCGCATTCGTCGACACCCACGACCCTTCGAAGAAGGGGACCTACCTCCTCGTCATGCTCCCGTACCCTTCGGGGGACCGGCTCCACGTCGGCCACGCGAGGACCTACTTTCTGACGGACGCGCTGCACCGATTCCTCCGGCAGAAGGGCGAGACGGTCTTCTGCCCGATGGGGTGGGACGCCTTCGGCCTCCCCGCGGAGAACTTCGCGATCCAGAGAGGAATCCCGCCGCGAGAGTCGACGCTCGCGAACATCGCCGCGATGAAGGAGCAGTTCGCGGCGTGGGGCGTGCTCTACGACTGGACGAAGGAAGTCACGACCTGCGAGCCGGAGTACTACCGCTGGAACCAGTGGCTCTTCCTCCGGATGCTCGAGAAGGGGCTCGCGTACCGCAAGAAGGGGACCGTCAACTGGTGCCCCTCCTGTCAGACGGTCCTCGCGAACGAGCAGGCCGAGGGCGGGACCTGCGAGCGCTGCAAGAGCGCCGTCGAGCAGCGCGAGCTCGAGCAGTGGTTCCTGAAGATCACGGATTACGCCGAGAGCCTCCTCGCCGGCCTCGACCAGCTCGGGAAGTGGTCCGAGAAGGTCCGGACGATGCAGCGGAACTGGATCGGCCGGTCCGTCGGCGCCGACCTCGAGTTCGAGGTGCCGAAGCTCGGCGAGCGCCTGCAGGTCTTCACGACGCGCCCCGACACCGTCTACGGCGCGACGGCCATGATCCTCGCCCCCGAGCATCCCGCGGTGCCGCGACTGATCGAGGGGCACCCGGACCGCGCCGCGCTCGAGGAGTGGGTGAAGACGATCCGGAGCCAGGACCGCGTCCAGCGCGAGGCCGAGGGGGCCGAGAAGGACGGGCGCTTCACCGGGGCGTATGCCATCAACCCGTTCACCGGCGAGGAGATGCCGATCTGGATCGCGAACTTCGTCCTGGCCGGCTACGGAACGGGCGCGATCATGGCCGTCCCGGCTCACGATGAGCGCGACCACGAGTTCGCGAAGAAGTACGGACTCCCGATCCGCGAGGTGATCCGGCGACCTGAGGGGGCCGACGCCTCGATTGCCTGCTGGTCTGGCGAGGGGACGATGACGGCCTCCGGCCCGTACGACGGGCTCTCGTCGGGAGCGGGCCGTGAGGCGATCGCGGCCGAGGCGACGAAGCGCGGCATCGGCGGGGCCCGCGTCCGCTACCGGCTCCGCGACTGGCTCATCTCGCGCCAGCGCTACTGGGGGACGCCGATCCCGATGGTGAAGTGCCCGGCCTGCGGCTGGGTTCCCGTCCCCGACGACCAGCTCCCCGTCGTCCTCCCGAAGGACGCCCCGTTCACCGGCAGGGGCGGCAACCCGCTCGAGAAGGTCGAGGCGTTCCTGAAGACGCCGTGCCCGAAGTGCGGCGGAGAGGCCCGCCGCGAGACGGACACGATGGACACGTTCGTCGACTCGTCCTGGTACTACCTCCGGTACCTCGACCCGACGAACGACCGTGCTCCCTTCGACCCCGCGGTCATCGCCCGCTGGGCGCCCGTGAACCAGTACATCGGCGGGATCGAGCACGCGATCCTCCACCTCCTCTACGCGCGCTTCTTCGCGCGCGTGATGAAGGACCTCGGCCTCGTCGCGTTCGAGGAGCCGTTCTCGGCCCTCTTCAACCAGGGAATGATCACGAGGATGTCGCCCGGCGGGCGCGTCGAGAAGATGTCGAAGTCCCGCGGAAACGCCGTCTCCCTCGACCCGCTCATCGCGGCGAAGGGAGCCGACGCGGTCCGCGCGTACGTCCTCTTCCTCGGTCCGCCCGAGTCGGACGCCGAGTGGACGGACGACCAGATCGCCGGACCCGAGCGGTTCCTCTTCCGCGTGAAGGCGCTCGTCGAGAGCTGGCTCAAGGCGCACGGCACGACGCCGCACGCCCCGGCCGCGGCGGACTCGCCGGCGGCCCGGAAACGCCACATCGCGGTGAAGTCGGTGACGCACGACTTCGAGACGTTCTCGTTCCACACGGCCGTCGCGCACCTGATGGAGTTCTCGCACCACGTCGCGGGGCTCGTCGGCGACGCGAAGGCCGACCCGGGCGAGACGCGCGCCTCGATCCTGGCGCTGCTGGCGCTTCTCCACCCGATCGCGCCGCACCTGACCGAGGAGTGGAACGAGCGGATGGGGGAGACCCGGAGCCTCCTCGTCTCGGGCTGGCCCGCCTTCGACCCGGCCCTTGCCGTGGAGGAGTCGGTGACGATCGCCGTCCAGGTGAGCGGGAAGCTGCGCGGCCAGGTCGTCCTGCCGCGCGGGGCTTCGCGCGAGGAGGTGCTCGCCGCGGCGGAGGCGCTCGACGGCGTGGCGAAGTGGCTGGAGGGACGCGAGCGGGTGAAGGTCGTCTTCGTCCCCGACCGGCTTCTGAACGTCGTGGTGAAGTGAGGCGGCGCGCGTTCGTCGCGGCCGCGCTGGCGGCCGCGCTCGCCGGCTGCGGCTACTCCCTCGTCGGGACCGGCCGGGGCATCCTCCCGGAAGGAGCGAGCGCCGTCTTCGTGGAGACGTTCGTGAACGACACGACCCGCGTCGGGCTCGAGCAGCGCCTCACCGACGCCGTCCTCCGCGAGCTGGCGGGCCGCGCCCGGCTCTCGCCCGTGACGGACCGGTCCGCGGCCGACGTCGAGCTCTCGGGACGCATCGTCTCGTACCAGGTCAACCCCGTCCGCTTCGACGACCAGGGACGGGCGCTCGAGTACGAGATCGCCGTCGTGACCCGCCTGAAGCTGACCGACCGGAAGACGGAGAAGGCGCTCTTCGAGAACCCGTCGTTCCTGTTCCGGCAGCCGTACCCGGTCGCGGCGACGAGTTCGAGCTACGTCGACGTGGAGAACGCCGCGATCGAGGCGATGGCGCGCCCCTTCGCACGGAGCCTCGTCACGACGATCCTCGAAGGGTTCTGACGCCGCCGTCGGTAGGCCGTCCCGGCGCGGTCCGCGGCGCCTCGGGAGCGAGCCGGGTACGAGAGGAGCCGGGTGCCGGACCCGAGCCCCGGACGGGGTCGTTTCCGGCCTACCCGGCCCGTGGGCTCCGCGCGACGCGCGGAGCTCGGTCAGTCCGCCTTGGCGGCCTTCTTGTTGGCGCCGGTGGCGAGCCGCGACTTCAGGCGCGCGGCCTTGTTCTTGTGGATCGTCCCCTTCCGGGCGGCGACGTCGAGCGAGGAGGCGGCCTTCGGCAGCATCTCCTTCGCCTTCTCGGGGGCCGCGGCGCGGGTCGCCTTGACCACGCGTCGGGTCTCGCTCTTCACCGCGCGGTTCCGCGCCTTCTGCTTGTCGTTCTGGGCGGCACGCTTCTTCGCCTGCTTCGTGTTGGCCATCGTTTCCTTTCGGGTCGGTCCCGGGTCTTCTTCCCTCCGCCCGGGCGGAGGATTATCGAGGGTTCAGCGGGAGTCGGAGCCGAGGGAGCGCAGCCTCTGGCGCGCGCTCTTCGCCTCGTCCGAGGTCGGGTACTCGTGGACGACGAACTGGAGCTGGACAATGGCCTGCGCCTTCTCCCCGAGCTCCAGGTGAGCGAGCCCCTTCCGGAGGTGCGCCGAGGAGGCCTTGTCGCTCTGCGGGTACTCCTTCAGGAGCCGCTCGAGGGAACCGAGCGCTTCGCGGTGCTTCTTCTGCGCCGTCCAGCACTCCGCAGCCCAGAAGAGGGCGTCGTCGGACAGGTCGGTCCGCGGGTACGTCTCCACGTACTCCTCGAAGCCCTGCCGCGCGAGGTCGAAGCGCCCGCGCTGGTAGTCGCCGAGCGCGGCGTTGTAGAGGTCGGCCGGACCGGCCCGTCCGGCCGGAGGCTTCGGCGCCGGGGTGCCGGTGGGAGCCGCCGGGACGACGGCAGCCGGAGGGGCGCCAGCACCCGGATGAGCGCCCGCGACCGGCACGGTCAGAGTCGCCGGAGAGCCGGCATCCAGCTTCGCCTGGGTCTCGGCGAGCTGCTGCGAGAGCTGCGCGAGCCGGCGGTTCGAGTCCTCCAGCTTGCCGGCGAGCGACTGGAGCTCGCGGGTCAGCTCGTCGAAGCGGGTCCCCGTCTCGGCGTTCGAGCGCAGGATCGTGGCGACCTGTTTCGTCAGGTTCTGGTTGAGCTTCTCGACCTCGTCCTTCGAGCTGGTCTGCTGGGAGAGCTTGTCGACCTGCTTCTCGACGTCGGTGACGTGCCTGTGCAGGCCCTCGATGTCGCTCCCGGAGACGCAGCCGCCCAGGGCGGACGCGAAGAGGAGCGCCCCCGCGAGGGGGGCGCTCCGGCGGAGACGGTCGATGCGGAGAGCCGTCACTTCGCGGTAACGACGAAGTGGGCGCGCCGGTTCTGGGACCAGGCGTCCTCGGTCTGCCCCTCGACGAAGGGCCGCTCCTCGCCGTAGGAGAGCGTCGTGATCCGGCTCGCGTCGATTCCGAGCGAGACGAGGTAGTCGCGCGCGGCGTTCGCGCGCTTGTCTCCCAGCGCCATGTTGTACTTGTTGGAGCCCCGCTCGTCGCAGTGGCCCTCGACCTGGACCTTTACGGTGGGCCACTTCTTCAGCCACTCGGCGTTCGCGGCCATGGCGTCCCGCTGATCGGCCCGGACGTCGTAGAGGTCGTAGTCGTAGAAGATGTCCTTGAGATAGCCCTTCCTGTTGAGCTCCTCGAGGTCGGCGGGAAGCGATTCGGCCACCGGTTCCGCGACGGGCGCGGCGATCGGCTCCTCGACCGGGACGGGTACGGGGGTCGGAGTCGGTTCGACCTTCACTTCCGGGGCCGGGGCCGGCGCAGGCTTCTTGGTACAGCAGCCCGCAGTTACGAGAAGGCCGGCGGCGAGAACCAGTCCCAGAGACCTGAACGGCTTCGTCATCACGGTGAACCTCCGATTGGGAAAAGGCGCGACGCCCTTTCAGTTGATCTCGATTCTAAGCGCTGCCGCCTGCCCGGACAACCCGGGCGGCCGCGTCAGTCCATGGTCCGTTCCCACACAGGATAGCCGTTGTTGCCGGCCTCGGTGAGGACCTTGAACCCCGAGCCGTCGATTCCAGCCGAGACGATCTGGGTGGAACGGCCACGCTGGAGCTCCCAGGCGATCCGGGAGCCGTCCGGCGACCAGGTGGGGTTCTCGTTCGTTCCGGGCCCGCTCGAGATCTGGAAGGTCCGGCCCGTCGTCAGGTCGAGAACGCAGATCTGGAAGTCGCCCTCGTTGCGGCAGGCGTAGGCGAGGCGACCTCCGTCCGGCGAGAAGGCGGGCTCGTCGCTCCAGTTTCCGGTCAGGGTCAGCTTCCTCACGTTCGCCCCTTCCAGGTCCATGAGGTAGATCTGGGGCGTCCCCTGCCGGTTCGAGGTGAAGGCGATCTCCCGGCCGTTCGGAGAGAAGCGGGGGCTCGAGTCGATCGCCGAGGAGTTCGTCAGCCTCCTGTGGCCCGAGCCGTCGAGGTTCACGACGAAGATCTCCGGGTTCCCGCGGACGCTCCCGGCGTAGGCGACCATCTTCCCGTCCGGAGAGAACGAGGGCGCGGAGTTCAGCTCCGTCGGGACCGGGACCTTGTTTCTCGTCCCGCCCGACAGGGAGAACCAGTAGAGGCCGGGAGGCGTGCTCACGAACGACTGGTAGACGATCTTCGACCCGTCGTACGACCAGTCGGGCGCGATCGAGAGCGAGCGGTGGAACGTCAGCCGCCGCTCGTTCTCGCCGTCCCAGTCCATCACGTAGATCTCCTTGCCGCGTCCGCCGTCCCGGTCGGAGACGAACGCGATTCGCGTCAGGAACGGCCCGGGACGCCCCGTGAACTGGCGGACGACGTCGTTCGCGATGGTGTGCGCCACCCGGCGTATCGAGACGCCCGCGGCCGAGTACCGCTTGCCGAGGATCGGGCGGAGGGTCCGCAGGTCGATGAGCTGGGCCGTCACGACGACGTTCGTCCCCTCGGCCTGGATCTGCGTGTCGAGGAGGAACTGGGCGCCGGAGGCGATCCAGGCGTCCCCCTCTTCGCGCGTCGCCGGTGGGCGGAAGCCCTTCGGGTGGAGGGCGGGGTCCGCGAGGACGAACCAGGGGGAGCTGCCGAGGTCGCCCGTCAGCGCCGAGCGGAAGGGCTCGACGAGGTCTCGCTCGACGACTTCCGACACGGGGGCCTTCGGGGACGGAATCGCGAGAGCGACCCGCCGTCCTCCTTCCTGGGAAAGGACCAGGGAGATGTCGGTCGGCGGCGCCGGCGGCGCGACGGTCGGGGCCGGCTGCTGCCCGGCGATCGGGGCGAGGGCGACGACGAGCACGAGGCCCGTGGCGAAGGAAAGGAGACGCATCGCGGACCTCCGGGAGGGCTTCACTGGAAGCGGATGTGGACCCCCAGCTGCTCGCCCCGGAACTCGGGCGGGAGCGGCGGGAGCGGGTTGGCGGAATAGATGGCGCGCGCGGCCGCACGGTCGTAGAAGGCGAGGCCCGAAGGGGTCTCGACCTTCACGTCGGTGACCTGGCCGGAGCGCTGGATTCGGAACGTGACGACGCAGGCGGTCCCCTCGGCGACGTCCGGCTTGAGCCAGTTGGCTCCGATGAGGGCCTGGATCTGTTCGGCGTAGTAGGAGAACGGGAAATCGGAGTCGAAGCCGGAGAGCGAGGCGCCGAAGCTCGAGAGTCCGGGGCTGCCGCTCCCTCCGAGGCCCCCGTTCCCGGCGGAGGGGAGCTCGACCGCCGCGTCGCTCGCGGTCGGCCGGGGCCCGGGGGCGGACGCGCGCGGGGCCGGCTTCGGCGCCTCGCCCTTCTTCGGCTTTCCGGGGAGCGGGAGCGCCTCCGCGGACGGGGCCGGGGCCTCGTCGCGGATCTTCTCGATGACTCTCCTGCGGGGCGCCTCGGTCTGCGGACGGGCTGCCGGGCGTCCCGGCGAACCGGAGAGCCGGGCGAGGGCGCCGGGGGAGACGACGCGCACCGGGAGGGACATGAGGGGCGGGGTCGTCAGCTTCCGGGGCTGCGAGATGAGGACCAGAAAGACGACGAACGCCGCGTGCGCCGCGAGGGAGAGCGCGACTGCGAGGCCGTGCGGCGCGTCGGGCCGCCGGTTCCGTTCTTCCAGGACCTCCGAGACCGTCACGGGCCCTTCTCGCTTCGGAGCTCCGTAACCATGCCGAGGCTCTCCACCCCGAGGCGGTTCAGGACGTCCATCGTCTCGACGACGACGCCGTACGGCAGGTTCCGGTCGGCCTTGAGATAGACCGCCCGGTCCTTCCGGTTCTTCAGGATGAGGGTCAGCCTCTCCCGCAGCTGCTGCTTCGGGATCGGCGTCTCGTTGAGGTAGTAGACCTCCTTCCTCGTGATCGAGAGGATGAGGGGGTCCTCGGGCGTTTTCGGGAGGTTCTGGGCGACCGACTTCGGGAGCTTCACCTCGACGCCCTGGTGGAGGAGCGGCGCCGTCACCATGAAGATGATGAGCAGGACGAGCATCACGTCGACCAGGGGGGTGACGTTGATGTCGGAGTAGGCCTCGAGGTCGTCGTCGATCTTGACGGCCATCCGCGCTCCTTCCGGCGCCTCAGGTGAAGTGGCGCTCGGCCAGGTTGAGGAACTCGAGCGCGAAGTCCCGCATCTCCGAACGGGTCACCTTCACGCGGCCGTTGAAGTAGTTGTAGGCGATGAGCGCAGGCACCGCGGCGACGAGGCCGGCGGCCGTGTTGACCAGCGCCTCGGCGATTCCGGGGGCCACGGTGACGATGGAGGTCGAGCCGGTGACGCCGATCTGCCGGAACGCGCCGAGGATCCCCCAGACGGTCCCGAAGAGACCGATGAACGGGGTCGCCGAGGCCGTCGTCGCGAGGAAAGGGAGCCTCCGGGTCAACCGGTTCGACTCGACGCCCGCCGCCCGCTCGAGCGCACGTTCGATGGCGGGAAGGCTCTTGACGAAGAGCCGGCCCGAATCGGCCGGGGCGACGTCCCGCCCCGCCTTGACCTGGGCGTCCAGCTCGGCGTACCCGGCACGGAAGAGGCCGACGAGCGGACTCGACGGGTACTGGTCGCAGACGCCGAGGACGTCTGCGAACTTGCGGCTCTTCCGGAAGTGCGCCACGAACCGCCCGGAGTGGGCGTCGGCCCGTGAGAAACTCCAGAGCTTTCCGACGATGACCGCCCACGACCCGAAGGAGAAGAGGGCGAGGATCAGAAGCACGGCCTTGGCCGTCCACCCCGCCGCGAGGAACAGCTGAACGATGTTGGCGCCGCCGGTATCCGTCATGTCGCTCCTGCCCCGACCGGGCCGAAATCCGGGGCAAGGTAGCACGGAATCTCGAAGGGGGGCAAAGCGTTACGTGTGGGTCGTCACGCTCGCGACGGCCCTCCTCGGCATGCCCGCCCGGTCGGCGGAGATCCTCCCGCTGGAGGGCGTCCGAACCGGCATGAAGGGGCACGGGCTCACGGTCGTCCGGGGCCGTGACGTGGAGCGGTTCGAGGTCGAGGTCGTCGGGGTCGTCCGGAACCCGGCCCCGGCGCGGTCCGTCATCGTCGTCTCGCTCTCCGGCCTCGGGCTCGAGGATTCGGGCGTCGTGGCCGGGATGAGCGGCAGCCCGGTCTACCTGGACGGGAAGCTGGCCGGCGCGATCGCCTCCGGCTGGGGCTTCTCGAAGCGCGCGATCGCGGGGGTGACGCCGATCGAGGCGATGCTGTCGATCGTCCCGGAGACGCCTGCCCGCGTGGCGGCCGGGGCGGTGTCCGGGCCGCCGCTCGCCGACCGCGCGACGTTTCTGGCGCGGCTGGCCAGCTCGTCGGACGCGGATCGGGTCGCGGAGCTTCGCCGGGCGGCTTTCGGCTCGCTGCCGACGTCCGCGACCGGGCGGGGCGGCGCTGCACTTCTCTCCTTCCAGGCCTCGGGAGTCCCGGCGTCGACCGTGGAGTCGTTCCGCGACGCCCTCTCCCGCCTCGGCGCGAGCGAGGCGAACCTCGCGCTCCTCGGGACGGGAGATGCGCCCCTCCCGTCGGACGCCCCGTCCGGCGAGCCCCGGCGTCTCGTGCCCGGGGGAGCCGTCACCGCCTACCTCGTCCGAGGAGACCTGAGTCTCGGGGCGACGGGGACCGTCACGGAGGTCTTCCCGGACGGACGGTTCGTCGCCTTCGGCCACCCGTTCCTCGGCTCCGGCGAGGTGGAGCTGCCGGTCGCGCCGGCCGAGGTCGTGACCGTCGTGTCGTCCCTCTTCCAGTCCTTCAAGCTCGCGAACGGCGGGGAAGCCCTCTACCGGCTGACGAACGACCGCGACACCGGCGTCGGTGGACGGACGGACCGGCCCGCGCAGACGGTCCCGGTCACGGTCCGGGTCGAGGCCGGCGGCGGCCCGGCGCGGGACTTCCGGTTCGAGGCGGCCGCGCATCCGAAGCTCCTCCCGACCCTCGCGGGCCTCGTCGCCGACGCCTCGATGACGGCCGCAGACCCGACCGCCCGCGAGCGGCGGCTCGCCTTCCGCATCGCGCTCGACACGGCGGCCGGGGAGATCGCCTACGAGGACGTGGCGACGGGAGGGCGGGCGAAGGAGGTCGCGGTCCTGACGACGGTCGCCCTCGCGGCGGCGGTCGCCGACAACGACCTCGAGGACCCGGGCGTCCGCGCCGTCCGGCTCCGCTTCACGAGCGCGTCCGACGAGCAGAGGCTGCGCCTCGTCGATGCGGCCCCGGGCACGAGGAAGGTCGCCCCGGGAGGGACGCTCTCGGTCGCGATCCGGCTCGCGGACCGCCGCGGGGAGGAGAGCGTCCGAGTCGTCCGGCTTCGAGTTCCGGCGGGGACGCCCGAAGGAAGGGCGACCCTCGTCGTCGCGGACGGCAGCAACGCCACCGCGCTCCGAATGCAGCTCGACCCCTCCGAGCCGCGAACGCTGCCGCAGCTCGCGTCCTTCGTCTCCCGGATCGTTCCGGGGAACCGTCTCCTCGCCGGCCTCCTCGTCGCCACGCGAGGCGCGGCGACGAGGACCGAGACGATCGAGGCCCTGCCGCCGACGGCGCTCGCCCTCCTCGCCGGTGCCCGCGAGCAGGGCGAGACCGGGATCGCCGACGTCGAAGCCCGGCTCGTCGCGGAGGAGATCGTCCCCTTCGACCGCCCCGTCTCGGGCGCCGTCCGCATCGACGTCGACGTCGAGCGGCCCCGCTCGCGAGGAACCCGATGAACCTGACCTCGAACCGAGCTCTCGCCGCGAGCCTCGCGCTCGCCCTCGTCCTTCCCGCGGCACCGCCGCTCTTCGCCGCGACGCGTCTCTCGACGTTCGGGTCGGCCCGTGACTTCCTGGCCGGCGAGCTCGACGGGACGACGCTGACTTCGGACGGGCGCCTGACGCTCGGCCCCGTCTTCTCGCCGCCGGCGTGGCCGGAGGAGGCTGCGGGTGCGGTCGTCTTCGGAGCGGCGGCGGACGCCACGGGTCGCGTCTACGTCGCGACGGGGGGCGGACTCGGGCGGCTCTTCGTCTCCGAGCCGGACGGCTCGGTGCGCCTCCTCTTCGAGGCGGACGCGCCGAACGTCACCGCCGTCGCCGTCGGACCGCGGGGCGAGGTCGTCTGCGGCACCTCTCCGGGAGGCCGCCTCTGGCGGATCGACTCGAAGGCGATGGACGCATCGAAGGCCGG
>JAKPXO010000076.1 GCA_029567505.1 Acidobacteriota bacterium
TCGGCCTGACCGGAGACGAGGCCCTCGACCTTCTCGACGCGCTCTGGCAGGAGGTTCCGAAGAGCGCCGTCTTCCCCGAATCGCCCCAGACGGACGAGCAGCGCCGGGCCGTTCGCGCGTTCGCCGGGAGGCGCGGCCCCGCGGGCCCGGGCGAGGGCGGATGAGCTCCCGGATCGAGTCCCCGACGAATCCCCGCGTCGCCGCGGCCTCGCGCGCGGTGCGGGAGGGCGAGGCTCTCCTCCTCGAGGGGGCGAGGACCCTGCGCGACGCGCTCGACGCCGGCGTCGTGCCCGACGTCGTCTTCGCCGCCCCCGACCTCGCTCCGATCGACGCGGCGGTCGCCGAGGACGCCCGCGCGGCGGGAGCCTCCGTGGTCGAGGTCTCCCAGCGCGTCCTCGCTCGCCTCTCGGAGCTCGGCTCGACGCGCGCGCTCGTCGCGCTCGCGCCCGTCCCGTCCGCCCGGCTCGAGTCGCTCTCGCGCGCCGCGCTCGTCCTCCTCCTCGACGGCCTCCAGGACCCGGCGAACGTCGGCGCGATCCTCCGCGCGGCCGAGGCGTTCGGCGCGGGCGGCGTGATCCTGACCCCGGGGACGGCCTCCCCGTACGCGCCGAAGGCGTTCCGCGCCTCGGCCGGCAGCGCCCTCCGGGTCCCGGTCGTCCGGAACGTCCTGTCGACCGACGCGGTGCGATGGGTCCGCTCGAGGGGCGCCCTCCTCACCGGAGCCGATGCGCACGGCGGCGAGGAGCCGACAGCCCTCGCCGGCGTCGCGCCGCTCGTCCTCGCGATCGGCTCCGAGGGGCACGGCCTCTCGGCGCCGCTCGTCGCCGCGCTCGAGAGGCGCGTGACGATCCCGCTTTCGCCGCGAGTCGAGTCGCTCAACGCGGCGGTCGCGACCGGGATCCTCCTCTACGCGCTCTCCCCGAAGACCTCCGCGGAGAAGCGATAGAGCGCCGCGGGAGGGCTCCCCTCCCTCCAGGAATCCTCGGGGAGACCCGCCTTCAGGCAGACCTGCGCGAGGAGGGTCGGCACGTCCCAGCCCCACTCCGGGGCGACCTGCGGCAGCAGGAGGCCGGAGCGCGAGCCCTTCCTCACGACGACGCCGTGGACCCCGATCTCGAGCTGCCGGAGGGGGTCGGAGACCTCCTCGAGCGGGCTCAGGACGGAGACCTCGACCGAGAGCCACCGCAGGTCCCGCGCCTGGGCCGGCGCGAAGCGCGGGTCGCGCACGAGCGCCGCGACGGCATTCGTCTCGACGTCCTCGGCGAGCGGGCGCCACGGCTCGACGCTCCCGATGCAGCCGCGGAGCCGGCCGTCCCGTCTCCAGGTGACGAACGACGCGCCCGGCTCGGCGAGGCGCCCGGCCGGCGGCGGCAGCTCGCGCTTTCCCTCCGGGAGGCCGAGGGCCCGCGCGGCGGCGTGCCGCGCCCGCTGGATCAGGTCGTCCCTTTCGGCGTCGGTGAGCATCGTCTGGCCCCTTTCCGTCACGCCGGAACGACCGGCGCGCCGAAGCCCGCCTCGGCGAGGAGGCGGACCGCCGCCGCCTCGAACCCCTCGAGGTGGCCCGTGAAGAAGTGGTCCGCCCCCGGAACGGACGCGGCCCGGAAGCCGTGGCGCTCCGCCGTCTCGAGGGCCAGCGCGCCGGCGCCGAACGAGTCCTCCCCGCCCTGGACCCAGACGACGTTGCGGCCCTCGAGCGCGCGCGCCTCCTCCTCGTCCCAACGGTCCAGCGGCACCCCGATCAGGAGGAGGACGTGCGGGGCGACCGAGACGGCCGCCCGCGCCGCGCAGAGCGACCCGAACGAGAAACCGGCGAGGGCGAGCGGCCCGGACGGCTGTCGTTCCCGGACCCAGTGCACGGCGGCGACGAGGTCGTCGGTCTCGCCGCGCCCCTCGTCGTAGCTCCCCGCCGAGGCTCCGACTCCCCGGAAGTTGAAGCGGAGGGCGGAGAGGTGGAGCCGGTCCGAGAACACTTTCGCGGCGCGGTGGACGACCTTCGTGTGCATCGTCCCGCCGAAGAGGGGATGTGGGTGCGCCACGACGGCGGCCCCGCGCGGCCGGACCGGAACGCGCAGGAGCCCCTCGAGGTCCCCGGCGGGCCCGGGCAGCGTCAGGGACTGCATTCGGACGGTGCTCACGGCGTTCCCGAAGTTAGCATGCGCGGAGTGAACGAAGTGACCGAGGGGACCGGGACCGCCCTGGCCCTTCCCGCGCCGTCGCCGCGGCTGGAGCGCGCGATCGTCCTCGCGCTCGTCGTCCTGTCGGCCGCCCTGGCGCTCTGGCATCTGGCGGGCGACGCCGCGACGGCCGACGAGCCGGTTCACGTCGCCGCGGCCGTCGAGATCGCGCGCGAGGGGACCGGACGCTGGAACCCGGAGCACCCGCCGCTCGCCAAGGCGCTCGCCGGCCTCTCGCTCGCGGGCCTTCCGCTCCGCCCGGCCGACGACCCGCTCCGCTCCGCCGCCGGTCCCGCTCGCCTCCTCCGGTTCCTCTTCGCGAACGAGACGCCGGCCGAGACGATCCTCTTCCGGGCCCGGCTCCCCTTCGTCGCGCTGCTCGCGGCGCTCCTCCTCGCCGTGCGGGGCGAGGCGCGGAGGCGATGGGGGCCGTGGGCGGGAATCACGGCCCTCGCCTTCGCCGCGCTCGAGCCGAACCTGAACGCCCACGCCGGGGTCGTCCACACCGACCTCGCGGTCACGCTCTTCGTCGTCCTCTCGCTCTCGCCCCTCGCGCGCCTCGCCCGGCCCGAGGCGAGGCGGGCCACGGCCCTCCTCGGCCTCCTCTGGGGGCTCGCGTTCCTCTCGAAGTACAGCGCACCGCTCCTCGCGCTCGCGACGCTCCCGTTCCTCGCCGCCGACGCGACGCCGAGGCGGCAGGACTTCGGGCGCCTCCTCCGCCGCCTCGCGGCGGCCGCGTCGATCGCGCTGGCCGTGACGCTCGCCGGCTTCGCGTGGGCCGGTCGCAGCCAGACGCCCGAGGACCGGCGGGCGATCGCCGTCGAGAGGCTCGAGCTGAAGGGGCGCTCGCCGGCCGCGGCCCGGCTCGCGATCCGCGCCGGTGACCTCCTGCCGCCGCTCGGGAACGTCCTGACGGGAGCGCTCTCCGTCGCGCTCCAGAGCGAGGTCGGCGCCGGCGTGAACTACCTCCTCGGCACCGTCTCGCGCGAAGGCTCACCCTGGTACTTCCCCCTCGCCCTCGCGGTCAAGACGCCCCTCGGCCTCCTCCTCGGCCTCGGCGTCGCGCTCTCCGCGCGCCCGGGCCGCCGCCTCGCCGCGGTGGCCGGCACCGCGCTCCTCCTGTTCCTCCTCCTCTCCTCTCGGACGACGTACAACATCGGCGTCCGACACGCGCTCCTCGCCTTCCCGCTCTTCGCGATCACCGCGGGCGCCGCCGCCGCGGGCCGGGCGGACCCGGCGGACCGGCGATCCGCGAGCCTGCGGCGCGGAGCCGCGGTCGGCGCGCTCCTCGTCGCCGCGCTCGAGGCGGCGGTGGCCCACCCGCACCCGTTCTCGTTCTTCAACGCCCTCGCGGGAGGAGCCGAAGGGGGCCGGCGCTTCTTCGCCGACAGCAGCCTCGACTGGGGACAGGACCTCCTCCGGCTGAAGGCCGTCGCCCCCGCGCTCGCACCCGACGGCCTCGCGACCATCGTCTTCGGGGGCGACCTCCCCTCGCGCCACGCGCCGCTCCTCCGCCCGCCGCGGCCCGGCGAGGAAGACCGACCCGGCGCGATCCTCGCGATCGGCGAGGCGCCTTTCGCGCTCGGCCCGGAGCTGCTTCGGGCGAAGGGGGCGACCGGAGACGCCGACCGGCTGGAGTCGATCCGGACGGCCTTGCGCGAGCGTGGCCGACGCATCGGGACCGTCGGCGGGTCGATCGGAGTCTGGCGGATCGAGAGCGCTCCCCCGCGCTGATCCCGCCGGCTACGGCCTCCCGGCCGGCCCGTCGACCCAGGAGAGCTCGCGGAGGATCACCTGCCCGTTCAGGCGCGGCCGGAACTCGAGCCTCGCGTCGACCCCGTAGGTCCTTCGGCGGTTGAAGAGCGGGATCAGCGGGAGGTCCTCGAGGACGACGCGCATCGCCTCGTGCAACGCGTCGAGCCTCCGCGCCGGGGAGAGGATCGCCCCGGCCCGTTCGACCGCTTCGTCGAGCCGCGGGTTGGCGTAGCCGCCGAAGTTCGAGACTCCCCAGCTCCGGCCCTGCCGCGTGTGGAGGAGGGCGTCGAAGAGATGCGACGCGTCGCCGTTGCACGACCAGCCGACCGAGAAGAAGGGGCTCTCGCCCCGCTCGAGACGAGCCGAGAGGATGTGCCACGGGAGGCTGGCGACCGTCGTCCGGATGCCGACCCGCGCGAGCTGCGCGGCGAGGACTCTCCCGACGCTCGGGGCGAATGCCTCCGCCATGTCGAGCGTCACGTCGAACCCTTCACCCAGCCCCGCCCGACGCAGCAGCGCCCGGGCCCGAT
>JAKPXO010000525.1 GCA_029567505.1 Acidobacteriota bacterium
GAACTACTTCCGGATGTACGACAAGCTCGCCGGGATGACGGGCACCGCGGATACCGAGGCGGCCGAGTTCGACAAGATCTACAAGCTCGACGTCGTCATCGTCCCGACGAACCGCGACATGGTCCGGAAGGACGAGCACGACGTCGTCTACCGGACGGAGCGCGAGAAGTTCGACGCCGTCGTCGAGGAGATCGTCGAGCTCCACGAGAAGAAGCAGCCCGTGCTCGTCGGCACGATCTCGATCGAGAAGTCCGAGCACCTCGGCCAGCTCCTGAAGAAGCGGGGCGTCCCGCACGTCGTCCTGAACGCGAAGTACCACGAGCAGGAGGCGACGATCGTCGCCCAGGCCGGCCAGCCCGGCCGCGTCACCATCGCCACGAACATGGCGGGCCGCGGAACCGACATCCTCCTCGGCGGCAACCCCGAGTTCCTCGCGAAGCAGCGGTGCAAGGGGAAGAGCGTCGAGGAGTACGAGGCGCTCCTCGAGGAGGCGAAGGCCGAGTGCGCCGCGGCGCACGAGGAGGTCATCGCGGCCGGCGGCCTCCACATCATCGGGACCGAGCGCCACGAGTCGCGGCGCATCGACAACCAGCTCCGCGGCCGCGCCGGCCGCCAGGGAGACCCCGGCTCCTCCCGCTTCTACCTCTCCCTCGAGGACGACCTGATGCGGATCTTCGGGTCCGACCGGCTCTCGGGCCTCATGAAGCGGCTCGGGATGGAGGAAGGGGTCCCGATCGAGCACCGCTGGGTGACGAAGTCGATCGAGCGGGCCCAGAAGCAGGTCGAGGCTCGGAACTTCGACACCCGCAAGCACCTCCTCGAGTACGACGACGTGATGAACAAGCAGCGCGAGGAGATCTACCGGCTCCGGAAGGAGATCCTCACCGGCGCGCTGTCGCACGAGTACGTCGTCGCCCTCGCCGAGGACGTCGCCGAGGACTACGTCGACCGCCACTGCCCCGCCGGGAAGGACCATTCCGAGTGGGACTGGAAGGCCCTCTCGTCGGTCCTCGGCGACTCCTTCGGGACGTCGCCCGAGGAGGCCGGCCTCGCGCAGGACTCCGACAACAACGCCGCGCTCAAGGACAAGCTGAAGGCGTACCTCCGGACGTACTACGAGCAGAAGACGGCGCGGCTCGGCGCCGACGTCATGAAGGACTTCGAGAAGTTCTTCATGCTCCAGACCGTCGACGCCCTCTGGAAGGACCACCTCCTCGCGCTCGACCACCTGAAGGAAGGGATCGGCCTGCGCGGCTACGGCCAGCGCGACCCCCTCGTCGAGTACAAGAAGGAGTCGTTCCAGCTCTTCGAGGCGATGAAGGAGGCGATCGAGGAGCAGATCCTCCAGAACCTCTTCCGCTTCGAGGTCGTGCGGCCGGAAGAGGCCGAGGCGCGCTGGGCTCCGTCCGCGCCCGCCGCGTCCGCCGCCCCGGCCGCCCCGGAGGACGTCGCCGCTCCCTCGGGAGGGGTCTCGGCGCCGGCGCTCTCGACGCGCGCGTCCGCCGAGCTCGAGCGGAGGGCGCAGAGGCAGCGGAGGGAGATGTCCTTCCAGGGGACGTCCGACCCGACCTCAGGCGGGGATTTCCGGGTCGACACCGTCAAGTCGGCCGGCCCGAAGGTCGGCCGGAACGACCCCTGCCCCTGCGGCTCCGGCAAGAAGTACAAGAAGTGCCACGGGGCCTCCTCGGCCGCCTGACCCCCTTCCCGACGCCCGTTTCGCCCCGTCCGGGGCCGCTCCCAGCGGAGCGGCCCCGGACGTGCTATGAATCGGCATGCCGTCTTCCGCTCCCGGCATCCCCCTCGCCCTCACCTTCGACGACGTCCTCCTCGTCCCGTCGCGTTCGGAGGTCCACCCCTCGACCGTCGACCTGAAGACCCAGCTCACGGCCGACATCACCCTGAACGTCCCGGTGATCTCCGCCGCGATGGACACGGTCACCGAGGCGCCGCTTGCGATCGCCATCGCGCAGAACGGCGGACTCGGGATCGTCCACAAGAACCTCTCCGTCGCGAACCAGGCGGCCGAGGTCGACAAGGTGAAGCGGTCGGAGAGCGGGATGATCGTCGACCCCGTCACCTGCCGGGAGGACCAGAAGATCTCCGAGGCGCTCGACGTCATGGCCCGCTTCCGGATCTCCGGCGTCCCGGTCGTCGACGCAGCGGGCAAGCTCGCGGGGATCCTGACGAACCGCGACCTGAGGTTCGAGACCCGGATGGACCTCCCGATCTCGGCCCGGATGACGAAGGAGAACCTCGTCACCTGCGCGCCCGGGACGACGCTCGAGCAGGCCAAGCAGCTCCTCCACGAGCACCGGATCGAGAAGCTCCTCGTCGTCGACCGGGCCGGGAACCTCAAGGGCCTGATCACCGTCAAGGACATCCAGAAGCAGATCAAGTACCCGAACGCCTGCAAGGACTCGCTCGGCCGCCTCCGCGTCGGCGCGGCGGTCGGCGCGGGCGCCGACCTCGTCGACCGCGCGCGCGAGCTCATCGCGGCGAAGGTCGACGTCCTCTGCCTCGACTCCTCGCACGGCCACAGCGAGGGAGTCCTCCAGGCGCTGAAGCTCCTGAAGAAGACCTTCCCGTCGACGCCCGTCATCGCCGGCAACGTCGGCACCGCCGAGGCGACGCGCGACCTGATCCGCCTCGGGGCGGACGCGGTGAAGATCGGCATCGGGCCCGGCTCGATCTGCACGACCCGCGTCGTGACGGGCGTCGGCGTCCCGCAGATCCACGCGATCCTCGAGTGCGTGAAGGGGCGCGGGAAGTCGAAGGTCCCCCTCATCGCCGACGGCGGGATCAAGTTCTCCGGCGACGTCACGAAGGCGCTCGCCTTCGGGGCGCAGGCCGTGATGATCGGGAGCCTCTTCGCCGGAACGGACGAGTCGCCGGGAGAGACCATCCTCTACCAGGGACGCACGTTCAAGGCGTACCGCGGAATGGGCTCGCTCGGCGCGATGACGAAGGGGTCGGCCGACCGCTACTTCCAGAACGCCGGGGACGAGCCGCGCAAGATGGTGCCGGAGGGGATCGAGGGGATGGTGCCCCACAAGGGCTCGCTCTCCGTCCTCCTCGCGCAGATCGTCGGCGGCGTGAGGGCGGGGATGGGCCTCTCCGGGGCGCGGACGCTCCCCGACCTCCGGAAGCGGGCGAAGTTCGTGCGGATCACGTCGGCCGGGCTCAAGGAGAGCCACGTCCACGACGTCATCATCACGAAGGAGGCCCCGAACTACCGCCAGGAGCCCTGACGCGGAGCCTCCGGGCGCGCCTCACCCGGAGGCCGCCCGGCTACCGGGCCAGGATCTCCTTCACCGCCGCCTCCAGCTCCTTCTTCTGCGCCGCGAAGCGGGCGCCCGTGGACGGTCCGTCGAAGCCGGAGTGCGCCTTGACGATCCGGTGGCTCCGGTCGAGGAAGAGCGTCGTCGGGTAGCCCTTCCAGCCGTCCAGCAGGGAGACCGGCACCGAGGCCGCCGCCCCCTTCGTCGTGCCGGCGAAGAGGACCGGGTAGGTCAGGCCATGACGCTCGCGGAACCGGGCGATCTGCCGGAAGCTCCTCTCGGCGTCCTCGGTGTACTCGTAGGAGAGGGCGACGACGGCGAGACCCTTCCCCTCGTATTTCTTCCAGACCTCCTCGAGGACGGGCGCCTCGTCGTGGCAGTTCGGGCACCAGGTCCCGGAGATCGCGACGACGACCGGCCGGTTCGCGAATTCCGGGTCGGCCAGCGAGACCGTCTTCCCCGGCGCCGACGGATACGAGAACGAGACCCGCGCCCCCGGGTCCTTCGCGCGGACGATCGAGCTGCCCCCCGGGAGCCAGCTCGCGGCTCCGGCCGCGTCGAGGCGACGGGCCGTCCACTTCGTCGGGACCCCGTTGCGGTTCCGGAACGTCCCCGAGAGCCGCCCCGGGCCGTCGGCCTTCGCGTCGATCCGGTAGATGAAGACGCCGTCGAAGACCGACAGGACGAGCGACGTTCCGTCCCACGTCCCGCTCATCGGGCCGTAGTCGCCCGTCGAGCCGAGGAGCGTCCCCGAGGCGTCGCCACCCTTCTGGCGAAACGTGGCGAGGAGGCGCGAGGTCTTCTCCCCTTCTCCCATCTCGACGCCCCAGTCGCCCGCGATCGAGGGCGCCCCCTTCGGCGGCACCGGGACGGCCGTCCGGGTAAGGGACGCCCGAAACGGCGCCTCGACCCTTCCCGAAGGAATCGCCCGGGTGAAGGTCCCGACGAGCCCTCCGTCCGCGACGCGCGCCTCGAGCGAGCCGTCGTAGTGGTCGAGCCGCAGGATCAGGCGCTCTCCGTCCCAGGCGACCGAGGTGAACCGGCTCTCGGCCTTCCCGTTCACGAGCGCGCCCGAGAGGACGCCCCCTTTCGACTCGACCTTCAGCCCGAACGGCACCTCGAGGCCGGAGGCCGGCTCGAGCG
>JAKPXO010000082.1 GCA_029567505.1 Acidobacteriota bacterium
AGGGCAGCACGGCGTCGCCGGCCGGAAGCGCTGCCGGCCGCCCGGTGGAAGGGGCTCAGTTCAGGTCGAAGTCGCCGCCTCCCATGCCGCAGCCGCCCATGCCGCACTGGCTCATGTCGCCGGTCTCGCAGGCGCCCATGCCGCAGGGCGCGTCGAACGAGGCCGCACCCTTTTCGCCACCGTGGGCCGAGAAAGAAGAGAGGAGGCGGGAAAGCTCGTGCGAGCCGCAGTGGGCGCACTCGGGGACGTAGTCGGCCGCGTCGCCGGCGAGGACGAGGTCCTCGGTCTTCTTTCCGCAGGCCTGGCACCGGTACTCGAAAACGGGCATGTCGGTCCTCCCGAGATCGATTCTAGAGAAGCCCGGTCCCGAGACGGAAGGGGCGCGCGACGGATGAGATGATGCCCGGATCGCCACGACGGGAGGGGACGCATGAAGCTGGTCGTCTTCAACCAGAAGGGGGGCGTCGGCAAGTCGACGCTCGTGTGCAACCTCGCCGCCGTTGCCGCCGACGAGGGGGAGCGCTCGCTCGTCGTCGACCTCGACCCGCAGGGCTGCTCGTCCCACTATCTTCTCGGCGACCGGGCGAAGGCCGCTCGCCCGAACCTCGCCGACTTCTACGAGCGGAGCCTCGAGATTCGCCTCGTCGACGACGGGATCCGGACGTTCATCCACGCGACGCCGTTCGAGGGGCTCGACGTCCTCCCGACGCAGCCGGTCCTGGAGACGTTCCACGCGAAGCTCGAAGGGCGGCACAAGATCTATCGCCTCCGCGACGCCCTCGCCCCGCTCGATTCTTATGCTCACGTCTTCTTCGACACGCCGCCGGCGCTCAACTTCTTCACGCTCTCGGCGCTCATCGCCGCGGAGCGGGTCCTGATACCGTTCGACTGCGACGATTTCTCCCGCCGCGCGCTCTACGGACTCCTCGACGTCGTGGAGGAGGTGCGGCAGGACCACAACTCGAAGCTCGAGATCGCCGGGATCGCCGTGAACGCCTTCCAGCCCCGCGCGAAGCTCCCGCAGCTCCTCGTCGACGAGCTGAAGGCGGAGGGGCTTCCGGTCCTCTCGCCGTACGTCTCGGCTTCGGTGAAGGTCCGCGAGTCGCACCAGGAGGCGACGCCGCTCGTCCACTTCGCCCAGTCGCACAAGCTCGCGGGCGAGCTTCGGCAGCTCTGGGCGGGGCTCCGGAAGAAGGCGCGGGGCGCGGCGAAGGGGGCCGCGCCGAAGGTCGCGGCGAGGTGAGGCGGTCGTTTCCCGGCGCCAGGAGCGGCGCCCGCGGGCGCCGCCGGACGCGAAGTTGCGGTACGGGGGGCCTCGCGACGTTCGCGGCCTTCGTCCTCGTCCTCGTCGTCACCGGCGCCTCGACGGCGGGCCTCCGCGCTGACGGTTCCCGACCTGCCCCTTCGAGCCTCTTCGCGGCCGGGGTCGACACGCTTCTTCTCGTCGGCGATGCCGGCGCCCCGGCGGCGGCCGAGCCGGTCCTCGAAGCCCTCGCCGCGGAGGCCGCGAAGGGACCCGAGCGGACGCTCGTCGTCTTCCTCGGCGACAACCTCTACCCGAACGGCCTGCCGCCCGAAGGAGCCGCCTCGCGCGCGGAAGGAGAGCGGCGCCTCGCGGCGCAGGCGGACGCCGCGCTCCGCGCCGGCGCGCGGGTCCTCTTCCTCCCCGGGAACCACGACTGGGACGGGATGGGGAAGGACGGCCTCGCGGCGGTCCTTCGGCAGGAGCGCTTCCTCCTCCCGCGCTCCCCGCGCCTCCTCTTCGCCCCGGGAGACGGCTGCCCTGGCCCGCTTCTTCTCCCGACGCCGTCGGGCATCACGCTCGCGGTCCTCGACACACAGTGGTGGCTCCAGCACGAGGGGCCGAGGCCTGAAGGAGCGGGCTCCCCCTGCTCCGCAAAGGACGCGGAAGAGGCAATGGCCCAGCTGAAAACGGCCGCCTCCGCGGGCCCGCTCGCGCTCCTGACGCACCACCCGCTCGCGTCGGGCGGGCCGCACGGCGAGCGAACCCGCGACTGGAAGGCCCACGTCTTCCCGCTCCGCGACGCACACCCGTCGTTCTGGGTGCCAATCCCGGGCCTCGGCTCGGCCTGGGTGGCCTACCGCGGCCGGAAGGGAACGGGGCAGGACCTCGCCTCGCGCCGCTACCGGCAGCTTCGCTCCGACCTCGCCTCCGCGCTGGCGGGAAGGCCGGCCCTCTTCCAGGCCTCCGGGCACGACCACTCGCTCCAGGTCCTCGAGGCGCCGGTGCCCGAGGCGCGCTGGGTCCTGATCTCGGGCTCCGGGATCTTCCCGTCCGGTCGCGTCGTCTCGAAGCTCGCCTCGACCCGATACGCGACGTCCCGAGCCGGATTCCTCCGGGCTCGCCTCGAGCGGGGCAGGGCGCCTCACCTCGAGGTCCTCGAGGTGACGTCCGTAGGAAAGACAGAAGAGCGCCTCTCCCTCGATCTCCGGTAGGCGACCGGGGCGTTTCGTCACAGCTGCCCCCGCGTGGGAACCTGTCGGGCGGCGACACCGTAGAGGGAGCCATGACCGCCGTCCTCTCCGCCGAAGGGCTTTCGAAGACCTTCCGGACCCCGTTCTCGCGGCGGCAGGTGAGAGCCTTGGACGGTCTTGACCTTCAGGTCGCCGCGGGCGAGGTCTTCGGACTCCTCGGACCGAACGGGGCGGGGAAGACGACGACCGTCAAGATCCTCCTGGGCCTGACTCACCCCACTTCGGGGCGGGCCGAGCTGTTCGGCCTTCCCGTCTCGGACCCCGGCAGCCGGCGACGCGTCGGGTACCTCCCGGAGGGGCACCGCTTCCCGGGATACCTGACCGCCCGGCAGACGCTCTCGGTCTTCGGGCGGATGTCCGGCGTCTCCGATTCCGACCTGAAGGCCCGGATCCCCGAGCTCCTCGCCCGCGTCCGCCTTTCCGACTGGGGCGACGTGAAGGTGAAGCGCTTCTCGAAGGGGATGACCCAGCGCCTCGGACTCGCCTCCGCTCTCGTGCACCGTCCCGACCTCCTCCTTCTCGACGAGCCGACGGACGGCGTCGACCCGGTCGGGCGGCGGGAGATCCGGGACCTCCTCCGCGAGGAGGCGGCGCGCGGCACCGCAGTCCTCCTGAACTCCCATCTCCTCTCGGAGATCGAGGCGACGTGCGACCGTGTGGCCGTCCTCCGGAAGGGGAAGGCCGTCGCCGCCGGGCGGATCGCCGACCTGACCGCGCAGGGGTTCGCCTACCGCTTCGTCGGCGCCCCGATGGACGAGGCGCTCCTCGGACTCTTCCGGGAGTCGGGCGCGGCGGCCGAGCGGGTGAACGGGCACGTGAAGCTGACGGCGCGCGACGCCGCGCACCTGAACGCGCTCGTCGACGCGGCGCGGGCTCGCGGGGTCCTCGTCACCGAGCTGACCCCGCTCCGCTCGACGCTCGAGGACGTCTTCGTCGACCTGGTCCGAGCGGGCGAGACGGACGAGGCCGGCGGGACGGTGATCACGCCGCCCGAGGAAGGGAGGCCCCGGTGAAGGTCCTCGCCGCGAACGTCGAGGAGGTCTTCCGCGAGGCCGCGGCGCGATGGACGCTCGTCGCCTACGCGGCCCTCTCGACGCTCTTCATCGCCCTCTTCGCCGCCGCCGTGAACCTCGACGTCGTCGACGGCGCGCTCGCCGGAGCGAAGCTCTTCGGCAAGCAGCTCGAGATGGGGCCGAGGTCGGTCGACCTTGACAAGCTCGTCCTCGGGTTCGAGTCGGGCTTCTCCGGCTTCCTCTACGTCGTCGCGACGTTCCTCGCGGTCTTCGCGACGGCGCACCTCGTGCCGAGGCTCCAGGAGAAGGGGACGATCGACCTCTACCTCTCGAGGCCCGTCGGCCGCGTGCCGCTCCTCCTCTCGAGGTACGTCGGCGGGCTCCTCCTCGCCGGGCTGAACGTCGTCTACCTCGTCGGCGCGATGGGGCTCCTCATCTGGTGGAAGACGGGCGTCGTCCATCCACGATTCTTCCTCGGCGGCGCGATCATCCTCTTCACGATCGCGACGCTGATGGCGTTCGCCTTCCTCGTCGGCGTCGTGACGTCGTCGACGGCGGTCTCGATCATGGCGACGTTCGCCGTCTTCTTCCTCGCCGCGATCCTCTCGGGCCACAGGCAGATCGAGGCGGCGCTCGCGACGGAATGGGCGGCCGCTCTCGTGCGGGGCTTCTACTGGGTCCTCCCGAAGACGGGGCAGCTCGCCCAGGCGACCGTCGACTTCGTTTCCGGCGGGCAGCTCTCGAGGCACAAGGTCGAGATCGACTACCTCGCCGTCTTCGGGACGACCGGCCTCTTCGGCCTCGTCTCCCTCGCCCTGTCGGCCCTCTTCTTCCGGAGAAAGGACTTCTGAACATGAAGCGCATCGCCTCCCTCGCCCTGGCGTCCCTCCTCGCCACCGCGCTCCCGGCCGCCGCCGTCCGTCCGGCCGACGACGCGCTCGCCCTCGTCCCGGCGGACGCCGTGACGGCCGGAATGCTCCGCGTCTCGGACCTCCGGACGAGCCCGCTCGCCGCACGCTTCTTCGACGAGATGGACCGGGCGACGGTCGACGGCGACGCGGCGCGGTTCCTCTCCGAGGCGCGGCTCCACCCGGTGGACGACGTCGACCTCGTCGTCTTCGCCGCGACGAACGGCGGGACGGGAAGGGCCCTCGTCGCTTTCGAGGGGCGGTTCGAGCCCCGGCGTCTCGCCGCCGCCGCCGTCGCCCGCGGCGCCGAGGCCCGGACGGCCGCCGGCGCGACCTACTTCCTCCTGAAGGACGACCGGCAGACCGGGAAGCGGGGCGGCGGGGCGGTTGCCTTCGTCAGCGACCGGCTCCTCGTTGCCGGGTCCGAGGAGGGTGTCGCGGCGGCCCTCGCCGCCCGCGCCGCCGGCGGCACCGGGTTCGACCGGGGCGCGGGCCTCGGCGCCCTTCGGGACCGGGTGGACGGCAACGCCTCCGGCTGGCTGCTGGTCGACAGGACGAAACTCCCCGAGGCGAAGGGCTCGGTCACGATCTCCGGGAACGACGGCGCCGTGAGGAATGTGATCGGCGCGATGAACCTCGTCTCGGCCTTTACCTTCGAGCTGATGGTGAAGGGGGACTCGGTACGCCTTTCGGGGGCCGGCTACAGCGACGACACCGAGACGCGCGAGCTCCTCGAGGACGCCCTCCGCGGGGTCCTCGCGGCGGTGCGGATCGGGGCACAGGAGAAGCCCGACGTCGTCTCGGCGATCCGGAAGTTCAAGGTCGCCTCGGACCGGAACGCCGTGACGATCTCCGGCACGCTCGACGGCGCGACGATCCAGGCCCTCGCCGCCGCGAAGGCCGAGCGCGAGAAGGCCCGCGCGAAGGGAGCCCACGCCACGACGAAGTGAGACCCGAGGGGGAGGACCCGACTCTGGGGACTCTGGGGTGGGGACTCTGGGGTCAGGTCTTGTAATGTGACTTTCGCGAGGCCGCGAAAGTCACATTACAAGACCTGACCCCGCGCTCGGCTCTATCCTGTTCGGGTGCGTACGACGCGGCCGATCGTTCTCTCCCTCCTCCTCGTTCCGTTCCTGGCTTCGGCAGGGGAAACTCCCGCGGTGAAGCCGCCTGTTGCCAGGAAGGTCCCGAAGGTCATCGAGATCCACGGCGAGAAGATCGTGGACGACTACGCCTGGCTGAGGGAGAAGCAGGCTCCCGAGGTGAAGGCGTACCTCGACGCCGAGAACGCGTACGCGGACGCCGTCACGGCGCCGTCGGAAGCGCTCCGCAGGAAGCTCTACGAGGAGGCCGTCGGCCGGGTCCAGGAGACGGACCTCTCGGTCCCGTACCGGCACCGCGGATACTGGTGGTACGCGCGGACGGAGAAGGGGCTCCAGTACCCGATCTCGTGCCGGAAGCCGGGGAGCCTCGAGGCGAAGGAGGAGGTCGTCCTCGACCTGAACGAGGTCGCGAAGAGCGAGGCGTTCGTCGGGCGGGGCCTCTTCGAGCCGAACGACGACGGGAAGCTCCTCGCCTATTCGATCGACACGACCGGCTTCCGCCTCTACACCCTCTTCGTGAAGGACCTGACGACCGGCAAGCTCCTCTCGGACCGGGTCGAGAGGGTCGACTCCGTCGCCTGGGCGGCCGACGGCAAGACGCTCTTCTACGTCGTCGAGGACTCCGCGAAGCGGCCTCACCGCCTCTACCGACACGTCGTCGGGACGACGGGGCCCGACGCGCTCGTCTACGAGGAGAAGGACGAGCGCTTCACGCTCGAGGTCTCCCGCTCGCGCGACGACCGGTGGATCCTCCTCTGCTCCGACAGCCACACGCAGAGCGAGTGGAGGCTCCTTCCCGCCGCGGAACCGGAGGCGGCGCCCCGCGTCGTCCAGGCTCGCGAGCCGGACCACGAGTACGACGTGGAGGCTGCGGGGGACGTCCTCTACATCCGGACGAACGACGGCTGCCGCGACTTCCGCGTCGTGACGGCGCCGGTCGCGAGCCCCGGTAAGGCCTCGTGGAAGGAGCTCATCCCGTGCCGGGACGGCGTGATGGTCTCGGGAGTCGAGGCCTTCCGGGGGCACCTCGTCCTCTCCGAGCGGCAGGACGCGCAGCCGCGACTCGCGGTCCGCGACCTCGCGACGGGCGAGACGCACCCGATCGAGCTCCCCGAGGCGATCGCATCGGTCTTTCCCGAGGCGAACCCCGAGTACGACACGAAGTCGTTCCGCTTCACGTTCCAGTCCTTCACGACGGCCCCGATCGTCTTCGCCTGGGACCTCGCGACGCGGGAGCGGACGGTCCTGAAGAAGACCGAGGTCCCGGGCGGCTACGACCCGGCGCGCTACCGGTCGGAGCGGATCTTCGCCACGGCCCCCGACGGGACGAAGGTCCCGGTAAGCGTCGTCTTCCGGAAGGACCTCCCGCGCGACGGCACGGCCCCGCTCTTCCTCACGGGCCACGGTGCCTACGGCTACCCGTCGTTCGCCTCGTGGAGCCCGGCGCTCCCGAGCCTCCTCGACCGCGGCGTCGTCTTCGCCGTCGCCCACGTCCGCGGCGGCGGCGACCTCGGCAAGAAGTGGCACGAAGCGGGCCGGATGCTTTCCAAGAAGAGCACGTTCACCGACTTCGTCGCGTGCGCCGAGGCGCTCGTCGCCGCGAAGGTCGCCTCGAAGGAGAGGATCGCGATCCAGGGCGGCAGCGCGGGCGGCCTCCTGATCGGCGCCGTCCTGAACCTCCGCCCCGAGCTCTTCCGGGCCGCGATCCTCCAGGTGCCGTTCGTCGACGTCATCAACACGATGCTCGACGAGACGCTGCCGCTGACGGTCGGCGAGTTCGAGGAGTGGGGGAATCCGAAGAAGAAGGACGAGTACGCCTACATGAGGTCGTACAGCCCCTACGAGAACCTGAGGAAGGGGGCGTACCCGTCGATCCTCGTGAAGACCTCGTTCAACGACAGCCAGGTCATGTACTGGGAGCCGGCGAAGTGGGTCGCGAAGCTCCGGACGCTGAAGACCGACGCGAATCCGCTCCTGCTGAAGACGAACATGGCGGGCGGGCACGGCGGCTCCTCGGGGCGGTACGACCGGCTGAAGGAGACCGCGTTCGACCAGGCGTTCGTCCTGACGCAGCTCGGCGTGCCGGACCTCCCGGCCTCGATCCCGGTCCCCGCGCGCCCCGTCCACACCTACTCGATCGTGGCCCGCGACCCGGCGACGGGGCAGCTCGGCGTCGCGGTCCAGTCGCACTGGTTCTCCGTCGGGGCGCTCGTCCCGTGGGCGGAAGCCGGCGTCGGCGCCGTCGCGACGCAGTCGTTCGTCGACGCGAGCTACGGCCCGCTCGGCCTCTCGCTCCTGAAGGCAGGGCGAGGCGCGCCCGACGCGCTCGCCGGACTCCTCGCGGCCGACGCGGGGCGCGACGTGCGGCAGGTCGCGATGGTCGACGCCGCGGGGCGCGTCGCGGCCCACACGGGGGCGCGCTGCGTCGAGGCGGCGGGGCACGACGTCGGGAAGGACTTCTCCGTCCAGGCGAACATGATGCGGAACGCCTCGGTCTGGCCCGCGATGGCGAAGGCGTTCGAGGGGACGAAGGGAGACCTCGCCGAGCGGATGCTCGCGGCGCTCGAGGCGGCCGAGGCCGCGGGGGGCGACATTCGCGGGAAGCAGTCCGCCGCGCTCATCGTCGTCTCCGGCGCTCCGACGGGGCGCCCCTGGCAGGACCGGCTCTTCGACCTCCGCGTGGAGGACAGCCCGGCGCCGCTCCCGGAGCTCCGCCGGCTCGTGACGCTCGCCCGCGCCTACGCCCTCATGAACGAGGGA
>JAKPXO010000090.1 GCA_029567505.1 Acidobacteriota bacterium
GCGGCCTCGGCGTCCGCCGCCTCGGCCTCTTCGGCTCCTTCGCCCGCGACGAGGCCACGGGGGAGAGCGACGTCGACCTGCTCGTCGAGTTCGAGCCGGGCGCCAAGAGCTACCGGCGCTTCATGTCCGCCGTCTTCCTCCTCGAGGAGCTCCTCGGCCGGGAGGTCGAGCTCGTCACCCCGGAGGGCCTCAGCCCCTACCTGCGCGACGAGATCGCCCGGAGCGTCGTCGATGTCGGACCGTGACCTCGTCCGGCACATCTTCGACGAGGTCGTCTTCCTCCGGACGGCCGCCTCGGCGACGACACTCGAAGCCTTCCTCGGCGATGAGGTCCTGAAACGGGCCTTCGCCCGGAGCCTCGAGATTGTCGGCGAGGCCTCCAAGAAGCTGACGCCGGCGTTCCGCGAGGCGCACCCCTCGATCGAGTGGCGCCTCATGGCGGGCACCCGCGACAAGCTGATCCACGACTACTTCGGCGTCGATTACGGTCTCGTGTGGGACATCGTCGTCAACGAGCTGCCGGGTCTCGAGACGGAGCTGCGCGGCCTGCTGGAATAAGCCGGAATCGAACGGGGGCGCCCTCGATCGCGTCATCGGTCCCGCCCCCGGTGGTCGGGCGGCACCGGACCGCGCGCACCATGTAACCTTGACGAGCCCGTCCCGGGCCGTTTCCCGGGCGCGCGATGGGGGGCCGATGAAGCTGAAGCCTGCCGTCCTCGGCGTTCTCGGAAGGGACGACCTCAAGGCGTTCGTCGAGATGTGGGAGATCGACGGCGTCGACAAGAGGAGCGTCGAGGCGATGCGCGCGGCGCTTTCGCGCAGCCGAAGGGCCGACGTCGCCGTCCTCCTCGACGCCCTCCGGGAAGACGCCGTCAAGGAGGTCTGCGACCTCGTCGGCGTCGACAGGACCGGGCGGAAGTCGGTCCTCGTCGAGCGGCTCCTCGCCGCGAGCGACGCCGCGGGAGCCACGGGCGACGGCGCGGACGCCGAGCCGCCGGCGAAGGGCGCCGCCCTGGCGAAGGCGACCATGGCCGCCGCGAAGGCCGGAACGAGGTCGTCGCCGGCGGCGAACGGGCGAAAGGTGACCCGCTACACCTACGGCGACGTCGTCGAGCCGCGGACGCCCGAGACGGGCCACACCGCCCTCCTCCCCGCGGAAGACCTCGTCGTGACGCTTCCGATGGACAACGGCTGGTCGAAGGCGATCGAGGTCGGAAAGCTCCCCGAAGGGGACGACCGGCCCGTCGTCCTCGACATGGACCCGGCCGCCGACCCCGTCCTCTTCTGGGCGGGCAAGAGGAGCCGCCGCGAGGTCCCCGTCCTTCCGCTCCAGCGGAACGAGATCGTCTCCGAGTCGCGCCTCGCCCAGATCGTGGAGCGCGCGCGGAAGGCGGCGCTGAAGGAGAAGGAGGAGGGGCAGAGCCTCCTCTTCGCCGACCTCGAGAGGGAGCTGCGGGAGGGCGAGAAGGACCGCCGCGTCGACTTCTACACCCACGAGGAAGGGTGGAAGAACAAGCTCATCTGCGGCGACTCGCTCCACGTCATGGAGTCGCTCCTCCACTACGAGGGGCTCCGCGGCAAGGTCCAGATGATCTACATCGACCCGCCGTACGGCATCAAGTACGACAGCAACTTCCAGCAGCGGGTCGACTCGACGAAGAACGACGAGAAGGAC